>NZ_CATKIF010000071.1:0-358850 GCF_949752865.1 Burkholderia sp. IT-111MI5 | reverse complement strand
TTTCGGATTGCTCATGGCGGTCATGTCCTTTGACGCGGAGAAAAAAGAGGGGCTGCCTCGCCGGCAAGCCCGGGGCGCCCGATGCGCTGTGCCGGCAGGTTCGCCTGCCAGCCGGTGTCATTCAACACGCGATTTCATGGTAACGCCACTTAATCAAATTGATTAATAAAATCCCTAAAACCAGCCTTAAAAGATCTTAAAACCACCGAATTGAATGATCACATCAAAAAAGACCTGCTACGCTATCGAATAAATACAGGATCGTCCGCGGATCAGTAGTTATCCGTATTTTTCACACGGTTGTCATTCACTTATAGCCGAATCATGAAGCCGTATATTTCATCGCTGCTTGCCGGGATTCTCGCCGGCGTTGTCTACTTCCTGATCGGCGTGCAATCGCCCGCTCCGCCGACGATCGCACTGGCCGGCCTGCTGGGCATCCTTGCCGGCGAACAGATCCTGCCGATCGCACGGCGGATGCTGGCCGGGATTCACCTGAAAACCGCGTGGAGCGACGCGAAGTGCAGCCAGCACATGTTCGGCTCCCTGCCCGGCGCCCAGGCATCCGATGCTGCCGCGAAGAAACGTTAATCGACGCCGTCGTGATACGCGTTGATTGACCAGGTTCGGGGATGCCGATCGGCGGGTCAGCCAATCTCCCGACGCCCGCGGCACGCGAGCAAGCCGGAACGCGAAACGCCCGCGAAACCCGGGCCCAGCCGGCACGACTTCCCCGTGCGCTGACGCTCCGGAAACGGCGCACATCGCCAATACCGATCGGACGCTGCAATCGCGCGACGCAATCTTGCCCGGAACAGGATGGCGCTCCGGCTCCGGCCTCCGGATAATTTGTTCCGGTTCGTATTGGACTCTGCAGCGCTTGGCGATAACATGACAGCCCGACGCACGCGTGGAATTCACTATGAAGCTGTCATTCGAAGCGCTCGAAGCACTGGACGCGATCGATCGCACCGGCACGTTCGCCGAAGCCGCGGAGCTCCTGCACCGCGTACCGTCTGCGCTGACCTATCTCGTACAAAAGCTCGAAAGCGACCTCGACGTCGCACTGTTCGACCGCAGCGGGCGCCGTGCGAAGCTCACGCACGCGGGCCGCGTGGTCGTCGAAGAGGGCCGCCGGCTGCTGCATGCCGCCCAACAGCTCGAACTCAAGGCACTTCGTGCACAGCAAGGCTGGGAAACCGAGGTTCGCATCTGTATCGACGAGATCCTGCCGTTCGACGCGTTGTGGCCGTACGTGCATACGTTCTACGGACTCGAGATGAACACGCGGCTGCGCCTGTCCACTGAAGTGCTCGGCGGCACCTGGGATGCGCTGATTTCTCGCCGCGCGGATCTCGTCGTCGGCGCGGTGGGCGAGCCGCCGGAGCTGCCGAATATCGTCGCGCGGCCGATCGGCACGCTCAGGCACGTGTTCGCCGTCGCCCCCACCCATCCGCTCGCGGCGTTGCCCGAACCGCTGTCGATGGCGTCGGTCGTCGAGTATCGCGGCGCCGTCATCAGCGATACCTCGCGCGAACTGCAGCCGCGCTCGGTCAACGTCGATGCCGGGCAGCCGTATCTCGCGGTCCCCACGCTCGCCGCAAAACTGGCCGCGCAGTGCGAAGGACTCGCGGTGGGCACGCTGCCGGATTGCGTCGCAGCACGCGCGATCGCGCAGGGCAAGCTCGTCGCACGCCAGGTGACCGGCATGCGCGACACGACACAGTGCTATATCGCGTGGCGCGGCGACGAAGCCGGACGCGCGCTGCACTGGTGGGTCGAGCAGCTCGACCACCCCGATCTCGTCGACCGGTTCACCGCGCTCGCCTGATTCCGCCGCACGCCGGCCGCACCGCTCGATCGGCCTGTTCCAGCGATCTCCCGCCACCGCCGCGTCAGCCGAACGAATCGTGAAGGCGCTTCATCTCCTTCTCGAGCCATTCGATCAGGTTGAACGACGCATGCGCGGTCGCGGCCGGCGGGATCATCATCCTCTCCTCGGTCGCGATGTGTTCGTTGAGGGATTCGCACATCAACCGTCCGAGTTCGGGTTTCCTCGCGAGCAGCGGCGACAGGTCGCGGCTGCTCAACTGATAGGCCGTCACGGCCGTCACCGCGTAGACACTGGCATGAAGTTGCGTGCCGGCCAGCACGACGGACTGGCCGATCGCATCGCCGGGCACCATCCGCCTGACCTCGATGTCGCCGGTCGCGCCCGGCACGAACACCGACGCGACACCGGACCCGACGATCGTCAGCAGGCGCGTATCGGAATTCGACGCGTAGATCACGTCCCCTTTGTGGAAGATGCGCGACGCCAGCGCATCGGCCAGCACCGCCAGATCCTCGTCGTCGAGTTGCCTGAAGAGTTCGACCGCGCGCAGCAGCCGTTGACCGCTCGAAGCCGGCCGGTGCGCCGCGGCCGTCCCGCCGAGCGGGCGCAGCGCGATGTCCGCGGCGGCGAGATGCCGGTGGGCCAGATCGTAGAGCCGGTTACGCACCGCCACCTTTTTTTGCAGCGCGTCGACGTAGCAGACGAGTTCGTATTCGACGGAATTGGTCCTGAAGGCCTTGACGACCGAGATCGGCGCGGGACTGGCCAGCACGTCCAGCGAACTGGCGGCAGCGCGGTCGAGCGCATCGACGACGACGGCCGGCCTAACTGCCGGATCGATCTCGATCGTCAATGTCACGCCGTGCACGCTCGCGGGTTCGCTCAGGTTGACGATCGTCGCCTTCGCCGCCGTGCTGTTCGGCACGACGACCAGGTTGCCGAGGCTGTTGATCATCTTTGTCGCGCGCCAGTTGCTTTCGACTATCCGCCCTTCCAGTTCGCCGATGGCCACCGTGTCGCCCAGGCGAAACGGCTGGGTGGTATTCAGCACGAGGCCCGAGAACACGTCGTTCAGCGTGTTCTGGACGGCCAGGCCGAGGATCACGGCCACGGCGCCCGAAGTCGCGACCAGGCCGCTCAGCGGCAGGCCCAGTACGTAGCCCAGCGCAGCTACCGCGGCCGCACCGAACACGGCGCCCGCGGCGATGTCGTGAAACAGCCGCTGGTTGCGCCACGCGCGCGGCAGCAGCAAATGGTCGAGCATCAGGCTGAACACCAGCGCGCACTGCAGCCACCATGCGACGCCGATCGCCTGGATCGCAAGCCGGTCGAACCGGTCGGGCGACGGTGGCACCGCGAGCGGGCTCACGCCGGTGGCGAACAACACATAGGTCAGCGCGGCGAACGACGCGCAGCGCCAGACCGCTTTCGCCGTCGAACGGCCAGGCCCGAGCAACCGCCACGCAACGAGGTCGGCAACGACGATCGGCGCGCCGTAGGCGACCGTGACGGACAGGTTCAGCATGCTGGAATGGGCCGCGTGCGCGCGTTGCGATTGGCGGGGAACCCGTGCGATCGCATGGCTCGCGCTACCCGATCCGGCGAGCGGCCGCCGGCAGCGAATCGTGGCGTGAAAGGTCGGACGGGACAGGTTTCATGCGGTAGTCGTTCGATGACGCGCGAAGTCGCCGCGGCACGACACGTGCCGACGCCGCCCCACGCTGGCATTCAGTGGCGTCGGGATATCGACGAGCGGCGGTGCGAGCCGGTCTGCTGCCCGCCCGCGAATCGCCGACGGTCTCCATGCATGCAATGTAGACGCACCGGCCGGCCAAGTCCTGAGTTCAGGCTGAAACGTTCTGAATTCGGCAGCGGCGCGCGCCGTTACGGTTCGCGCGCCGGCAACCCGGCCTCGTCCGCGTCGACCCCGAGCGCGTGCAGTTCGGACCAGGCGTCGTGCACGACCTGCGTCGCCCCCGACGTATGGGCGAGCGCGGCGGCATAGGCGGCCAGCAGGCGCACGCGCGCATCCTCGCGCGCCCGGGTCTCGTCCATATTCCGCATGGCATCGAGCGCCGCGCGCGCCCGTTCGCGACATTCGTCCACCAGCGACAGGTCGAACAGGCACGGGACCGCGACAGCCGCCAGCGCGATGCCGACCTCCGCATCGCCGTTCGGCGAAAACGCCCAGTCGAGCGCCGCGCGCAGATTGCCGAGTTCGCGCCGGATCACGTCGAGCCGCGATTCGGCCCGCGGCCCGTCGTCGCCACCGGGCGCAAGCCTGAACAACCGATGGAAGTAGTTCGCATGCGCGAGTGCCGCGGCCGCGCATTCGCCGTTGTTCGCGAGCTGCTGCAGCGCATACGCGCGCGTCGTGGTCAGCAGCCGGTAGCGCGGCGCGCCGTGCGCGCTCTCGAGGCTCAGCAGCGACTTCGACACGAGGCCCGCGATCGTGTCGAGCAGGTCCGCATCGGCCAGCCCCTTCGTGCCGACGATCTCCCGCACCGCGTCGATCGAGAAGCTGTCGCGGAACACGCCGAGCCACCGCAACAACAGGCGCTCCGCGTCCCCGAGCAGGCGGTAGCTCCAGTCGTACATCGCCTGCAGCGTCTGATGACGCGGCAAGGCCGTCCGAAAACCGCCGGTCAGCAACCTGAAATGATCGTCGAGATGCGCGGCCAGCATATCGATGCCGAGCACGGCCGCTCGCGCCGCTGCCAGTTCGATCGCGAGCGGGAGACCGTCGAGGCGCCGGCACACCGACGCCATCAGCGACACACTGCGTCCGTCGAGCGGAAAGCGGGGATCGGAGGCGCACACGCGCGCCGAGAACAGTTGCACCGCGCTTGCGCGCAGGATCTCGGCATCGTCGGCGCCTTCGCCGGGCACATCGAGCGGCGGAACCGGACACAGCCGCTCGCCCTGGATACGCAGCGCCTCGCGGCTGGTCGCGAGGACGCACAATCCGGTGTCCGACTCGGTCAATGCAGTCGCGATCTGCGCGGCGGCGTCGAGCAGATGTTCGCAATTGTCGAGCACCAGCAGCATCCGGCGGTTCGCCACGCTGGCCAGCACCGCTTCGAGCGTCAGCGACCCGGCCGGCTGCACGATGCCGAACGCACCGGCCAGCGCGGCGGGCACGAATTGCGGACACGCAACCGTGGCCAGCGACACGAACGCGGCACCATCCGGAAAGCTCGCCTCGGCCCGCATGGCCGCTTCGAGCGCGACCCGCGTCTTGCCGATGCCGCCTGCCCCGACCAGCGTCACGACGCGCGCGGTGTCGAGCGCCGCGAGGACGTCGGCGACGGTCTGCTCGCGGCCGATGAGCGCGGTCGGCGCGGCGGTCAGCCGCGACGCCGCGGGACGCACGGACGCCACGCCTTCGGCCTGGGCGCCGACCAGCCGATAGCCGCGCCCCGGCACCGTGACGATCAGGTTCCGGTCGCCGGCCAGCGCCTTGCGCAGCGCGGCGATATGCACCTGCAGGTTGTTTTCCTCCACGATCGTGTGCGGCCACACGCGCTGCATGATCTCGTCTTTCGACACCAATGCGCCGTTCGCCCGAATCAGGAGTTCGAGAATTTCGAATGCGCGGCTGCCGATGCGCAGCAGTTTGCCGTTCGAGCGAATTTCACGCCTGTCGAGAAAAACGTGAAGCGTTCCAATCCTGATCATGGGAATTCTTAATCGATTTCTTTCATTGATGCCCTGTCAGAAATGACACCGGTTCGACGCCATGCTACGGCATTTGCGTCGCGAAATGATTCAAATTATCAGAACAGGAAGAGCAAAATTTTTGAATCGACGAAAGCCATGATCGCCGCGACGTCTCCCGGATATGCGATATGCGCGGCGTCCCGCCCGGCACCGTGCACCACGGCGTCCTGCATTTTCAATGTGTGAAACAGTCGTTCACCCATGAACCTGTTTGGCACGATAAATCGGCCGATATGCCGAAATCAATTTCGTGATCCCGTTAATTGAAATCGCAGTTCGCATGACTTGCGAAAAAACCGGGTAAAAGCGACGTGCGAAGCGCAGCAAAATCGATTCCGGGCGTGAGAACCGGTCGGATTTTCCGTTCAGAACGATTCAGGCGCCGCTCAGGACATTCAGCGGCGCGGCGCGCGACGATGGTTCGATGGCGCCAGCGTCGAGCGACCGCCGTCACGCCGCGAGGAACACGACCATGGGCAACCGTATCGCCGGCATCCGGATTCCCGACGGCCCGATCGCACGGGAGGCCGCCGCGACCGTGCGCGCCGGCGCACCGGAACTCCTGTTCCGGCACGCGATGCGCGTGTTCGCGTTTGCGTCGATCATCGGCCTGCGTCGCGGCATCGCGTTCGACGCCGAGCTGCTGTACGTCGCCGCGCTGTTCCATCACTTCGGGCTGACGGAGCGCTACCGGCATTCGCGCCGGCGCTTCGAAATCGACGGCGCGAATGCCGCACACGTGTTCCTCGGCGGATACGGCGTCGCCGCCGACGATGCGGAGGAGGTCTGGCGTGCGATCGCGCTGCACACGAGCTTCGGCATTCACCCGTACATGACGCCGTTGACGGCGTTGCTCGGCGCGGGTATCGAGACGGATCTCTTTGCGCGTCATTTCGACGACGTGTGCCGATCCGAACGCGACGAGATCCTGAACGCGTGGCCGCGCGGCCCGGGTTTCAAGGAGCTGTTCCTCGAGGCGCTCGCCGCGGGCACCGCGCATCGCCCTGCCACTGCGTTCGGCAACGTCGGCGCCGACGTGCTCGAGCGTTGCGACCCGGACTATCGTCGTACGAATTTCTGCGGCCTGGTGCTCGGGTCGAAATGGACGGAGTGAGCCGTCCGTTCGGCCGGGCCCGCTCCGCCACGTCATGGCCGCGGCCGGGTCATGCGCGGGCGAACGCCAGCAGTTCGTCGTTCAATCGTTGCGCATGCGTCAGATACAGCGCGTGCGGCCCGCCCTCGTAGACGCTCAGCGTCGCGTGCGGCATGCGCTTCGCCGTGGCCGCGCCCGTGAGCGCGAGCGGCACCGTCTGGTCGTCGTCGCCGTGAATCACGAGCGTCGGCACGTCGAACTTGTCGAGATCCGCCCTGAAATCGGTTTCGGAGAACGCGCCGACGCAATCGAGCGTGCCCTTCAATCCGGCCTGCAGCGCCATGAACGAGGTCCAGTCGAGCGCGGCGCGCGAGATCGTCGAAGCGGCCCGGTTCGAACCGGTGAACAGCGGCCAGAATTGCTCGAAGAATGCCGCGCGGTCGGCCACGATGCCCGCGCGAATACCGTCGAACACGGCCACGTCGACGCCGTCCGGATGGTCGTCGCGTCGCGCGACCAGCGGCGTCACCGACCCCATCAGCACGGCCTTCGCGATGTGTCGCGTGCCGTGCCGGCCGATGTAGCGCGCCACTTCGCCGCCGCCCATCGAAAAACCGACAAGCGTCACGTCGCGCAGCGCGAGCGTCTCGATCAGCGTCGCGAGATCGTCCGCCAGCGTGTCGTAGTCGTATCCGGTCCACGGCTGGCCGGACCGGCCGAAGCCGCGCCGGTCGTAGGCGATGCAGCGAAAACCGTGCGATGCGAGATGATGCATCTGGACGTCCCACATGTCCGCATTCAGCGGCCAGCCGTGAATGAACACGACCGGGCGCCCTGCACCCCAGTCCTTGTAGTGGATCGAAACGCCGTCGCGTGTCGTGAACGTGCTCATGAAGATTCCTTAGCGGTGAAAATGCAGCGGCCGCCAGCGATGGCCGACGGACTGCGCGCACCGTCCCGTGTCATGAACGGGACAGCCTGACGATGAACCGTTCCAGTTCGGACGCGAGGATCACCTCGCGGTAGTTTGCGGGGCGCTTCGCTCCGCGCCATTGCGGCTTGTAGATCGCATCGCCGGTATGAATCGTGATGCCGGTCAGCGCGCAGCGGCCGAGGGCGCGGGACTTCGCGCTGATCCAGCGCTGCTCGTCGTAGCGGCAGCGCGTCGGATCGCTCCACGATATCAGCACCGACGAATCGGTCTGCCGCTCGGCGGCGACGATCGCGCAACGGCGGCGCACGCCGCCGCTCGACGCGGGCCACGCATCGTCGCGATGGCGGCGGCGCGCGGCGTCCGGGTCGCGAAGATGCGACGGCGCACAGCGGCTCGCGGCCGGCGACGGGTCGAGCAGCGTCATCACGTGCTCCCAGCGATTGAATTCGTCCATGGCGGCGTACCCAGGCAAGTGGCAACGGGGCGCGGATGGTTCGCACCCGCCCGCATTGCGGTCGTCATCCGCCGGCACGAACTGGCAAGACCCGCGACGGGATGACCTGATGCTGACGATAACGAGCCGCCGCTGAAGAGTCTTGATTCCGGGCTTAATTTTTCTGGCCGGTGCGTTCGCGCGACCTGCGCGCGACCGCCTTCATGAAAATTCAGCGCGATTTCAGTACAGGTTGCATGACCCCGCGATAGGCTCCTGTCGGCGTTGGTTCGCAGCCTTCGCGCGCCTGCCGGCCCGCGACCGCGACCGCGAACGCACGCCGGCTGCCGGCGCGATTGCCGCATGCGGGCAGGTCCGAACCATCCATCCAACGCGGCATCGTTCCACCGCACGTTCAAGGAGTCCCAATGCGTTCAGCAGACATCGACGCCGTTCCCTCGGCGCGTCGCCGAGACATGCTGCTTGCCGGCGCGACCGCCGTTGCAGCCGCCGCGCTGCCGGCGGCCGCCGCCGCTGCCGCCCCCAAACACGCCGCTTCCGCCCATCAAGGAGCTCATCCGATGAACACGATCACCACCAAAGACGGTACGCAGATTTACTTCAAGGACTGGGGCAGCGGCCGCCCGGTCGTCTTCTCGCACGGCTGGCCGCTGTGCGCTGACGCGTGGGACCCGCAGATGCTGTTCCTGGTGCAGCACGGCTATCGCGTGATCGCGCACGATCGCCGCGGTCACGGCCGCTCGAGCCAGCCGTCGCACGGCAACGACATGGACACGTATGCCGACGATCTGGCGGCGCTGATGGATGCGCTCGACCTGCGCGAAGCCACGCTCGTCGGCCATTCCACCGGCGGCGGCGAAGTCGCGCACTACATCGGGCGCCACGGCACGAAGCGCGTGTCGAAGGCCGTGCTGATCGGCGCCGTGCCGCCGCAGATGGTGAAATCGGCGTCCAATCCCGGCGGCCTGCCGATGGACGTATTCGACGGGATCCGCAAGAACGTCGCCGAGAACCGTTCGCAGTTCTACAAGGATCTCGCCGTGCCGTTCTTCGGCTTCAACCGTCCGGATGCGAAGGTGTCGCAGGGCACGATCGACGCGTTCTGGGCGCAGGGCATGATGGGCGGCGTCTATGGCCAGTATCTGTGCGTCAAGGAATTCTCCGAGGTCGACTACACCGAGGACCTGAAGAAGATCGACGTCCCGACGCTGATCCTGCACGGCGACGACGACCAGATCGTGCCGATCGACGATTCGGCCCGCCTGTCCGCGAAGATCGTGAAGCACGCGCAACTCAAGGTGATCCCCGGCGGCGCGCACGGGATGTGCGTCGTCAACGCCGACCGGATCAATGCCGAACTGCTCGCGTTCCTGAAGGCGTAAGCATTGCGGCACGGCGCGCCCGGCCTGAAGGCCTTCAGGCCGGCGCGCCCTTCAGCACGTTTCAGGATTTTTCAGGTCGCCGCCATTGCGTTGCGGCGGGCGCGATCGCCAGCATCGTCGATGCGGCATATCCGCCGATCCGGCGTCGGGCACTCACGGCGCACGCGCCGGCCTGAGCAGCAAGCCGATCAACACCCCCGCGACCGCGAAAGCCGTCGCGACACGAAAATTGTCGGCCAGCGCGAGCGTGGTCGCCTGGATGCGGACCGCCCGGTCGAGCAGCGCATAAGCCGCCTGGTCGCCGGTCGCAAAGGTCGCGCCGTGCGATACGAGCGACGCCGCGCCGGCCCGCAGGCGCTCCAGCGTTTGCGGATCCGACAGCGTGACATGCAGACCGACGAGATTCGAATGGGTAGCCTCCATGATGCGCTGGACCACCGCGATCGACGTCGTGCCGAGCTGCCCGCTCAGCAGGCGCGTCGTCTGCACGACGGCGCCGAACGTCAGTACATGCTCGGCCGTCGCGTGCTTGCCGAAAAAGAACACGACCGATGTGAGCGCCATCGTCTGACCCAACGCCTGCAGCAGCTGCGACGGGATGAAGTCGGGTTCGGCCCAGACGGGCGTGAGGCGCGCGCCGAGCGCGAACGCGACCGCCACCATCGCGAAGCCGGCCACGATCAGCCGGCGCGGATCGACGCGTTGCAGCAGCCACGCCACGCACGGCGCGAACAGCAGCTGCGGCATCGCGATCCAGCGCAGCGTATCGCCGATCTGCAGCGGGCGAAGCCCGTAGGTGCTCGCGAGAAACGCCGACGGAATGAAGCTCGTGTTGAGCACGGTAAAGCGCACGAGGCCGACGAGCAGGATCAGCAACGCAACGTTGGGCAGCGTGAGGTAGCCGAGATCGAGTCCGGCCCGTCGCGACGTCAGTTCGTGGATCAGGAACGCGGCCACCATCACGATGCCGATGCACAGCAGCGCGACGATCAGCGGCGACTGGAACCAGAACAGCCGCTCGCCCTGATCGAGCGCGATGCACAGGCACGCGAACCCGCCGGCGCCGAGCAGCATGCCGCGCGTATCGATACCGGACGCGATGCGCTTGATCGGCTCGGTGGACAGCGACAGCATCAGGCAGACGATGAACGGCACGGTCAGCAATGCGTTCTGCCAGAACAGCCAGCGCCAGCTCAGGTGTTCGCTGTACCACCCTTCGAGCGTCGCCGACAGGTTGAGCGACATCTCGAGGTTCATCGCATATGCGGCGATGCCGAACGGAATCAGCCGCGGCGGCAGCGTGCGGACGACGAACCCGACGGTCAGCGGCACGAACACGCCGGACGCGAAACCGGCCAGGCTCTGGAACACGATGAACGTGCCGAAGTTCGTGCACAGCGGCAGCACGCTTTCGACGACCAGAAATACCGCGGCGCCCGCCAGCAGCACGCGACGCGTGCCGAACACGAAGGCCGCCGCGATCGCGAGCGGCCCGACGAACATCTGCGACGCGATGAATGCGGTGTTGATCCATGCGCCCTCGTCGAACCCGACGCCGAGCGCACCGCGTATGTCGGCGAGCCCGAGCGACGTGATGCGCGACGTCAAGGTCGCGATGATCGCGCCGAGCAGCACGGCCGCGATCGCGGCGATCGAACGAAACGTCGGTATGTCGGAGGCCGGCGCTGCGGCCGGCCCCGGTGTCGCGCCACCGGGGGCGAACGTGGTGTTCATCGTCGAGCGGCTCCCGCACAAAAAGCTCGCGCAAGCATAGCGCGATGCGACAAACCCTGTTTTTTCGATGGAGTATCCCGATCGTGAGCACGAACTCGCCGGACACGCCGCCCACTTCCGCCGCGCGCTCGCGCAAATGGCCGATCGTATCGATCGCCGGATGCGCGCTGTTGCTCGTCGCGCTGCTGGTCTATGAATTCGACGCGCATGATCGCGGCACCGACGACGCGTACGTGACGGGCCACCTGCACGTGATCTCGCCACGCGTGGCCGGCACGGTCGAGCGCGTGCTGGTGAACGACAACCAGTTCGTGCACGCGGGCGACCCGCTCGTGCGGCTCGACCCGCGCGATTTCGACGTGCGCGTCGCGCTGCAGCGGGCCCGCGTCGCGCAGGCGCGCTCCGATGCGAGCCGCGCGAAGGCGCTGGTCGAGCAAGCGGAAGCGACGCTCGTGTCGGCGCATGCCGACGCCGAGAAGGCCGAGCTCGACTACGCGCGGGCACGCGAACTGACCCGCGAAACCCCGCGCGGGCTGTCGCAGCAGGAATTCGATGCCGCCAACGCGGCGCGCAAGTCCGCCCGCGCACGCATCGAGGCGGCCGAAGCGCAGCGGCGCAGCGCGCAGGCCGCGCAGCAGGCCGCCGATGCCGTGTCGAACCAGAACGACGCCGAGCTGCGCGATGCGGAGCTTCAGCGCCAGTACACGACCGTCGTGGCGCCGTCGGACGGCTACGTCGGCAAGAAGACCGTCGAGACCGGCGAGCATGTCGCGCCCGGCCAGGCGCTGCTCACGCTCGTCGAACCGCACCCGTGGGTGGTCGCGAACTTCCGCGAAACCCAGCTCCGGCACGTTCGCGCCGGCGACGTCGTGCAGTTGCGCTTCGACGCGCTGCCGGACCGGACCTTCAGCGGGCACGTCGACAGCCTGTCGCCCGCGACGGGCGGGCAATTCTCGCTGTTGCCGCCCGACAACGCGACCGGAAACTTCACGAAAGTGACGCAGCGGGTGCCCGTCAAGATCCTGCTGGACGGCCCGGCCTCGGCCGAACCGCGCATTCGGCCCGGCCTGTCGGTCGTCGTCTCGCTGCAACGCGGCCGCACGCAGCCATGACCCGCATCGCCGCCCTGCTCGCCGCCGGCCTGCTGAGCGCGTGCACGATCGCGCCGCAGCCGCTCGCCCCCGTCGCGGTCGGAGCCGACCGGTTCCGTCATGCTGATGCGCCCGACGAACCCGCACCGTCGCTCGTCGAATGGCCCGCATCGTTCGGCGATCCGCCGCTCGTCGCGCTCGTCGATGCCGCGCTCGCCGGCAACCACGACATCCGCGCCGCCGCGGCGCGCGTCGACCAGGCGCAGGCGCTGCTCGGCGTGCGCGAAGCCGCACTGGCGCCCACCGTCGGCGTCGATCCGTCGTTCAGCCGCTCGCGCGTATCCGGCACGGTCGACAACGCGTTGCCGAAACGCACGATGCACAACTGGTCGGTGCCGTTCAACGCCGGCTATGAAGTCGATTTGTGGGGGCGCCTGCGCGGCAATGCGGAGATCGGCCGGCAGAACGTGCTGCAGGCAGACGCGGATCGCGCGGCCGTTCGCCTGCGCGTCGCGACCGACGTCGCGAGCGATTACCTGACGCTCCATTTCGTCGAGCAGGATCTCGCGACGCTCGCCCGCGCGATCGAACTGCGACGCACCGCACTCGACGTGATCGCCGCACGCGTGCGGGCCGGCGCGGCAAGCGATCTCGATGCGCTGCGCGCGGCGGCCGATCTCGATACGGCTCGCGCCGATCTCGCGGACAGCCGGCGGCTGCGCGAAAACCTCGTCGACGCGCTCGCCGTGCTGACCGGCGTCTCGCCGACCGCATTCTCGGTCGCGCCGACCGCGTCCGCCATCCGCGTGCCGGCGGTGCCGCCCGGCCTGCCGTCCGCGCTGCTCGCGCAACGGCCGGACGTCTATGCGGCGGCGCGCCGCGTCGACGCGGCATCGCTCGAAATCGGCGTCGCCCGCACCGCGTGGCTTCCGACCTTGACGCTGACCGCCCAGGGCGGGTTCGCCAGCCGCGACCTCGGCACGTTTCTCGATCGCAACAGTTCGTTGTGGGGCCTCGGCGCGAGCGTGGCCGAAACGGTGTTCGACGGCGGCAAGCGCGAGGCCGCGGTGGCCGCCGCGAAGGCAGGCGCGGACCTCGCCGACGCGAACTATCGCGCGACCGCGCTGGGCGCGCTGCGCGAGGTTCAGGACGCACTCAACGACATCGCCGCGCAGAAAGAGCGGATCGTGCGCTACGACAGCGCGGCGCGCGCCACCGAAGCGGCGGCGCGGTTGTCGCTGAGCCGTTACGGGCACGGCTACGTCAGTTATCTCGAGGTCATCGACGCGGACCGGGACGCACTGAATGCGCGACGCCAGCTGATTCATAGCCGCCAGGCACTCGCGATCGCGACGGTCAATCTCGTGCGTGCGCTGGGCGGCGGGTGGGCGCCGCCTGCGTCGACACCGGCGAGCGACGCGAAACACGCTGATCGATTCTGAAAAACGCGCCGTCCGTTTCCGCTCGAACGGCCTCGCGTATCTTCATATCTATCGTGAGCTTACCTAACGTTTTTTGCGTTGCCCGGTGCCGGAGTGTCGTATGGACTGGTCGTGCCAGAATCCACCGAAGCGAGACCTGTCATGGATCGCCTGAAAACGGCGCGTCGGGTGCATCCCGCTGGGCGTTTACGCGAGCCCGCGATATCACGCCGAAGCCGCAGCCGGCGCCGTTACGTCGAACAACCCGGCACGCTCGCTCAGTCGCGTGCGCCGGCCGGGCGCACGCCCAGCGCTTCGGCTTGCCGCACGAGATCCGGCAGCGTGCGGACCTGCATCTTCTTCATCACCTGGGCCCGGTGCACCTTCACCGTGATTTCCTGCAGGCCTAGATTCGCCGCGATCTGCTTGTTCATCAGGCCCGCGACCACCTGGCTCATCACTTCGCGTTCGCGCGGCGTCAACGACGCGTAGGCCTGACGCACCGCGTCCAGCACGCGCTCGCGCGCGCGGCGCTCGCCGTCGCGGGCCAGTGCGCGGCCGACGGCATCGAGCATCGCTTCGTCGTCGAACGGCTTCGTCAGGAAGTCGAGCGCGCCGCCCTTCATCGCCTTGACCGTCGTGGCCACGTCGCCGTAACCGGTCATGAACAGGATCGGCACGTTCAGGCCCGCACGCACCGCTTCCTCCTGAAGGGCCAGCCCGCTCTCGTCGACAAGACGCACGTCGAGGATCAGGCAGCACGGCACGTCGGGCCGCTCGAACGCGAGAAACGCCCGCGACGACGCGAACGTCTCGACGCGAAACCCCGCCGAGCGCAACAGTGCGCTCAACGCGCGCCGCAGCGTTTCGTCGTCGTCGACCACATAGACGATCGGCGCGGGATCGCCCGCGCCCCGGTTACCGGTCGACGTCATTTCCGGCGTGCTCGCCATTGCATTCCCTGTGTACGCATCCGCTTCATTATCGAATGATAAACTAAGAAAAAGCCGAGCGGAACCGCCACGCCTCACACGGCGCGGCCGGTAGACGGGCCGCCGCTCACGCGGGCGGCGCGCCGGATGCGATCTGATCGATCAGATCGAGCATATCGTCGGATGGAAACGGCTTGCGCAGGAACGCGACCGCGCCTTGCTCGAGCGCGCGGCGCACCGACTCGCCGTCGCCGTGCGCCGACATGACGATGACCGGAATCGTCGCGTTGCGCTGAGCCAGCAGGCGCTGAACGTCGAGACCGCTCATACCCTTCATCTTCAGATCGACCAGCACGCAAGCCGCGCCGTCCAGCGGGCCGGCCGCGAGGAATTCCTCGCCCGACGCGAACGGCAATGCGGTATGCCCGGCCGATTTCAGCAAGCTGGCAAGACTCTTACGGACCGACGCATCGTCATCGATGATGCACACAATGGCCATGAAATGAGAACCCGAGAATTTTGTCAATCCAGAACATCGCGACCCGGCTTGCGCTGCGCCGACGGGCATCGCTGCTTCGCGCAACGCCCGCGCAACCGGTGTTTCAGGCCCACGGCCCCGCGGCCAGCACCGGTTGGGCGGGCGCGGCCGGTGCCGGCTGCGCTTCGGTAGCAAAGGACGCACACCGGGCATGGAGGCGCCCGGCTTCGCCCGACTCCGCCAGTTTCTCGAGCGCATACGCGCGCACGACCTCGAGGAACGAGTAACGCTTCGAGAGTCCGACCGAATGAACGACCAGCAGCGATTTCGACGCAAGGCCGACCAGGCAGTCGAGCACCTCTTCGGCACCCAGTTCGTCGCACGCGGCAAGCGCGCAGGCCGCGTCGAGCCGGAATGCATCCGGAAACACCGCGAGGCGGCACAGCACGGTGCGCTCCGTGTCGTCGAGCAGCCGGTAGCTCCAGTCGATGGTGGCCCTGAGGGTCTGCTGGCGGGGATGCGCGGTGCGCAGGCCGCCGGACAGCGACAGGACGGACTTGTCGAGATCGGCCGCCAGCCCCTGGATGCCGAGCGACGCGACCCGGGCCGCGCCGAGTTCGAGCGCGAGCGGCAGGCCGCTCAGGCGGCGGCAGATGGTCGCGATCGCGTTCAGCGTGTTCGTGTCCGCCGGAATGTCGGTGCCCATCGCGCGAGCCCGCGCCAGAAACATGCGGACGGCACCGCTCGCGACGATCTCGCCGTCGTTCGCGCCGGCCGGCGGCACCGGCAGCGGGCCGACGCGATAAACGCGTTCGCCGGCGACACGCAAGGGTTCGCGGCTCGTCACGACGAGTGTCGCGCCGGCATTCGCGTCCGCGATCGCTTCGCAGAGGTCCGCCAGATCGTCGACGTGCTGCTCGGCATTGTCGAGCACCAGCATCACGCGCTGCTCGCCGATCGCGCGCACGACATCGGCAGGTTCGGCGGCAGGGCTGCCCGGCAGGTCGAGCGCGTCCAGCACCGCCGATTCCAGCGTCGCGTCGCGCTGCCAGCCGGCCAGATCGATCCGGACCATCTCGATGCCGCGCACCGCCGCCCAGGTCGTGGCGACCTCCAGCGCGAGATGCGTCTTGCCGACGCCGCCGGGGCCGACCAGCGTGACGAGCGCCTCGCGCTCGAGCAGTGCGTGCAGTTCGGCCGCCTCCTGCTCCCGGCCGATCAGCGGACATTTGCGCGGCACCGCGCCCGCGCGGACGCCGCCTGCCGGCTCGAACCCGGCCGGCAGGCGGTCGGCGTGGTCCGGGTCGACCGGCGGAGCGAGACGATAGCCGCGGCCCGATTCGGTCCGTATCCAGCCGTGCTTGCCGCCGAACAGCTTGCGCAGCGTCGAGATGTGCACCTGGATGTTGTTCTCGACCACGATCGTGTCAGGCCACACGGCCTGCATGATCTCGTCCTTCGACACGAGCCTGCCGGCCGCCTTCACCAGCAGCTCGAGAATCTCGAATGCCCGGGCGCCGATATACCGGGGCTGCCCGTCGACGCAGACTTCGCGGCATTCAAGGGAAACCGTCACTCGCCCGAACGTGTACATGATCCGCACTCGCTTATGCTGCTCCTCACCTTGCGCCGCCTCGCGAGGCGACGCCCTCTGTTCCGCCCGTCCGGCCGCATCGATGCATGCCGGGAGGCTTGAACGCATCGTAGGGCGCGACAGGCGCGCCGACCACTATCCATAGGTTTAGTCCGGCGCCGGCCGGCCCGGTCGCCGGGGGCTGAAGGGGGTACTGCAAATTCCCGCAGGCTGGCGGACAATGCACGAGCCGCCGCCCGAGCCTGCGCAACCCAGCCCGGCCGGCCCCGTTTTACGAACCGTTTTCGCCCTGCTCCACCCAGCCTGCCCCGACCGTGAACCAACCCTTGCACGCCCCCGACGACACGAAGCGAATGAATGCCGACTGGCTGGCGCGCGCCCGCGTATCGAATGCGGTCCGCTCGGGCGACGTGCTGTGGTTCGACCTGACCGACACCATGACGGGGCGCGTGTGGTCCGCGTGCCAGACCGGGTGGGAATCCGACCAGCGCTGCCGGCAATTCGAGCACGAATACGCATTGAACGAAGCGCTGGAACCGGCGTGGGCGCTCATGCCGGTCGCGCTGATCCGCGCCGCGGACGGCCCGGTGCTCGTCTATCCTCGCCCGGACGTGCGAGGGTTCGACACGCAGGCGGACGGGCGGCTGCCGCTCGACGCCTTTCTCGACGCCGCGATCCAGGCCACGCGCACGCTCGGGGAGCTTCATCGGCGCGGCTGGCTGCATGGCGATCTGCAACCGGCCAGTTTCGCCATCGCGCCGGACGGTACGGTCATGCTCCGCTCGTTCGCCCATGCGTGGAACCGTCGGACGGAACGCGCCGCGGCGGGCACGATGCGCACGGAATTCGCCGCGTACGCGGCGCCCGAAGTATCGGAAGGCGCATGCGTCGACGAGCGCGCCGACCTGTACGCGTTCGGCATCACGCTGTTCCGCCTGCTGACGGGCGCGATGCCCTACAAGGCTACGTCGACGCCCGAATGGGTCCACGCGCACGTCGCGATGCAGCCGGCGCCGGCCACGGCCTTTCGCGACGACCTGCCTGCCATCCTGAACGACCTGATCCTGAAACTGATCGCCAAGGAGCCCGCCGATCGCTACCCGTCCTGCGAAGCGGTGCAGCACGATCTCGAACGGATCCGGCGCGACTGGCTGGCGGCAGGCCGCGTCGAGCCATTCGCGCTCGGCGGCCGCGATCCGCTCGCCGGGTTGCACGCGCCCGACCTGCTGGTGGGCCGCGAAGCCGAATCCCGCGGGCTCGAGGAGGTGCTGGCGGCCGTATCGCAAACCGGCGAGACGGCCATCGTGCTGATCGACGGGCCGGCCGGCGTCGGCAAGACCGCGCTGGCCGAGCACTTCATGCGCGATGCGCGAGCGGCGTCGCGCACGGCCTGGTGCACGTCGGCCAAGATCGATCAGTTCCAGCCCGCACGGCCCTACGCGCCCGTGCTGCAGGCGTTGCGCACGCTGTTCGGCAGCGCGCTGGCCAGGCGCGACGACGAAATCGCGGCGATCGCCGCGCGGCTGCGCGACTGCGTGGGCCGTCAGGCCAACCTGCTGTCCGGCATCTTCCCGGAGATCGCGTGGCTGCTCGATGTCGAGCCCGTCGCGTTCGACCATACCGATGCGATTCCGGAATTTCATCTATGCCAGATCGTCGTGAATGCGTTCCGTGCGTTCGCGACGCCGGCCGAACCGCTCGTCATCGCGCTGGACGACATCCAGTGGGCCGACGACGCGACACTCGCGTTGCTCGCGTCGATCGCGGCCGATCCACCGGCCAATATCTGCGTCGTTGCCGGTTATCGAAGCGGGCCGCAGCACGACCACCCGCCGGCATTCCGCCGCTTCCTGCGGCAGCTCGACCCCACCCGCCTGTCGACCCTGACGCTGGCGCCGCTCGCCGCACCCGACGTGACGCGCATGCTGGCCGGCATGCTCGGGGAGCCGCCGGACCGGCTGTCCGGGCTCGGCGACATCGTGCACCGCAGGACCGGCGGCAACCCGTTCCATATCCAGCAGTTGCTGCGCACGCTGATCGACGAGCGGCTCCTCGGCTACGACCCGGCGCGACAAACGTGGCAATGGGATGCGGCCGGCATCGACGCGCGCCGCCCGACCGAGAATGTCGTGAGCCTGCTCGAGATCCGGATGCAGCGGCTGCCGCATGAATCGAGAACGCTGCTGTCGCTGCTGGCCTGTGTCGGCAGCGATGCCGACGATGCGCTGTTGTGCGCCGCCGCCGGCAAGACCTGGGCCGAACTCCGCTTCTGGCTCGACCCCGCGCGCCAGGCGGGCCTCGTGTCGCTCTCAGGAAACCGCTGGCGCTTCGTTCACGACCGCATCCTCGAGGCCGTCTACGCGGTCACCGGGCCGGCGGAGCGCGCGCTGCGCCACGCGCGGATCGCCGCCGCGATGCTCGCGCGCGCGGACGCGCGGTCGACCGAATCCCTGCTGGAACTCGCCGCCCAGATCGAGCAGGCGAAAACCGCGCCGCTCGACGGCGCGCTCGCACTCGAATTCGCGGATGCGCTGGCCGCGGCGGCCGAGGCCGCGGCGATCGTCGCCGCGCGCGATCGCGCGTTGTCGTTTCTCGCGACCGCGCAAGCGCTGCTCGGCCCCCACGCATGGTCGCAACACTACGATCTCGCGAGCCGGATCGGCATCCTGCGCAGCGGCCTGCTGCTCGCGACCGGCGAAACCGCGCAAGCATCCGACGCGATCGACGAGCTCATGGCGCGGACGCGCACGCCGGCCGATCGCGCCGAGGCCCACCGGCTGAAGGCCGCACAGCTCACGGTGGAGTCGCACTACCGGCAGGCCGTCGACGTCGCGCTGGCCGGGCTGGCGCTGCTCGGCGTGGAACTGCCGGCCGAGCCGGCCGAGGCCGATCTCGCGGCGGCCTGCGACGCCGTGCGCGATGCGCTCGATGGCCGCGCCATCCGCGACCTCGTCGACCTGCCCGTGATGACCGACACGCGCGTCGAAGCCGCGATGGCGCTGCTGACCGCGCTCGAGGCCGCGATGTTCTATCCGAGCGGCGGGCTGATGTTGCTGCACCTCGCGACGATGGTCCGGCTGACACTGCGCCACGGCGTCACCGCCGCGTCGGTGCAGGGGCTCGCGTGGTACGGCGTCAGCATTGCCGAGCATCACGACGCGTATGAGGACGGCCTCGAATTCGCGAAGGTCGCGCTCGCGCTGGTCGATCGCCACGGCTTCGAGCGCTACCGCTCCGCGGCGCTGATCGCGCTCGACCAGGTGAGCGTCTGGACCCAGCCGCTGTCGTACGCGCTCGAGCGCGCGCGCGATGCGAAAGCGGCGGGCAATGCGAGCGCCGAGCTGCGCTGGATGTGCTATAGCTGCAACCACATCGTCAGCGATCTGCTCGCGATGGGCGAAGCGCTGCCGACGATCCGCGACGAAATCGATCCGCTGCTGCAGATCGCACGCGGTGCACGCTATGACGACATCGTCGACCTCGTTTCCACCCAGTCGGAATTCGTCGACGCGCTGCAGTTCGGCTACCACCGGCCGATCGGCACCTGGCGTGCCCGTGCGTCGACGAAAACGCCGATGTCGGTGCTGCAGTTCTGGACCGACGTGCTCGCCGGCCAGGCGGCCTTCATTTTCGGCGACGCGGACGCGGCGCGTGCGGCGCTCGATGCAGCCGCTTCGAGCGCGTGGTCCACTCCCGCGCACATCATGCTGTCCGACTTCCACCTGTTCGGCGTGCTGGCCGGCATCGCGAGCGACCGCGGCGCCACGCCGCCCGAGCGGCTGCTCGAACGCCATGCGCCGCAACGCGCCCGCTTCGCCGCGTGGAGCAAACGCAATCCGGTCACGTTCCGCAACAAGCTCGCGCTGATCGATGCCGAATTCGCGCGCGTACGCGGCGAACATATCGTCGCGATGCAGCAGTACGAGGCCTCGGCCAGCCTCGCGGCGGAACACGGTTTCGTGCACGAACAGGCGCTCGCGCACGAACTGGCCGCGCATCATGCCACGTCGCTCGGGCTCGCCGGCCCCGCCCGCCATCAGCTGCGGCTCGCCCATGCGTGCTACCGACGCTGGGGCGCGGCCGGCAAGACCCAGGCGCTGGAAGCGCAGCATCCGTTCCTCGTGATGGACCCGTCGCCGGGCGGCCCGCCCATGCCCGCGCGCGAAGATCTCGATTTCTCGCTGGCGATGCGCGCGGCCCATTCGCTGTCCGAGGAAATCGTGCTGGAGCGCCTGATCCAGACGCTGATGCGCAACATGATCGTGTATGCCGGCGCGCGTTATGGCCTGCTGCTGCTCGCCCGGCACGACCGGCTGACGATCGAGGCAGCCGCGCGGACCGTCGGCAGCGACGTGATCGTCGATATTGCCCGCAGCGAACCGACCGAGCAGGATGTCCCGCTGTCGATCCTGAACACCGTCGCCCGGACCCGCAAGCCGGTCGTGCTCGCGAACGCGCAGCGCGAAGGCGTGCCCGACCACGCCGACAGCCTGCGCGCGCACCCGACGCGCTCGCTGTTCTGCCTGCCGCTGTTGAAGCAGGGTGTGCTGATCGGCGTGCTGTATCTCGAGAATGCCTTGTCCAACGGCGTGTTTTCGCCGCGGCGCATCGCGATGCTGGAAGTGCTCGCGCCGCAGGCGGCCAATGCGCTCGAATCCGCGCGGCTCTACGCGGAACTGATCGACGAGAACACGCGCCGGCTCGAGACCGAGGCCGCGCTGCGGCACGCACGGACCGAGCTCGCGCGCACCGCGCACATGACGGTGATGGGAGAACTGGCCGCGTCGATCGCGCATGAGATCAATCAGCCGCTGACGAGCATCGTATCGAGCGTCGGCGCGTGCATGCGCTGGCTGCGCGGCGCGCAACCCGATCTCGGCGAAGCGCTCGCGAGCCTCGAAGACATCCGTGCGTCAGGCGTGCGTGCCGCCGACATCGTCCGCGCGCTGCGCTCGCTCGCGCGCCAGGCCCCGCCCGCGCTGGCGCCGCTCGCGATCGACGACCTGATTCGCGACATGCTGCATCTCACCGCGACCGAAATCGACGCGAAGCAGGTCGCGCTGCGCGTCGACCTCCATTGCGGCAACATCCGCGTGATGGCGGATCGCACGCAGATCCAGCAGGTAATCCTGAACCTGGTCACCAACGCGCTCGACGCGATGGACGGACTGGCCACGTCGCGCGAACTCGAGATCGCGTCGCAGGTCGGCGACGATTACGCGGTCGTCTCCGTTGCCGACCGCGGCGCCGGCATCGATGCCGACATCGCGAACCGGATCTTCGATCCGTTCTTCACGACGAAATCGCACGGCATGGGGATGGGCCTGGCGATCTGCCGCTCGATCGTCGAAGCGCATGGCGGTACGCTCGACGCCGCGCCGCGCGACGACAGCGGCACCGTGCTGACGTTCCGGCTGCCGATTTCGACGACAAGTTGACCCGTGGGGCAAGCACGGCGCGCAACCCGCTTCTCGCTGCGGCTCAGGTGCCGCCCGGCCGATGCGCGTCTTCGCCGAGGAACCGGTGCACGAACGTCACGGCCATCGCCCCTTCGCCGACCGCCGACGCCACCCGCTTGACCGAACCCGACCGGACATCGCCCGCCGCGAACGAGCCGGGCACGCTCGTTTCCAGATAGTAGGGCCGGCGCTCGAGCGGCCACACGCGCTCGAATGCCGGGCAGTCGTACAGGTCGCTGCCGGTCACCAGATAACCGCCGGGATTGCGGATGATGTTCGTATCCCGGGCCCATTCGGTGTTCGGCGCACCGCCGATGCAGACGAACAGGTGCGTGGCCGGCAGCACGTCGCGCGCGCCGTCTTCCGAACGCAGCACGATCGCTTCGAGCCGGCCGTCGCCGTGCAGCGCGTCGACGGTCGAGCCGTACCGCACCGTCACGTTCGGCGTGCGCTCGATCCGGTCGATCAGGTAGCGCGACAGCGTCGCCGCCAGCGACGCGCCCCTGACGATCATCGTGACTTCGCGCGCGTGCCGCGCGAAGTTCATCGCGGCCTGGCCCGCCGAATTGCCGCCGCCGACGATGAACACGTGCTTGCCTTCGCACATCGGCGCTTCGCTCGACCCCGCGCCGTAGAACAGGCCGGCGTTGAGAAACTTCCGTTCGTCGGGCAGGCCGAGACTGCGGTATTCGATCCCGGTCGCGCAGATGTTCGAGCGCGCGGTCAGGATCGAGCCGTCGGCCAGGTCGACGCGAATCTTGCCGTCGACGAACGTCGCGTGCACGCCCTCGCGCATCATCAGCAGCTCGACGCCGAACTTCACCGCCTGCTGGCGCGCGCGCTCGGCCAGCTCGGCGCCCGGAATGCCGTCCGGAAACCCCATGTAATTCTCGATCAGCGAACTCGTTCCCGCCTGCCCGCCGATCGCATCGCGTTCGATCACGACGGCGCGCAGCCCTTCCGACGCGGCGTAGACGGCCGCCGACAGGCCGGCCGGACCGGCGCCGTAAATCGATACGTCGTATTCGATGAAGCGCGGCCGGGCGACCCAGCCGAGCTTCGCGGCGATCTCCGGCAGCGTCGGCTGGTAGATGCGCGAGCCGTCCGGGAAGATGACGACCGGCAGCCGGATATCGCGCAGCGGCGCGATGCCCAGCTCGCGCGCGCAATCGGTGTCGGACGTCAGCTCGCACCATTCGTACTCGATCACGCCGCGCTTCAGGAAGTCGCGGATTGCATAGGCTTCCTTGCTGTTCGGCAAACCGATTACCTTGACATGCTGCGGCTGAGTCATGAGCGCCTCCCGGTGACCGTCGTGTCGGATCTCGCCCGGACCTCGCGCCGGGCGCACTTGCGACTGTACGTCCCCCTGCCGCCAGGGGTGACATGCTTAATAAGAATTAAGGTCCGCGCGCGACACGACCGTCCACAATGCAGCGTATCCAACCCCGCTTGCAGCTTCGCGCCGGCCGCGCTGCGAGCGATCTCCGGCGCCGGCATCGGAGCGGAAGATGACCACGACCTGCACCCATCTCGGCGAAGCACGCATCCTGACCACCGACAAGGACTACTGCGAGGAATGCGTGAAGTCCGGCAGCCAGTGGGTGCATTTGCGCCTGTGCCTGACATGCGGGCACGTCGGCTGTTGCGACTCGTCGCCGAATCGCCACGCCAGCCGGCATTTTCACGAAACCGGCCACCCGCTCGCGCGTTCGATCGAACCCGGCGAGCGCTGGGTCTGGTGCTATGCGGACGACGTGATGGCCGGCGAGATCGCGTCGTAACGCACCGCGCGCCGGGATCCGGCACCCGCGCGCGCCCGTGTCCCACGACGGGCCGCCCGTCGCCCCCACCTGTCGACATCGATCCGGCACCTTTCCGGACCACGGGTTAACACCGTTCGATCGCGGCTTTGTCATGCCGATCTTTTCGGCTATAGTTTATCGAACGATAACTTATCTATCGATAAACAAGGAGTCTCCCATGCCCGTATCCAGACTCGCGCACTACTCGATCCGCACGCTCGATCTCGAGAAATCGTGCCGCTTCTACGAACGTGTGCTCGGCTTCACGCGCGGCTATCGCCCGCCGTTCGACTTTCCCGGCGCGTGGCTCTACAAGGGCGGCGACGAAGCCGATTACGGCACGGTCCACATCATCGGCGTCGATCCGGCCAACCCCGACGGGCTCGCGGCCTATCTCGGCGACAAGGACCTGCCCGCAACGGGCACCGGCACCGTCGACCACATCGCGTTCCTCGCGACCGGCGTCGAAGCGATGTGGAACACGCTGCGCGCGGAAGGCATCGCGTGGCGCGACCGCACGGTGCCGAGCCTCGGGCTGCACCAGGTCTTCATCGAGGATCCGTCCGGCGTGACGATCGAGCTCAACTTCCCTGCCGCCGAGGTCGCCGGCCTGGAACTACCCGCCGCGGCCTCGGCCGGCGACACCCACGGAGACTGACATGAACGACAGCACTTCGACGAACCGCAAGGCCGCCATCATCGGCGGCTCGCTGGGCGGCCTGTTCGCCGCGAATCTCCTGCTGCGCAACGGCTGGGACGTGGACGTGTTCGAACGCGTGCCCGAGGCGCTCTCGGGCCGCGGCGCCGGCATCGTCACGCACCCGGAACTGTTCGACGTGATGCCCGCCGCGGGCGTGCGCATCGACGAATCGATCGGCGTGAAGGTCGAATCGCGCATCACGCTGGCCAGGGACGGCACCGTGGCGTCGGAACGCGGGCTGCCGCAAACGCTCACCGCGTGGAGCAAGATGTACCACGTGCTGCGCGCGGCACTGCCCGACCAGCATTACCACTCGGGCGCCGTCGTCACCGATGTCGCGGACGGGCCGGATCGCGCCTCGGTCACGCTGTCCGACGGCTCGGTCGTGCACGCGGATCTCGTGATCGCGGCCGACGGATTCCGCTCCGCGATCCGCGAAAAATTCCTGCCGGATGCGCGGTTGCAGTACGCGGGCTACGTCGCGTGGCGCGGGCTGGTCGACGAAGCCGGCCTGTCGGACGCGACCCACGCGACGCTGTTCGATAAATTCGCGTTCGGCCTGCCGCCGCACGAGCAGATCCTCGGCTATCCGGTCGCCGGCCAGGGCAACAGTACGAAACCCGGCGAGCGCCGCTACAACTTCGTCTGGTATCGCGCGACCCGCGAAGACACCGACCTGCCGAACCTGCTGACCGACGAGACCGGCAAGCTGTGGGCGGGCGGCATTCCGCCGACGCTGATCCGCCGCGACGTCCTCGACGACATGGAAGACGCGGCTCATGCATTGCTTGCGCCACAGTTCGCCGAAGTCGTGGCGCGTGCGACGCAACCGCTGTTCCAGCCGATCTACGACCTCGAAGTGCCGAACATGGCGTTCGGCCGGATCGCGCTGCTCGGCGACGCCGCGTTCGTCGCGCGGCCGCATTGCGGGATGGGCGTCACGAAGGCCGCCGGCGATGCGCTCGCGCTCGTCACCGCACTCGTCACGCGCACCGACACGCTCGACGCATTGTGCGAATACAGCGAAACGCGTACGGCCTTCGGCGCCGCGATCGTGCAGCATGCGCGCCACCTCGGCGCCTACATGCAGGCGCAACTGAAAAACGACACCGAGCGCGCCATGGCCGAGCGCTATCGAACGCCGGAAGTCGTGATGCGGGAAACCGCCGTTCCGCCGCATTTCTGAGCGCGAACGGGCGCCGCGTGCGAGACGCGCGGCGCCCGCTGCCCGGCCCGGATACCCAAACCAGAAGGAGACACCGTGAACCACCCGATTCCGGCTGCCGCCGGCACCGCGCCCGACCTGGACGCGCCGGCACAGGCCACGCACCCGCTGCTGCGCGATGCCCGCTTTCGCGATCTCGTCAGGCGCAGAAGGCTGTTCGCCTGGTCGCTGACGCTCGTCATGCTCGCCCTCTATTTCGCATTCATCCTCACGCTCGCGTTTTCGCCGACGCTGCTCGGACAGCCGATCGTGCCGGGCCGGCCGACCCCGTGGGGCATCCCGGTCGGGTTCGGCATGTTCGTCGTCACGTTCGCGCTGGTCGCGCTTTACGTGTATCGGGCCAATTCGGTGTACGACACGATCGTCGCATCCATTCGTCACGGAGGCGATCAATGAAACGCCTGCTCATCGCATCGATCGCCACCATCGGCTCGGCACCTGCGTTCGCGGCCGGCCCCACAACGCTCGCGCACGGGCACAATCCGGTCGCGATCGGCATGTTCCTGCTGTTCGTCGCGTCGACGCTTTTCATCACGCGCTGGGCCGCGCGCAAGAACCACAGCGTGGCCGACCACTACGCCGCGGGCGGCAAGATCACCGCGTTCCAGAACGGCTGGGCGATCGCCGGCGACTACATGTCGGCGGCGTCGCTGCTCGGCATCTCCGCGCTGGTGTTCACGAGCGGCTACGACGGCCTGATCTATTCGGTCGGCTTCCTCGCGAGCTGGCCGATCATCCTGTTCCTGATCGCCGAGCCGCTGCGCAATCTCGGCAAGTACACGCTCGCCGACGTCGTGTCCTATCGCCTCCGGCAACGGCCGATCCGCGCATTCGCGGCGTCGAGCTCGATCGTCATCGTGCTGCTGTATCTCGTGTCGCAGATGGTCGGCGCGGGCAAGCTGGTCGAGCTGCTGTTCGGCCTGAACTACACGGTCGCGGTGCTGATCGTCGGCGTGCTGATGGTCGTCTACGTGTTCTTCGGCGGCATGCTGGCGACGACCTGGATCCAGATCATCAAGGCCGTGCTGCTGCTCGCCGGTGCGGCCTTCATGGCGATCATGGTGCTGAGCCGTTTCGGCTTCAGCCTCGATGCGCTGTTCGCGCAGGCGATTCTCGTGCATCCGAAACATGCGGCGATCATGCGCCCCGGCGGCCTGGTTTCCGATCCGGTCTCGGCCGTGTCGCTCGGCCTCGCGCTGATCTTCGGCACGGCAGGCCTGCCGCACATCCTGATGCGCTTCTTCACGGTCGGCGACGTCAACGCTGCCCGCAAGAGCATCCTCTATGCGACCGGCATCGTCGGCGCCGGCTATGTGTTGATCGTCATCATCGGCTTCGGCACCATCGCGCTCGTCGCGTCGGACCCGCAGTACCGCGACGCATCCGGCGCCATCGCGGGCGGCGCGAACATGGTGGCGATCCACCTCGCGCATGCGGTCGGCGGCGACGTGTTCCTCGGCTTCATCTGCGCGGTCGCATTCTCGACCATCCTGGCCGTGGTCGCCGGACTGACGCTCGCGGGTTCGTCGGCGATCTCTCACGACCTGTATGCGAACGTGCTGCGTCGCGGCCGCGCTTCGGATCAAGAGGAAATGCGCGTGGCGCGCGGGACGACCCTGGTGCTCGGCGTGCTCGCGATCCTGCTCGGCATCGCGTTCGAAAAGCAGAACATCGCGTTCATCGTCAGCCTCACGTTCTCGATCGCGGCAAGCTCGAACTTTCCCGTGCTGCTGCTCTCGATCTACTGGCGCGGCCTGACGACGCGCGGCGCGGTACTGGGCGGCCTGACCGGGCTCGCCACCGCCGTGACGCTCACCGTGCTGAGCCCGACCGTCTGGGTGCAGGTGCTCGGTCATGCGCATGCGGTCTATCCGTACGAATATCCAGCGCTGTTCTCGATGGCGGCGGCATTCGTCGGCGTCGTCCTGTTCTCCGTCACCGACCGCTCGGCCCGTGCGCAACGAGAACGCGAGCAGTTCGACGCGCAGCTCGTCGCCTGCGAAATGGGCATGACGCAACGCGGCTGAGCCGCACGCCCCGAAAAAACGATATCCCGTGGGAGACACCATGTTGAATTGCACCTGCTGCATGTCGCCGGCACGGCGCCGCCTGCTCGGCGCGTTGGCCGCGCTCGCCGGCACGGCCGTCGCCGGACGCACCGCATCCGCAGCCGACACCGCGAGCGCACCGGCCGCCTCGACCGCCGTGCCGCGGCACCGGCCCCGCTCGATCGACATCCACGCGCACTACTACCCTGAAAGCTTTTGCGATCTGGTCGGCGGCGAAGGCAAGCGCTTTGGCGGCTCGTTCGCGTGCGACGATGCGTCGTTCACGTTCCGGACGCCCGCCGGCGGCCTCGGGCCGCTGCCGATGAAGTTCATCGACGTCGACGCGCGGCTCAAGGACATGGATGCGTCCGGCGTCGACGTCCAGGCGCTGTCGCTCAGCGTGCCGATGGCGTACTGGGGCGACCGGCCGTTCAACGCGAAGCTCGCGCGCGACTGGAATTCGGCCGCGTCGCGCGTCTACCGGCGGCACCCGACGCGGTTCGTCGTACTCGCGACGCTGCCGATGCTGAACGCGACCGATGCGATCGACGAACTCGAGCGCGCGGCGCAGTTGCCCGGCGTGCGCGGCGTGTACATGGGCACCAACATCGACAACCGCGATCTCGACGATCCGCTGTTCGCGCCGGTGTTCGCGCGCATCGAGCAACTGAGCCTGCCCGTGTTCCTGCATCCGCAGCAAACGGTCGGCGGCGCCAGGCTCGGCGATTTCTACCTGAGCAACCTGCTCGGCAATCCGTTCGATACGGCGATCGCGGGCTCGCACCTGATCCTGGGCGGCGTGCTCGACCGCCACCCGAACCTGCACGTCACGTTGCCGCATGCGGGCGGCGCGCTGCCGATCCTCGTCGGGCGCCTCGACGCGGGCTGGACCGCCCGCCCCGAAACGCGCCGGCTCGCGCAAAAGCCCAGCAGCTATCTGCGGCGCTTCAGCTACGACACGGTGTCCCATTCGGGGCCCGTGCTGAACTTCCTGATCGAGAACGTCGGGGTGGACCGGCTCGTACTCGGCAGCGACTACTGCTTCGACATGGGCTACGAGCAGCCGGTCCGCTTTCTCGACCGCCTCGACCTGACGGCGGAACAGCGTTCGATGATCCTCGGCGGCAATGCGGGCAAGCTGCTCGGGATCTAGCGGGCAAGCAGGCATATGGAAATTTTCGACCCATTGCACCGTCGGCGCAGGCCGTTGCCGGACCTGGCATCATCCTGCCAGCCGGTGAGGGCCGGCATGCAACGCCACGCATCACGACGGCCGGCCGGCGACGCACGCCGCCGGCCGAACACGGGAATCACGCAAGATGAAGATAGTCATTGCAGGCGGATCGATCGCGGGTCTCGCGGCCGCGCTGACGCTCGATTGCATCGGACACGACGTCATGGTCTGCGAGCGCTCGCCGACGCCGCTGCGCGGCCGGGGCGGCGGCGTGGCCGTGCTGCGGCGCATGATGGCGTTTCTCGAACGGCATGGCCGGCATTGCCGCCAGACGATCAGCGTGCCGACGCACCGGCGACGCTGGATCGATCGCGACGGCGTCGTCACGCGCAACGAACCCGAAATGCTGCCGTTTTCGTCCTGGGACGCCGTCTACCGCTCGCTGTGCGAGACGCTGCCGCGCGGGCGCATCCATTACGGCCGCACGGTCACCGGCTTCGCCCAGGACGCGGACGGTGTCGACGTATACCTCGCAGACGAACGCATCCGCGCGGATGTGCTGATTGCAGCCGACGGTTCCGGCTCGAACCTGCGCACGCACCTCTTCCCCGGCTATACGCCGTCGTTTGCCGGCTACCTCGCATGGCGCGGCATCGTCGACGAAGCCGAATTCGACGCCGCGTCGATCGCATCGCTGGTCGAGAACATGACGCTGCACAAGGCGCCGGGCGAACTGTTCATGGCGTTCCTGATTCCCGCGCTCGACGGCTCGCTCGCGCCGGGCACGCGCCGCTTCAACTGGCTGTGGTATCGCAACGAAGCCGATCCGGATGCGCTGCGCCGCCACCTGACCGATCGGGCCGGCCACGTCCACCACGCGTCCGTGCATCCGGGGCAGCTTGCCGACGATACCGTCGCGACGCTGCGGCAACTCGCCGGCGCACGCTTGCCTGCTTCCCTGTCGCAACTGGTGCTCGCGACGCGCGCGCCGTTCAACCAGGCGATTTTCGATGCGTTGAGCCCCGCTTTCGTCGACGGTCGTGTCGCGCTGATCGGCGACGCGGCCTGCACCGTGCGCCCTCATACGGCATCCGGCACGTCGAAGGCGGCGAGCGATGCCGTATCGCTCACCGAAGCGCTGCCGGCGGACGCGACCGATGTCGTCGAGCGCCTGGCGTCATGGTCGGCCCGGCGGCGGGAGGAAGTGACCTCGTTGCTCGACAAGGGTCCGCAACTTGCCGCTTCGTTCGGCCTCGGCACGCCGCGCTGACGCATGTGCGCGGGCGCCGGAATGCAGCATGCGGGTGTTCAGAACGTTTCAGCGCAGCTTCAGGAAATAGCGTCGGCGCCCGCGTAGACTGCCCCCCATCATCCGCCGCGCAGGCAAATCGTCCGCGCGCAGTCATCCCCTGGAGTAACGACATGATCTCCACCGCGAATCGCTGCCGCCGGACAGGCTTGTCATCGCCGAATCGATCGGCGGTGCCGTGCCGCCATCCGGCGCCGACCGGAACGTCCGTCGCGAGCACGCGCAAGCCGGGCCGCACCGGCCGGTCCGCCTGTCGCGCCAACCTGATCCGCGGTGCCGCGCGCGATCGTCATGCGAACGCGCGCGTCCGACACGCCGTCTACTGCCCCGCCAATCGAATGACGCCGGGCGAACCGGTTCACGTGGAGCGCGCATGAAGCACAAACGACTCTGGTTCGGTGCGGCAGGCATCGCGATCGCCGGCCTGGCGGTCGCGATCGGCATCATGGTTCGGCCGTCGATCGCGCCGATCGATCCGCCTGCCCGCGCATCGTTCGATCCGCAACTGATCAAGGCCGGCGCGCGCGTGGTCGCGCTCGGCGATTGCGTCGTCTGCCACACCGCGAAGGACGGCAAGCCGTTCGCGGGCGGGCTGCCGCTCGCGACGCCGTTCGGCACGATCTACGCGACCAACATCACGCCGGATGCCGACACCGGCATCGGCCGCTGGTCGCGTGACGCGTTCGCGCGTGCGCTGCGCAGCGGCATCGCCCGCGACGGCCATCCGCTCTACCCGGCGTTTCCGTACATTCACTTCACGCGGATGTCCGACGACGACATCGCGGCTGCGTACGCGTACCTGATGACCCGCGAGCCGGTTCGAACGAAGGCGCCGGCGAACGACCTGATCTTCCCGCTCAACTTCCGGCCGCTGGTCGCGTTCTGGAACGTGCTGTTCCTGCGCGAAGGCGCATACCGGCCGGACCCTTCGCGATCCGCGCAATGGAATCGCGGCAAGCTGCTCGTCGACGGCCTCGGCCACTGCGCGTCCTGCCATTCGCCGCTGAATGCGATCGGCGGCGAACAGTCGGGCAAGGCATTCGACGGCGGCATCGTCGACGGCTGGGAAGCGCCACCGCTCAATACGCTCGGCAACGCGGTGCGGCCGTGGACGCAGGCGCAACTCGTCACGTACCTGCGCACCGGCCGCGCGAGCGAGCACGGCGCGGCCGCCGGGCCGATGCTCCCCGTCACACGCGATCTCGCGACGGTGCCGGTCGAGGATGTCGAAGCCATCGCGGCCTACATCCTGTCGATCCAGAAGCCGGCCGCCGCGCGGCCTGCGACGACCGCCGCCGAACGCCATGCGACGACGCCGGCCGGCCAACGCGGCGCGGTGCTGTTCCAGGCGTCGTGCGCGCAGTGCCACGGGCCTGCATCGCCGATGCAGTCGATCGGCGAACGGCCGACGCTCGCATTCAGCACGGCGGTCGCCGCCGACACGCCGCGCAATGCGATCCAGATGATGTTCAACGGGATCGGCTGGCACGGCGAGGACACGCTGAACTACATGCCGTCTTACCTCGACCAGTACGACGACGCGCAGATCGCGGATCTCGCCGCGTACCTCCGCGAAACGTACACCGATCGCCCCGCATGGAGCGGCATCGACACCCTGGCCGCGAAACTCAGAAAGGAGGACAGCGCGCGATGATCACCCTCACCGTGAATGGCGTGCGGCACACGCTCGACATCGATCCGTCCACGCCGCTCCTGTACGCGCTGCGCAACGACCTGCACCTGCACGGCGCGAAGTTCGGCTGCGGCCTCGGGCAATGCGGCGCGTGCACCGTGATCGTCGACGACAAGCCGATGTTCTCGTGCCTGATCCCGGTCGCCGCGGTCGGCGAGCGCCGCGTCAGGACCCTCGAGAGCCTCGGCACCGCCGAGCATCCGGGCAAGCTTCAGCAAGCGTTCATCGAGCATCAGGCGGCGCAGTGCGGTTATTGCATCGCGGGCATGATCATGCGCGCGCAGGCGCTGCTGGAACGCAAGCCGAAACCCACCGAACACGAGCTGCGCACGCACATGGAACCGAATCTGTGCCGTTGCGGCACCCACATGCGGATCCTGGCGGCCGTGCGCCAGGTCGCGGGCCTGCCGGACCCGGAACCGGCCGCCGCTCCCGTCACGATCAGCAAGGGACTCTGATGAACCCACCCGACGATATCGACGAAGGCCGCCGGCACTTCATGGTTTCCGGCGCGCTGTTCGTCGCGTTCAGCCTCGCACCGGCCGCGCGCGCCGCCGCCGAGGTCGTGATCGCGGACGAAGGCGCCGCCGTCCACGTGGCCAAGGCTACCGAAACGCTGGCCGGCAGCCTGAAGACCAATCCGCTGCTGGACGCGTGGATCAAGATCGCGCCCGACGGCAAGGTCACCGTGTTCACGGGCAAGGTCGAGCTCGGCACCGGCGTGCGCACCGCGTTGCTGCAGGTGGCCGCCGAGGAGCTGAACATGAAGCCCTCGCTGATCACGTTCCTGACCGCCGACACCGGCGCGTCGCCGGACGAGGGATTGACGGCCGGCAGCCACACGATGGCGGACAGCGGCTCCGCGCTGCTGAACGCCGCCGCGCAGGTGCGCGGGCTGCTGGTCGACGGCGCCGCGAAGCAGTTCGGCGTCGAGGCGCGCCTGCTCACCGTCGCCGACGCGGTCATCAAGGCGCCGGACGGCCGCACGATGCGCTACGGCGATGCGGTCCGCACCGTCGACCTGCATCGCAACGCGACGCCGACGTCGCCGCTGAAGAGTCCCGCGACGTTCGCCGTGATCGGCACGTCGCTGCCGCGCGTCGACATTCCGAACAAGGTCACGGGCGGTGTCAGCTACGTGCAGGACATGACGCTGCCCGGCATGCTGCATGCGCGCGTCGTGATGCCGCCGGTGTACGACGCGAAGCTGCTGTCGTTCGACGACGCCGCGATCCTGAAGATGCCGGGTGTCGTGCGGATCGTGCGCAACGGCAGCATGCTCGCGGTGGTCGCGCAGGGCGAATGGCAGGCGGTCGTCGCGCAGCGCGCGCTGGCCGCCGGCTGCCGCTGGTCGCCCGGCCGGGCGCTGCCCGATCGCAACACGGTTCACGAGGACCTGAAACGAATCTCGACGCAGCGCATCGAGATCGCCAATACGCATGCGCAAACCGCGCCGGCAACGAAAACGCTGTCCGCCACGTTCCTGAAGAACTACCTGCTGCACGGCTCGATCGGGCCGTCCTGCTCGGTCGCGCATCTCGAGAACGGCACGCTGACCGTGTGGACCCACTCGCAAGGCGTCTACCCGCTGCGCGACGCGCTCGCCGAGATGCTGTCGATGCCGAAGGCGAGCGTGCGCTGCATCCATACCGAGGGCTCCGGCTGCTACGGGCACAACGGCGCTGACGACGCGGCCGCGCATGCGGCGCTGATCGCGGCCGCGATGCCCGGCAAGCCGATCCGCGTCCAGTGGATGCGCGAACAGGAGCATACGTGGGACCACTTCACGCCGGCGATGGTCACCGAGCTCAACGCGTCGCTCGACGCGAGCGGCCGCATCGTCGACTGGAACTACGCGCTGTGGAGCAGTTCGCACAACGAGCGGATCGTCAACGCCGGCCGGCTGCTGCCCGCGCGCATGCTCGAACCGCCGTTCGTGCCCGCGCCGTCGACGCCGATGCTGCAGCCCGAGGGCGGCGGCGACCGCAACGCGATCCCGCTGTACGCGCTGCCGAACATGCACATCGTCAACAACTTCTCGCCGACGATGCCGCTGCAGACGTCGGCGATGCGCTCGCTCGGCGCGCACACGAACGTCTGGGCGATCGAAAGCTTCATGGACGAGCTCGCGCACGCGGCCGGCGTCGATCCTGTCGAATTCCGGCTGCGTCACATGCAGGATCACCGCGCGAGCCAGGTGATCAAGCTCGCCGCGACGAAATTCGGCTGGCCGCGGCCGCCGCGCGAACGCAACCGCGGCGTCGGCTTCGCCTTCGGCAAATACAAGAACCTGATGGCCTACGTCGCGATTGCGGTCGAGGTGTCGGTCGTGCCGGAAACCGGCCAGGTGACGCTCGAACGTGCGGAAGCGGCCGTCGACGCTGGCCAGATCGTGTCGCCGGACGGCATTCGCAACCAGATCGAGGGCGGTATCATCCAGTCCGCGAGCTGGACGCTGTACGAGGCGCTGAAATACGATACGCAGCGCGTGCGCAGCTTCGACTGGAGCAGCTATCCGATCCTGCGCTTCTCGGCCGCGCCGCAAAGCGTGCGGGTCAATCTGATCAATCGTCCCGGCGCGCCGTTCCTCGGCGCAGCCGAGGCGTCGATGGGACCGACCGCCGGCGCGCTCGCCAACGCGATCTTCGACGCGACCGGCCAGCGCCTGCGCGAGATGCCGTTTGCGGGCGACGCGCTCAGGAAACGCATCGACGCATAGCGGCATCACACGACACATCGCGCCGGCATGAACCGGCGCGGGCAATAAACAGGCTGGAGATTTCGGAACGATGGATACCTTGCTTTCAATGCGCGTGTTTACGCGCATCGTCGAGACAGGCAGCTTCACGCGCGCGTCCGACACGACTGGCCTGACGACGCCGCGCGTGTCCGCTCTGCTGAGCGCGCTCGAACAGCATCTCGGCTGCCGGCTGCTGAACCGCACCACGCGCCGGATCTCGCTCACCGAGGACGGGCAGGCGTACTACGAACGCTCGGTCGCGGTGCTGCGCGAGATCGACGACATGGAGGCATCGGTATCGCAGGCGCGCAACGTGCCGCGCGGCCGCCTGAAGGTGAACCTGCCGCCGGCCATGGCGAAGCAGATCATGGTGCCCGCGCTGCCCGAATTTCTCGCCGCCCATCCGGGCATCATGGTCGAGCTCGGCGTGACCGATCGCCAGATCGACCTCGTCGGCGAAGGCGTCGACTGCGTGGTGCGAATCGGCGCGCTCGACGATTCGGGGCTGGTCGCGAAGCGGATCGGCAGCCTGACCACCTGCACCTGCGCGTCCCCCACGTATCTCGAACGATGCGGCGCACCCGAAACGGTGGACGATCTCGCGCAGCACATCGCGGTCAGCCACATCTCGGCCGATACGGGCCGCCCGCGGCCGTGGGACTACGTCGTCGACGGCGAAGCGCGCATCGTGCAGATGTGCGGCACGGTCGCGGTCAACGACGCCGACACCTACATCGAGTGCGGCGTCGCGGGGATCGGCCTGATCAAGACCTCGCTGTACCTGGTCGAGCCGTATCTGAAATCGGGGCGCCTGCGCGAGGTGCTGACCGATTTCAACCCGCCGCCCCGGCCGATCTCGATCCTGTATCCGCCCAATCGGCATACGCCCGTCAAGCTCAAGGTCTTCGTCGACTGGCTCGCGGGGCTGTTCGCGGAGATTCCGACGCTGCAGGGCAAGCGCTGTTGATACTCGTCGTTGAAGCCCGCCGTTGAATCCCGCTTTTGAATCCGATCCTCCTCGCCACCGCGCGCGCCGCATGAATCACGTGATTTAAGACGGCGTTCAGGACTATTCAGCGCTGTCGATCCAGACTGGCCTCATCGGGCTTCGCGATCCGCGATATCCGCGCCGGGAGCCCGTTTCGAGAGGCACATCATGAAGATCGCGACCGCCGCAGCGTCCGTCCAGGCCGTCTTCGAAGTCCTCGGCCCGGCGTTGCCGGCGGCCGCATCGCGCTCGCCGGCAACGCGGCCTGCACGCCGCGGGCCCCTATCGCATCCGACATACCGAAGCCCCTCGCCGACACGGTCACCCTCGCGCAGGCGCGGCCGCCCCGTGCGCACGATGTCACGTCACGAACCGCGTTGCGAACCCCGTCACGGGCGGCCGCATGCCGCGTCGCGTCGGCCGGCCTCCGCGCCCGGTCCGACCCCTTTGCGTGGCGCGCAATGCTCGATTGCGCCCCGGACGTATTCCCTTGTTATCGATCGATCAATAATCTTGACGGCAATGCGGCGGCTTCCGTTTCGCCGCGACGGCAATCGCAACGCCCGCCCGACGCACGGGCACCCGATATCTCTTTCCAAGGAGTCGACCATGTCAGCAGAAACCACCCCGCTCGCGCCCCACGGGCACGCGGCCAAGCTCACGCAGGGCCTCATCCTGCTGTTCGCGTTCAGTTGCGGCGCGATCGTCGCGAACCTGTACTACGCGCAACCGATCACCGAACTCATCGCGCCGAGCCTGCACATGTCCGGCGAAACCGCGAGCCTCATCGTGTCGCTGACGCAGATCGGCTATGCGCTCGGCCTGTTCTTCATCGTGCCGCTCGGCGACCTGCTCGAGAACCGCAAGCTGATGATCGTCACGGCCGTCGTGTCGATCGCGAGCCTCGCGGCGGCCGCGGTCGTCCAGACGCCCGGGCTGTTCCTCGCGATTTCGCTGCTCGTCGGCTTCAGTTCCGTCGCCGTGCAGATCCTGGTGCCGCTCGCCGCGCACCTCGCGCCGGATCATTCGCGCGGCCGCGTGGTCGGCACGATCATGAGCGGGCTGCTGCTCGGCATCCTGCTCGCGCGCCCGCTGTCGAGCGTCGTGGCCGACGCGTTCGGCTGGCGCTTCGTGTTCGCGGCCGCCGCCGTGCTGATGACGCTCGTGACGGCCGTGCTCGCGCTGACGATCCCGTCGCGCCAGCCCGATCACCGCGCGACCTATTTCGAGCTGATCGGCTCGCTGCTGCATCTGGTCCGCACGATGCCGGTGCTGCGCCATCGCGCGTTCTACCAGGGCCTGATGTTCGCGTCGTTCAGCCTGTTCTGGACCGCCGTGCCGGTCGAGCTGACGCGTCACTACGGGCTGTCGCAATCGGCTATCGGCCTGTTCGCGCTGGTCGGCGCGATCGGCGCGACGTCGGCGCCGGTCGCGGGCCGCCTCGCGGATGCCGGCCATACCGTGCGGGCGACGCTGATCGCGCTGGTTGCCGGCGCCCTGTCGTATGCGGTCGCGCTGATCCACGGCGCCGGCCTGTATGGCCTGGTCGTCACGGGCATCGTGCTCGATTTCGCGGTGCAGATGAACATGGTGCTCGGCCAGCGCGAGATCTACGCGCTGCACGCGGCGAGCCGCAACCGCCTGAACGCGCTGTACATGACGAGCATCTTCGTCGGCGGCGCCATCGGCTCCGCACTCGCGAGCCCGCTGTACGAGCATGGCGGCTGGCCGCTCGTCGCCGCGGTCGCCGGCGCGTTCCCGATCGTTGCGCTCATCCACTACCTTGCCATCGGCCGTCCGCACGCGGAACGCCACGCTCAGTCCTGAACCGGCGCCGGCACCGGTTCACGCGCGAATCCCGCCCGGGCCGTTCGCGCGCCGGAACGCTGCCGGCACGTCACCCGCGTCACTCCCGAACTTTCCGCAGGGCCCGCCGTTGCGCCGGTTACAACCGGACGCTATCGCACGATAAGCGGCGCCGCCGTGCTCCACGCAAAAGGAATCCATCATGTCTTCCCTGCTCAGCCACTACGATCTGCGCGGCCTGCCGCTTCCCAACCGTGTCGTGATGGGGCCGATGACGCGTTCGCGCGCGCCGTCGCGCGGCCAGCCGACCGAACTCATGGCCGAGTACTACGCGCAGCGCGCATCCGCCGGCCTGATCGTGACCGAAGCGACCAACGTCAGCCCGGCCTCCGCATCGTTCGAACTGACGCCGGGGCTCGTCACCGACGAACAGGCGGCCGGCTGGAAGCAGATCACGGACGCGGTCCACGCGAACGGCGGCCGCATCTTCGCGCAGCTGTGGCACGGCGGCCGGGTCAGCTCGCTGACGCTGCTCGGCGGCGATGCGCCGCTGTCGCCGTCGGGCGTCAACGACGATCTCGAGCAGCTGCAGGTGTGGGCGCAGTTGCAGAACGGCTATTACACGAAGATTCACGCGACGCCGTCGCGTGCGATGACGACGGACGAAGTCGCCGGGACGGTCGACGAATTCCGCCAGGCGGCGATCCGCGCGATGGCGGCCGGCTTCGACGGCGTCGAGATCCACGCGGCCAACGGCTACCTGCCGCACCAGTTCCTGTCGTCGACGCTGAACCGCCGCGACGACCGTTACGGCGGCTCGATCGCGAACCGCGCGCGCTTCCTCGAGGAAATCGTCGACGCGGTCGGCGGCGTGACGCCGCTCGACCGCGTGGGCGTGCGCATCTCGCCGTACGCGAAGTACAACAACGTGCGCGACGCGGATCCGGACGCGACGTACGCGTACGTCGGCCGCATGCTCGACGAAGCCGGCGTCGCCTATCTGCACGCGGCCGACACCAACGGCTGGAGCGGCGAGCCCGACCTGCCGCGCATCGTCGAGAACACGCGCAAGACCTTCGGCGGCACGCTGATCGTCAACGGCGGCATCGCGCCGGAGGCCGCGAACGCTCTGATCGATGCCGGCGACGCCGATCTCGTCGCGTTTGCGCGCGCGTACATCGCGAACCCCGATCTCGTCGAGCGCATCGCGGCGAATGCGCCGCTCGCCGCGCCGAAGCCGGTCGGCTGGTATGGCAGCGACCGCGCGGGATACGTCGACTATGCGCGTCACGACGCGGCCAGCCGGGCGGCCTGAGCCCCGCTCCGGCGGCGGCCCGATGCGGTCTCGCTCAGGCCGTCGCCGACCTCGGTCGAACCCGTCGTGCCGACCCGCTCACGCGTCGTTCCAGCGCGCGCCCAGCACGCGTCCGCAGAAGTTCGGCCGGTGAAAATCCGGATCGGCGCGCTCGAGCACGTCGGCGCTCCACGTGCCGAACGTCGACGCCGGCCGGTGCGCGACCCCGCGCGCGATCGCGTCGAGGAACGCGTCGCCGAACCCGTCGCCGCGCGGGTACGCGGCGAGCAGCGCCCGCCGCTCGTCGGCCGAATACGCGTCGACGCCGGTTGCCATCAGGTCGGTCGATACGGCGGACGCCAGCACGCGCGCGAGCGGCGACACGCGCGCGGCCACACCGGGCGACGTATGCAGCGCGATCGCGTGCCACACGTCGTCGCGCATCCGCTGCGACGTCTGATGGCGCAGCAGGAACGCCTGCGCGGCATCGGCGCTGTCGAGCTCGTAGCGCTCGGTCGAACGGCCATACGCGGTGCTCAAGCCCATGTTCGCGTACATCGCGGCCACGTACAGCGTATCGGCATCGCAGGTCTCGCTGGCACGTCGCGCGGCAAGCGACGCGAGAACGAACACCCGGCACGCGTGGTCGGTAATCACCTGCGGCAGCGACGCGCATGCCGCTTCGGCGGCTTCGATCGCCATCGGCGTCCGGGGAATGCGGACGCCGGCGACTTCGTCATGGGCCGATGCGCACGTGTGCGCAGAATTCATCTCGTCTCCTTCTGCCCCGCGCCGGGGGCGGGAAATTATCCATTCATCGCGCGGCACGCGCCGGGGTCGCCCGGCCGGCCCGCTGAGCGACGCCATCCTAAAAGACGACACCGGGTTGACCGAATGCTTCGCACTGCTTGACGGACTCTGTCGCGGCCGCATGCAGGCACTGCGCGAAACGACGCCCGTAACCGCGCACGGAACCGGCATCCGGGCCGGCGTCGGCCGCCGCACGCGGCTGTGCCGGCGCGGCCGGACGACGCTGGCCGAATCCGCCGACACCGCCGAATTCGGCCACCGGCGACCACGCGGGGCGGACCGCCAGCGGCGGCGGCGCAAGCGGCGCAAACTCGTCGTCCGCATGCACGACCTTGCCGCCGACGACCGTCAGCACCGACGACAAGGATTTGATCTGCGCGTCGTCGATCGTGAAGTAGTCGTCCGTCAGCACCGCAAAATCCGCGTACTGGCCGGGCACCAGCGCGCCCTTGCGGTCGTCCTCGTTCGAGAACCATGCGCTGCCGACCGTATAGCGGCGCAGCGCTTCCATCCGGCTGAGCCGGTTGCGTTCGGGGTAGAGCGCCGTGCCGCCGACCGTGCGCCCGGACACCATCCAGTACAACGCCACGAACGGGTTGTAGCTCGCGATACGCGTCGCATCGGTGCCCGCGCCGACCGGCAGCCCGGCCGCCAGCATCGCGCGGATCGGCGGCGTGCGCGCGGCCGCTTCGGCGCCGTAGCGCGCAATGAAGTACTCGCCCTGGAACGCCATCCGGTGCTGGACCGTCACGCCGCCGCCGAGCGCGGCGATGCGCGCGATGTTCGCATCCGAAATCGTCTCGCAATGATCGAAGAACCAGCGCAGCCCGTCGAACGGGATGTCGCGGTTCACGGCTTCGAGCACATTGAGGAAGCGGCCGATCGATTCGTCGTAGGTCGCGTGCAGCCGGAACGGCCAGCGGTGCCGCACCAGCAGCCGGACCACCGCGGCCAGCTCAGCCTCGAGCGCGGCGGGCAGATCGGGGCGCGGTTCGAGGAAATTCCCGAAATCGGCTGCCGAATACACCAGCAGTTCGCCGGCGCCGTTCATCCGCAGGAACCCGTCGCCGTCGCCGGGCTGCGCCAGCGTCACCCATCGCGCGTAATCGTCGAGTTCCTGTCCGGCATGCTGCACGAACAGGCTGTAGGCGATGCGCACCGTCAGTTCGCCGCGCTTCGCGAGCGCCATGATCGCGCCATAGTCGTCCGGATAGGCCTGGAAATCGCCGCCCGCGTCGATCGCGCTCGTCACGCCGAGGCGGTTCAGTTCGCGCAGGAAATGCCGCATCGAATTCATCTGCTCGTCGTAGCCGAGCTTCGGGCCCTTCTCGAGCGCCGCATGCAGGATGCCCAGGTCCGGGCGCGCGATCAGCATGCCGGTCGGCCTGCCGAGGCGATCGCGCTGGATTTCGCCGCCGGGCGGATCGGACGTATCGCGGCCATAGCCGATCGCGCGCAGCGCGGCCGCGTTCAGCAGCGCGCTATCGCCCAGGTGCATGATGAAGACCGGCGTGTCGGGCGCGATCGCGTTGAGCTCGGCCGCCGTCGGCCCGCGCTTTTCCGCGAACTGGAATTCGGTCCAGCCGCCGACGACGCGCACCCACTGCGGCGCAGGCGTGCGCAGCACCTGGCGACGCAGCATGCAGAGCGCATCGGCGAGCGTCGGCACGCCGTCCCAGCGCAGTTCCAGGTTGAAGTTCAGGCCGCCGCGGATCACGTGCAGGTGCGAATCGTTCAGCCCCGGGATCACGGTGCGGCCGTTCAGGTCGATGCGCAGCGTGTCGGCGCGCGCATGGCGCATCACCTCGTGCCCGCTGCCGGTCGCGAGAATCCGGCCGTCCTTCACCGCGAGCGCGGTCACGAACGACTGCCGGTCGTCCTGCGTCGCGATCTTGCCGTTGCATACGATGAGGTCCGCCGTTGCGGCGGATTCCGTCGCCTTAAGCACCGTCCGGCCTCCTGTTTGCGCCGAAAGCCGGCATACGGCCGCACGCGGCATGCACCCGGATTGACGATACACGGACCATCCACTTCCCCTTGAACGTTGATCGATCGGACCGGCAGGCTGCGGCGCGATGGCGCGGCTGCGTCCTGCGCGGGCCGGGCGCGCCGTTACGCCACCTGCTGCATCGCATCCGCCGCCTCATGCCGCATCCGCGTACGGCCCGTCGACGGCGTCGTCTCCGGCCGGACGAAGTTCTGCACGCGCGCCAGCCGGCGCACGTCGAACGCACGCGATTGCGGATCGAAATACCCTGACAGACTGGCCAGCAGCGACGAAGCCTGCCCGGTCCGCCCGCGCTCGATCAGGTGATCGGCGAGATCGAGCGTGCCGCGCAGCGCCCACATCGCGGCCCCTTGCCCGTTCGCGGTATGGATCCCCATCAGCAGATGACGGTGCCCGTCGGCTTCGCAGGCGATCGCGAGGTCCGCATCGGCGCTGCGTGCCTGTTCGAGCATCGCGAGCCCCCTGGCGCGCAGCAGCTCGGGCACGAACAGGTGCTCGCCGTGCGTGCGGCAGCGCGCGAGCGTCGCGTCGAGCTTCGTGCATGCCTCGGCCGCGCGGCCCGTGCGCGTCAGCCCTTCCGCGTACGCGACGATCAGCGGCGCGAGCGTGCGCTGAAAGCCGCTCGCCTCGATGCGCCGCAGCGCGGGCTCGAGCCGCGCGAGACCGGCACCGGGGTGCCCGGTCTGCATGTCGAACTGCCCGGCAAGGCATTCCGCGTGGCCGAGCCAGACGTCGAAGCCGTTCGCCTCTGCGGTCGATCGCAGCGTCCCGAGATAATCGGAAATCACGTCGTGATCACCATAGCGCAATGCAATCGGCACGGCCGCGGCGCCGAGCACCACGCACAACGCCGGCGCCGAATCGCTGCGGCGCGCGCATTCGACCGCCTGCGCCGCCAGTCGCATTGCATATTCCGGGTCGCCCTGCATCCACACGAGCCGCGTCAGCATCGTCCGGCCGAGCGTCGCGACGTCGATCCCGAGCGCCGCCTCTGCACAGGACGGTTCGCCGACCTCGGCCAGCTCGGCCATCGCCGCCTCCAGCCGCTCGCGCGCCTGCGCATGCTCGCCGAAGTAATGCAGCGAGGTCGCGACCATCGCGGTCGCCAGCAGCCGCTGCGACCGGTCGCCCCGCCGCTCCGCGGCGCGCTCGAAGCGCGTCGCGTAGCGCAGCGATTCGTGGATGTCGGAGCGCGTTAGCATCGTGTTCCACAGCCCGACCAGCGCACGCGCGTCGAACGCCTCGTCGCCGATCCGGCCTGCGAGACCGAGCGTCCGGTCCCACATCGCCGCGGCCGTGTGCGTATCGCCGTCGGTATGCAGCAGCGCCGCCGCATAGGCCGCGCGCAGGCGCATTTCGCGCGCCGCATCGATGCCCCCGGCCGCCCCGGCCTCGATTGCGTCGAGCGCTCGCCTCGCCGATATCGAACATTCGCGCATCCGCGCCGGCTCCCGCAACGCGAGCGCCAGCGCGTCCGCTTCCAGCGCGTGCGGCTCGGCCGCCGCGGGCTCGCCCGGTGCCGGCGCCGGCTCGCCCGCCGCGAGACGCAGGCTCGCGAGGTCCGCGGCTTGCGCCTGCGTCAGCATCCGCGCTTCCCCCTGCTCGCGTTCGTAGCGCGCATGACGCTCGGCGACGGCTTCGAATTCGCCCTCGTTGTGCAGCTTCTCGAGCGCATACGCGCGCGTCGATTCCGTCAACCGGTAGCGCGCCTGCGCGCCGTCGAACTCGACGGTCACCAGCGACTTCGCGACCAGCTCGCCGAGCACCGCGATCATCCCGGCGGCCGACATGCCGGGGTCCATCGCCACCTCGCGGGCCGCATCGAACGTAAACGGGCCGATGAAGCACGCCATGCGACGAAACAGCGACCGCGCGGCCGCATCCAGCAGCACGTAGCTCCAGTCGAACGTCGCCCGCAGCGTCTGGTGGCGCGGCAGCGCCGAGCGCAGCCCGCCCGTCAGCAGGTTCAGCCGGTCGTCGAGACGCGACGCGACCACCTCGAGCCCGAGCGTCGCGACGCGCGCGGCGGCCAGTTCGATCGCCAGCGGCAGCCCGTCGAGGCGCCGGCAGATGTCGCCGATCAGCCTGACGCCGGCCGCGTCGACCTCGCAATCGGGCGTGGCGGCACGAATCCGCGCCAGAAACAGTTCGACGGCCGAATGGCGCACGATCTCGTCGACGGACGCGCTGCCGTCCGGCACCGCCAGCGGGGCCACGCGAAACACGGCTTCGACCGAGATATGAAGCGGCTCGCGGCTCGTCACGAGCACGCGCAGCGGCGCGGCGCGCGACGTCAGCGTTTCGACGAGGTCGGCCACCAGGTCGACGACGTGCTCCGCGTTGTCGAGCACGAGCAGGCCGCGCGAAGCGGCGAATGCGTCGCCGATGCGGTCGGCGGCAGGCACGCCGTCCGTGTCGAGCCCCAGTGCCGCGGCAATCGCGAGCAGCACGTCGTCGCGCGTCGCGGCACTGGCCAGCTCCACGAACAGGCCACGCTCGCCGGACCGGCTGCGCAGCTCGTGCACGACGCGGTTGGCCAGGCTCGTCTTACCGATGCCGCCCGCACCGACCAGCGTGACGACCGGCGCACGTCCGATCATGTCGACGATCTGCTCGATCTCGGCCTGACGTCCGACCAGCGGAACCGGATGAAAGGCAGCGGCAACCTCGGGCGGACAGTCGGCCGCGCGCGGCGCCGCCGAATGCGCGACCGGCGGCTGCGCGATCAGCAGGTAGCCGCGGCCCGGCACCGTCTTGATCAGGTCGCGGTTCGCGCCCAGTGCCTTGCGCAACGTCGCGACATGGACCTGCAGCCGGTTTTCCTCGACGATCAGGCCCGGCCAGACGGCATCCATGATGTCGTCCTTCGACACGACGGAACCGTTCGCGCGATGCAGTACTTCAAGGATGTCGAGCGCGCGTGCGCCGATCCGCAGCGACGCGCCGTGATGGCGAATGTCGCGCTGCTCGAAATCCACCGACAAATGCCCGATCTGGATCATGGCCGCCTCCAGGTTCCCCACGATGACCGCCATGTGAACGCACGGTTCACCGGGGCGGGAGTCCGCACCCGGCCAGCCCTGCAGGCCGGGCGCAAAGTCTCAAAAAGTGGGCCGAGTGTAAACGCGGGTTAAACAAAAATCTTGAAGGAAAATGCGCTGGCGCCGTGCAGAAAGGCATGCCGCCGAACCCGCGGCGCGCGATTACAAATGGGGCAGCATCGATCGGAATCGCGCCTTCGCAGGCCGGCCGGGCCTGGCGCGGCATGGATCGACCGCCTCAAGCATTCCGTCAGCCAGCGGACATTTATTCAAGTTATCTTGGGCCTGTCGGCCGTGCTATACACTGCACGCAACCAGGATGCTCGCGCACCGCACCCCATCGAAGGATCGTTCCACCATGCCAGCCCCTCTCGCCGCGCCACCGGCGCCTACGCCGAAAGACACGCTCGGATGCATCTCGACCCTGTTGTCCAAGGATATTGAAAGGTCGGTCGGCGGCCTGACGCTGCACCGCAAATGCATGCGCGACGAGCAATTCGAGCGCATCGAGATGGCGGCCAGCGACCGCGGCTTCCTGATCGGCGTGTCGCTGAATGGCGGGCACCGGCGCACGATCTACGGCGGGGCCGGCAAATCCGAGCGGCGGTTTCAAAACAACTCGATCTACATTCGCGACTTTTCCCGGAATTTCCGCGCCGACCTGTACGGCAAGTTCGACTTCCTGCTCGTCGAGCTGTCGCGCAGCTACCTCGACCGTCTCGGCCGCGAGCACGACGGAACGGAAATCGGCGGCCTGACTTGCGCGCCCGACACGCAGGACGCGGTGCTGGGCCATCTCGCGCACGCCGTCGCCCACAGCCTCGACGCGCCGGGCGCGCTGAACACGCTGTTCGTCGAGCAGATGGGGCTCGCGATCGGCACGCATCTCGCATGCCGCTACGGCAATGCGCACGCGCGCGACCTGCAGCGCAAGGGCCTGCTGTCGCCGGCCAAGGCCGCGCTCGCGAAGGAACTGCTGATGGAAAAGGCCAACCTCGGCGTATCGATCGAGGAAGTGGCCAACGAATGCGATCTGTCGCGCGGCTATTTCATCCGCGCGTTCTCGCGCACGACGGGCCGCACGCCGCATCAATGGCTGCTCGAACAGCGCGTGATCCGCGCCCGGCAACTGATCGAGACGACCGACATGACGCTCGCGGAAATCGCGGCCGTCTGCGGCTTCGCGGACCAGAGCCACCTGAACCGCGTGTTCGCGCGCATCGTCGGCCATCCGCCCGGCGCATGGCGGCGCGAACTGTCACGCTGAAGCAGCCGCCACGCGCGCGCCATGCGCGTCATTGAAGCGGCGTCGCGTCGTAATTGACCGGCACCCAGTCGTACTGCTCCCCGTCCCTGCGCAGATGCCCGAGCCCGGGAAACGCGATGTGCGCGGCACCGACCAGATAACGCTTGTCCGCGACGCGCTTCAGCGTAGCGCGCCGGGTGCGGCGCGCCGCATCGGCATCGCTGTCGTACTGGACGGTCGCGTCCGGATCCTGCAACTGGATCGCCGCGACGTGCACGATGTCGCCCCACGCGAGCAGCCCGGCGTTGCCGCTCTCGATCAGATAGGCCGTATGGCCCGGCGTATGGCCGGGCATCGGCACCGCGCGAATGCCGGGGGCGAGCGTCGCTTCGCCGCGAAAGGTCTTGAAGCGTCCCGCCGCGACGTACGGCGCGACCGACGCGGCCGCCGCATCGAAAAACGACGCGAGGAACGCCGGCGCCTGTGCCTTGTTGTCCGGATCGAGCCAGTAATTCGCTTCGATCTCGTTCACGCGAACGACCGCATTCGGAAAGGTCATCCTGCCGTTCGACGCAATGCCGCCGACATGATCCTTGTGCAGGTGCGTGAGCAACACTTCGTCGATCTGCTCCGGCGCATAGCCTGCCGCGCGCAGGTTCGCGAGCAGCTTGCCGCAGCAGTCGCCATACAGCACGCCGGCGCCCGTATCGACGAGAATCCGCTTCGATCCCGTATCGACCAGGAACGCGTTGATCGATCCCTGTACCGGCGGCTCGAGAAACTCGCGATCGAGATCGCGCCGGATGTCGTCTTTCGACACATCGCGGAAGACCGTATCGACCGGAAACGGATGCGTGCCGTCGGACAGCGCGACGATCCGGAGGTCGCCGAGCTTCTGCCGATAGAAACCGGGGGCCTGGTTGCCGCCGCCCGGCTCGCCCGCGAACGCGACCGATGCGAGGATGCCGGTGCACCACGCGATGAGCAGCATGCGGCCCGAGCGCGCCGCGCGCGTGCGCCAGTTCAGGTTCTTCATGTCCGTTTCCCGGGTTGCGTATCGACGTTGCGCGCCGCTCGGCCGGCCCGGCCGGCGAGATGCACGCGACACCGAGCTTACCGGCCGGATTCTCAATAATCCTGAGCGGGACATGAATCGTTCTGAAGGCCGGGCCCCGGCGGCGCCGGCCCGGATTCAGGCGGCCCGGTCACGCGCGTGCTGCGCGGCAATCAATGCATCGCGAAAGACGGCAGCCGGCTGCGCGCCGCTGACGACCGACAGCCCGATGCGCGTCGACGGCACCGAAGCAACGCCTTCGCTTGCCGCCTGCGCTTCGAGCGCGACCACCGCGTCGAGCCCTTCGCCGGACGCCAGGAACGCACGCACCGCGTCGCCCGGCAAACCGGCGCCGACCGCAATCTCGACCAGCACGTCCGCATCGCCGATATCGCGGCCGTCGCGGAAATACGCGGCAAACAGCGCGTCGACGAGCGCGACCGCGCTGCCGCGTTGCTGGGCGAACCAGACGAGCCGGTGTGCAAGCCGCGTGTTCGGCGTGCGTGCGATCCGCGCATGATCGAACACGAGGCCGGCCGCCCGGCCGGCTTCGGCCACATGCGCGTCGAGTGCCTGCGAGCGCGCCCAGCTGCCGAACTTCGCGCTCCGGTACGCCTTGCGGTCCATGCCGCCGGCCGGCATCGACGGGTTCAGTTCGAACGGCACGAACCGGACGCTCACGTGGCCGGCCAGGCCGGCTTCGTCGATCGCCTCCGCGAGCCGGTGCTCCGCGATCCAGCACCACGGGCAGATGAGGTCGTAGGTCACCGTTACTTCGAGGGGTTTCATCGCAGGCTCCTTCCTGTACATTGCAGTCCGGAAGATAGCGCGTGCGGGCCGACGATAGAATGCGAACGGCACGCAATGCATCGTTGCGGCGCGCACAAAGACACGAAGTCACAAAGGCGACGACATGGACAAATTCTCCGCGCTGCGCGCGTTCGTGGAAGTAGCGGAAGCCGGCGGCTTCTCGAGCGCGGGACGGCGCCTCGAGCTCGCGGCGTCGTCGGTGGTGCGCGCGGTGGATGCGCTCGAGGCGTCGCTCGGCACCGTGCTGCTGAACCGCACGACGCGACAGGTCACGCTGTCCGATGCCGGCTCCGTGTACTACGCCCGCGCGAAGCGGCTGCTCGAGGAACTCGCGGAAGCCGACGCACTGGTTTCCGATCGCGGCGACGAGCCGTCCGGACCGCTGCGCGTGTCGGTGCCGGTCGCGTACGGCGTGCGCCGCATCGCGCCGCACGTCGCGGCCTTCCTCGCACGCTATCCGAAGCTCGACCTCGACCTGCAGCTCACCGACGAACGCGTCGATCTCGTCGCCGGCCGGATCGACGTCGCGATCCGGCTCGGTGAAGCAGCGCCGTCCGCGGAAGTCGTCGCGCGGCCGCTCGGCACGTTCCAGCGCTATGTGGTCGCGAGCCACGACTACCTCGATGCGCACGGCACGCCATCGGCGCCGGGCGAGCTGGTCGATCACGGGTGTCTGCGCTTTCACTTCGGCGGCGACCAGCAGGCGTGGACGTTTGCCGATGCGCACGGCACGACGAAAGTGCTCGTCGCCGGGCGCCTGAAGTCGAATCACAGCGAGGTGTTGCGCGATGCCGTGCTCGACGGCGCCGGCATCGCGCTGCTGCCTGACTGGCTGGTCGATGCCGACGTGCAATCGGGCCGCCTGCGCAGGCTCTTCGAACAGTACGACATCACGCCCGATGCGGCGCGCTCGGTCGTCACCGCGCTCTACCTGCCGAACCAGCGCGGCTCGAAGCGCGTGACGGCGTTCATCGATTTTGTCGAAGCGCTGGCGCGCGCGCAGCACTGAGCCGCGCGGCGCGGCGCGCCGCGCCGCATTACCAGCCGAACTTCGCTTCCATGCCGACATAGTCGGCATTGCGCGCACCGAGCGCGCGAATCGAGTTGGCGATCTGGAAGTGCACGGCCTCGACGGCCAGCGCCACGTTCGCATTGACGAGCCAGTCCACGCGGGCCTGCGCATACATGCCCGTCCACGAACCGCCCTTGCCGGCCGTGCCCGGCACCGCCGACATCCCTTGCCCGTAGATCGCGTCGGCTGTCGACTCGCGCCACTGGAAACCGACCGCGGTCAGCACCGTCACGTTGCTGGCCGGCTTGAACGTCAGCGAAGGCTTCACGTGAATCAGGTTGCTGTAGCCGGTGTAGCCGGCCAGCGTGAAGTAATAGCCGTTCGGGAACAGCGGGTTGAAGGTGCCCATGCGCCCGTCGCCGGGATGCTTGTCGCCCGACGCGCCGTCGACCTGGATGCCGATGCGCGGCGTGCCCGCCGTCTTCGTGAACGTGTAGCCGCCCAGCGCGCCGAACGCCCACGCACCGATCGTGTCCTGCCCGATGTGCCCCGTCTGGAGCATCGCCTCGACGTCCCAGTCGAGCCGGCCGGATTTGCCCGCGTAGCGCATGTCGAACACGTCGCGCCGCTCGGTGCCGGCCCCCGCGAGATAACGCGCGTTGTCGCGCGTATAGCGCGACCAGTAGGCCGACAGGTCGCCGGGGCCCGTGCCGCTGCGCTCGACGCGCACGCCGTCGAATCGCAGGTGCCGGTTCGACACGTCGTCGAACACCGCGTCGTTGCGATATTGCACCGGACGCGTCACATAGCCGATCAGCCGCCATTTGCCGATTTCGTAGTTCGCCCACAGCGCGTCGAACGCCTGGCGCACGTTCGGCCCGTCGCGCACCGACACGAACCGCTGCAAGTCGAACGCCATCTCCTGCCGGCCGATGCGGGCCTTGAGCGTGCCGCCGCCAATTTGATCGACATACGCGACGAACGCCTGCTCGATATCGAGCTGATCCTTGTCGACGGGCCCGACCGTATCCTTGCCGAACGGCCGCGCATCGACGAACTGGACGAACGCCTGGAAATGCCCGGCATAACGCAGATCCGCATGCACCGTCGCACGCTGGATCACGTAATTGTCGTCATGCGCGGCGCCGAGCCCGAACAGCGGCGCGTTGTTCAGCTCGAAGCGCTCGCGCAGGTTCGCGCCGAGCGACAGGTAGGTCGACGGGTCGGCGCCCAGCGGGATGTACTTCAGCGCATCGAGCGGCTTGCGCGGCACGCACGGATCCGCGAGTACCGACCAGTCTTCCTGCCAGCGGTTGAACAGCACGGTCGGCCGCTTGGCCGTACACGTCGCGCCGGCGGTCGAGGCCGGCGCCGCGGCATCGGCCGCCGCGGCTTCCTCGGCGCCGGCCGCCGTCCCGGCGCACGTCGCGACGCCGCCCGCCAGCACGGCGGCCGGCAGCACGCGCCGCCACGCCCGTCTCATCGGCCGGCGGCCCATCATTTCGACCGCGCGTGGATCTCGGCGACGTAGCCGCCCGGGAACTGCACGAGCGCCGCATCGCGCCCGTCCGACGTGAAGGTCGGCACCAGCACGGTCACGCCCGCGGCCTGCGCCTGCTTCAGCGTCGCGGCCAGATCCTGCACTTCATAGCCGGTCATCTCGCGGCCGAACGGGTAAGGCAGATGGCCGTCAGTAGCCAGCACGGTCATCTTGCCGAAGCCCGACTCGATGCGGATGCGGCGATACGTGTCGTTCGGCCGGCCGATCTCGATGCCCGGCGCCTTGCGCACGTCGGACACGACCTTGCCGCGCGAGAACGCGACGAAGTCGTGCACCAGCTTGCTCGCGCTTTCCGGCGACACGTACACGCGGTTTTCCGGCACCGTCTGCAGCGGGTCATACTTCGGCGCCTGGGTGTGCCAGTAGAGTTGCATGTTCACGCCGCCCGGCCAGCGGACGATCGCGTCGCGGCCGATCGGATCGGGGAACGTGTCGACGATCACGTCCGCGCCGTGCGCGCGCGCCGACTTCACCGCGACGTCCATGTCGGTGACGAGATAGCCGGTGCGCTCCTCGCAGAACGGATACGGAATCGGCGTCTTGAAGCCGAACACCGAGACCGTGCCGACCGGCGTCAGCACCAGCTGCGACATCGTCTGGCTCGGCGTCGGCGTGACCTGGAACACGCCCTGCTTCGACTTCTTGCCGCCGAACGTCGCGACGAAGCTGTCGGTGAAGCGGTCGAAATCCTCCGGTGCGACGCACACGTGCGTCGTGTCGTATTGCGGGCCGACCGCGACGGCCGGCACCTTCGCGGACGAGGTCTCCAGCAGGCGCGTCTCGTCGGCATGAGCCGGCGCGGTCGCCAGCAAAGCGCCGAGCACGGCCGTCGACGCGGCCGTCATCCGCAATACTTGTCGCAACTTCAGTGCAAACATCGAATTCTCCTTGAAAGTGGCAAGCGCAGCCGTATGCTGCGCGCGCATTCAGCGTGACGTCGGCCGCGTGTCGGGCCGACCGGATTGATAGGCGAGGAAGCACAGCGCGGCGAGCGGCAGCGCCAGTGCCCAGAAGGCGGCGAACACATAGGCCGCCGCCCCCGCGCCCGCCCCGAGCGCAAAGCCCGCGACCGGCGGCAGCGTGCGCCGCAGCCGCACCCGCGCGGCGTCCCGTTCGGCAGGCGCTGCGAGCGGCACGAGCCAGTCGAACGCATCGATCACTGCCTGCGTGACATTGCCCGTCATCACCGTGTTGGCGACGACCGAGCGGGCCGTCAGCCGGCCGTGCGCGTTCTGGACACCCATCGCCGCGGCGCCGAGCAGGCCGCACAGGATCGTCCTCGGCGCGTCGGCGTCGGCGATCGGCGATGCCATCACGCCGGCCAGCATGAACCCGGCCAGCAGCACGGCCTGCAGCGCATACAGCGAACGTGCGCGCACGCCATGGCCCAGCACGCGCATCCGATGGTCCAGCACGCGCGCGCCGACGATGCCGGCGATGAAGGCCGGAAACGCGAGCCACTTGATCACGAGCCCTTGCCCGACGCCCGCCAGCCCCGAACCGATCAGGATGAAGTTGCCGGTGACGTGCGCGGTGAACAGGCCGAACAGCGCGACGAAGCCAAGCGTGTCGACATAACCGGCGATCGACGCGAGAAACACGTCCTCGCCGCGCACGTGATCGGGCGCGGCGGCGGCGGCGCCCGCGGTTACTTGCTGCGAAGGCATGAGCCGGTTTCCTGGAATGTGTCGACTGCGCCGGCGCCCGACGAGATCAGATAAAGCATGTTCCGCTCCGGTTTCGCCGACGGGTCCGGCTTGCCGACTGGCATCCGGCCCATGCGGCGGTTCGGAAGCTAGAGTAGTGAAGGCCGGCCTGAATGTCTTGGCGGCGGCCTGAAATTTTCTGAATCCGCCGGCTCGCGCGCAGGACGGAGGCGCCGGTCCGGTTCGACGCAGGGCGATACCGCAAGGAATTCAGCGCCGCAACAAAAGCCGCGCTGCAAACCGTATTCGCGGCCCCGATCGTGTTATTTTTCGATCGATAGTTTAGGCATGCGCGCCATCAGGAGCCGACGAATGACCGAAAGAAAACGCAGCACGCCGGCCCGCGAGCCCGGGACCGACACCGACGGCAACGCCGTCACGCCGGGCCGCCGGCTCGCGCCGGAAGCGCGCGAGCGTCAGATCGTCGAGAAGGCGATCGAGCACTTCGCGACGCACGGCTTTTCCGGCAGCACGCGCGAGCTCGCGCGGCAGATCGGCGTCACCCAGCCGCTGCTGTACCGGTACTTTCCGAGCAAGGAAGCGCTGATCGATCGTGTCTACGACGAGATCTACACGTGGGATCCCGACTGGGAAAAGCTGATCGCCGATCGCGCGGTCCCGCTGCAGGAGCGGCTCGTCGCGTTCTACCGCGCGTACGCGCAGACCATCCTGCGGCGCGAATGGATCCGCACCTTCATCTTCGCGGGGCTCAGCCGCGAGGGGTTCAACACGCGCTACCTGTCGCGGCTGCGCGAACGCGTATTCCTGCCGGTGCTGCGCGAGCTGCGGTACGAATACGACATCGCCACGCCGGCGACGGAGGCCCAGCGCAATGCGGAAATCGAACTGGTCTGGAGCCTGCACGCGAGCATCTTCTATTTCGGCGTCCGCAAATGGGTCTACGGCCTGCCGGTGCCCGACGATCTCGATACCGAAATCGAACGGCTGATCGACGCATTCCTGCACGGCACGCCCGCTACGCTGAAGCAGCTCGCGTCGGGCGCGACCGGCCGGCGCCGCCGGCGCGCGTGACGCGGCGGCGGCCGGCGATCGCGCGCGGGTCGCGTGCAACTGCGGCGCGACGGTCGACGACGGTCGACGACGGTCGATGACGGTCGAATCGGCATCCGGCATTTTCGCACTCGGGCTCCTTGGTCGGTCGCGCCGACCGTCGGACCGCCGCTTGCGGCGCGATTCACGCGATTCACGCGACGATCAAGGGGCACCGGCCACCAGGCAACAACGTGATCGTGATGCAGCGGTCGACGCCCGGCCGCGCGCGCTACCAGACGAATTCAGAACAATTTATCCGGCACGCCGCGCGCTTCGCCTATCCTCGACAAGTATTCGCGCCCGCGCCTGCCGTGCGCGGGACGAACCGGACAGGGACCGTCACATGACCATCGCCACGCCTTCGATCACCCATCACACCGTCACCGCGAACGGCATCCGCCAGCATTACATCGATGCCGGCAGCGGGCCCGTCGTCGTGCTGCTGCACGGCTTCCCGGAAACCAGCTTCGCGTGGCGCTTCCAGATCCCCGCGCTGGCGCAGCGCTACCGCGTGATCGCGCCCGACCTGCGCGGCTACGGCGAAACCGACAAGCCGGCCGCCGGCTACGACAAACGCAACATGGCGCGCGACCTCGCCGAACTGCTCGACACGCTCGGCATCGACCGCATCGCGCTCGTCGGGCACGACCGCGGCGCACGCGTCGCGACGCGTTTCTCGAAAGACTTCCCCGAACGCGTCGACCGGCTCGTCGTGATGGACAACGTGCCGACGCGCATCGTCGCGCAGAACATGACCGCGCAAACGGCGCGCGCGTACTGGTTCTTCCTGTTCCACCAGGTGCCGGACCTTCCCGAGGCGTTGATCGCCGGCAAGGAAGCCGAATGGCTGAGTTATTTCTTTTCCGACTGGTGCTACAACCCGCACGCGATCTCCGGCGACGCGTTCGACACGTACGTGCGCGCGTATCGACGCCCGGGCGCCGTGCGCGGCGCACTGGCCGACTATCGCGCGAACGCGGAAGACGTGAAGCAGGATCTCGTCGATGCGGACGTCCGGATCGCATGCCCGACCATGGCGATCTGGGGCGAGGATTTTTATGCGGTCGGCAAGATGTTCGACATGAAATCCGTGTGGGAAAGCATGGCGACGAACCTGCGTGCCGAGCCGATCGCGCAGTGCGGCCACCTGCCGCAGGAGGAGCAGCCGGAGCGCGTGAACGCGCTGCTGCTCGACTTCCTGCAGCACTGGGAAGGCTGAACCGCCGCGCGCGCGAAGGATCATCGGGAGAAAGCAATCATGAGCGACGTTTCGGGCCCGCTGGCGGTCGTCATCGGCGGATCGGTGGGCGGGCTTTTCACGGCCACCGCGCTGCGGGCAGCCGGATGGCGCGTCAAGGTCTTCGAGCAATCGCCGAACGACCTCGACAGCCGCGGCGGCGGCATCGTGCTGCAAGCGCCGATCGAACGCGCATTCACGTTCGGCGGCGTGCCCGTGCCGCGCGATGCGGGCGTCGATTCGGTCGACCGGATCTATCTCGACGAACACGACCGGATCGTGCAACGCCTGTACATGCCGCAAACGCAGACCGCGTGGAACGTGATCTACACGGCCCTGAAGCGCGCGCTGCCCGCCGGCGTCGTGCACGCCGGCGTATCGTTCGAGCGGTTCGCGCAGGAAGGCGACCGCGTGATCGCGCATTTCGCGGACGGCCGCGTCGAGCAGGCCGACCTGCTGGTCGGCGCCGACGGCGGCCGCTCGATCGTCCGCGCGCAACTGCTTCCCGACACGCGGCCCGCGTACGCGGGGTATGTCGCGTGGCGCGGGCTCGTCGACGAGCATCTGCTTCCCGAAACGGCACTGCGGGTGCTGCGCGACCGCTTCACGTTTCAGCAAGGCGACGCGCATCTGTTCCTGACCTATCTGGTGCCCGGCCGCGACGGCGCGATCGAACCGGGCAAACGACGCGTGAACTGGGTCTGGTACCGGCGGCTCGCAGCGGATCGCCTGCCGTCGCTGTTCCTTGCGCAGGACGGCACGCAGCGCGACGGGTCGCTGCCGCCCGGCGCGATGCGGGACGACAACCGGCTCGAACTCGTGGATGCCGGCCGCCGGATGCTTGCGCCGACGCTCGCCGCGCTCGTCGATGCAACGCAGGCACCGTTCGCGCAGGCGATCCTGGATCTCGCGGTCGAGCGCATGGCGTTCGGCCGCGCGGTGTTGCTCGGCGACGCGGCCTGCCTCGTCCGGCCGCACACGGCCGCCGGCGTCGCGAAAGCGGCGGAGAATGCGGTCGGTCTCGCCGACGCGCTGCGCGGCGTCGTGCACGGCCCTGCGTTCGATGCGGCGCTGTCGGGCTGGGAGGCCCGTCAGCTTGCCGCCAATGCGTCGCTGTCCGAACTCGGTATCTCGCTCGGCAACCGGATCATGGGGCGCGCGTGACCGGCGATCGGACGCGCGGTGCATCGTTCGATCATGCGATGGTCTTCGACATACCGCCGTCGACCTGCAACGCGGTGACGAACCTTTTATTTTTCAGATGCTCGAACCGGGCGCCGATTTCACTCGAACGCGACGACGTTCTCCTGATCCGGTCGCGCCGGGTCGCCCGACGGGGCCCACGTCGAGCCTGAAGCCGTGAAGCCACACGGGTTTCTCCCCGCTGCACCGCCTCAACCCGCCGCAACCACCGAGTTAAACGACGTATCCCAGAACGGCGCGACATTCGCCGGTCCATCCAGCACGCCGATACGAGCGAACACATCCGCGACCTGCTGATGCTGCGCCACCACGTCGGGCGTCACCGGCAGCAGCGCATAGTCGTCGCTGCGCTGCTCGAACATCGCGACGAGATCGGCAACCGGCACGCGCGTCTCGCGGTTCTGCACGAGCGCATAGTCGCGGAAATGCCCGTTCGCCCACGCATACGCACGTCGGAACCGCAGCAGCAGATCGCCCGTCGCTGCTCGACGGCGCGCATCGTCGAGCGCGCGCGGGTTCGCGTAGACCGGAAAATTGCCCGACAGATAACCCTTCCCCGTCTTCAGCACGCGCGCGCCGTAGCGATTGCGCGCGAGCTGGCCGTTGTAGCCGTAGATCGCCCACGCGTCGATGTCGCCGCGATCGTAAGCGGACAACCCATCCGTCGGCGACAGGTTGATCGGCTGGATGTCGTCGAAGCTCAAGCCGGCCTCCGCCAGCTGGCGATACAGGAAATAGTGCGACGTCGTCGCGCGCACGTAGCCGACGCGCTTGCCCTTCAGTTCCGCGATGCCGCGGATCGGCGTGTCCTTGCGCGCGAGCGTGACCTGGTTGTTCAGGTCTTCGCGTGCGCGGGAGATGAACCGCACATTGGCCTTCTGGCGCGCCGCGAACACCGCCGGAATTTCGCTACCCGAACCGATATCGAGCGCATCCGCATTGAGCGCCTCGATATGCAGCACGCCGTTGTTCAGCTCGCGCCATTCGATCCGGTACGGTGTGTCGCCGAGGCCGGCCGCCTGCAGCAGCGCGCGCCAGCCGCCCTTGTAGGTCGCGACGCGCAAGGTCGTGCCGGCGAGATCGGCATTGACGGCCGGCGCAGAGAACGCGGCCCTTGCGGAAAACGGGGCCAACGGGGCCGACACGACCGCGGCACCGGCGAGCAGCAGGCGGCGGCGTGCCGCCGAAATTGACGACATCGGATGCTCCTGTCAGTCGGATAGGAATCGGATAAGAAGTGAAAACCGTCGTATCAATGAAGCACCGGAAATCCGTGGCGTTCGGCCAGCAGTTCGAGGATGCGCCGCGCGTCGGTGACGAAGCGCACGTCGCCGAGCGTCTGCGCGTCGTCCGGCGCCGGCTGGTCGCGGCCGAGCACGAGCACCGGCAGGCCCTGGTGCGCGTCGTCGAGCGCGTCGATCACCGCATGCCGCGGCCGCTCGAAACCGATTCGCTTCACGTCGATGCGGCCGGCGCGGTCGGGCGCGCTCGCCAGCAGTCCTTCGATCGACAGTCCATGCGGACAGACGAAGCGTCGGCCCGGATGCTTCGGATCGCTAAAGCCCGGTTCCAGCAAAAACAGTACATCGCGACTCATGTCAAACGGCTCCCGTGTTCGTTGTACGACCGGGACGAACGCGCGCGTCGGCGCCCTCGTGTTCCCGGAGCATGCCGGCCCGCGACCGGATGCCCGACTCTACCGTCACGCATCGCACTGCCCTACCAACGTTTTGCGAAATCGATATGCGGCCGCGCATAGCGCATCGGCCGTTCGCCGCACAGGGGGCGTTGCATAAAAGCATCGCGAGCCGAACGGCATGCATTGCGGATATCGAACGATTTCATCGATCGATATGACCGCGGCCGCGTGTTTCCGGCGCTCGGCGTTCGCCTTCGGGGCGATGCGTTCGCCGCAGCATGCGCGCCGGACGCGATCGCGACGCACGTGTCGAGCGTGCGGCAACGCACATTGCAAATCCGCCGCGCAGCGATTTACAAACCACGGATCGACCGTTCAGCGCAGCGCCCGTCGTCAATAGCATCGTGATCCTCGCAGACGTAGTCATAAAAACAGAGGATGGTCATGATCAAAAAATCGGTAGTCCTGGGTTTGGTTTCGATCGGTTCGGCCGGCGCGCATGCGCAGAGTTCGGTCACGTTGTACGGCGTCGTCGATGCCGGTATCGCCTATACGAACAACCAGGGCGGCGCGAGCAACATCCAGCAGACGAGCGGCAAGCTGAGCGGCAGCCGCTGGGGCCTGAAAGGCGCGGAGGATCTCGGCGGCGGCCTGCAGGCGGTCTTCACGCTCGAAAGCGGATTCCGGCCGAGCGACGGCGGGCTCGGCCAGGGCGGCCGCCTGTTCGGCCGCTCCGCGTACGTGGGCCTCGCGAAGAAGGGGCTCGGCACGCTGACGTTCGGCCGCCAGTACGAGCCGATCACCGATCTCGTCGCGCAGTACTCGGGGTCCGGCTTCTGGTCGCCGGCCACGCACGTCGGCGACAACGACAACCTGAACCAGAGCTTCCGGCTGAACAACGCGGTGAAGTTCCGCAGCGACACGATCGCCGGCTTCACGGCCGACCTGCTCTATGCGTTCAGCAACCAGGCGAACGGCGGCGCGGGCACCGGTTTCTCGAACAACAACGCGTGGGGCGTGTCGGCGAACTACGTGAACGGCCCGCTGTCGGTCGGCGGCGGCTACGTGCGGCTCAATCATCCGAACGCGACGTCGAATACCAGCGGCGCGGTGGGCGGCGCGACCTCGACCACCGGCAACGACTACAGCGGCGCGTTCTTCTACGGGCTGAACGGCGGCGTGCTCAAGCAGCAGATCGGCGCCGTGGGCGCGAACTACGCGCTCGGCCGCGCGACGCTCGGCTTCGCATGGAGCCACACGCAGCTCGACTATGTCGACGGCTCGTCGCGCAAGTTCAACAACTACGACGTGAACGCGCGTTATCAGATCACGCCGGCGGCCACGCTGATCGGCGTCTATACGTTCACCGACGGGCGCGCGAGCGGCCTGCCGGGCACCGGCGGCCAGACGTTGAAGCCGCGCTGGCACCAGTTCACGCTCGGGTTCGACTATGCGTTGTCGAAGCGCACCGATCTCTACCTGTCCGGCATCTACCAGCTCGCGGCCGGCGATCCGAGCACGGCAACGTCGGGCGGCTATCGCAAGGTCGCAGCGATCTCGAACATCGGCAGCGCGTCGTCGACGAACCGCCAGGTCGCGATCGTCAGCGGGCTGCGCGTGAAGTTCTGACGGCACGCGCAGCGGGCGCCGCGCGATAAGCACGATAAGCAAAGCGGGAATCGTTGTTTGCCGCGTCGCGCCCGGTTGCCGAGAATGTCCGTTTCCCCGCGTGCGGCCGCCGCACGCGATACGCGTTCGACCATGACCGATTCCCGTTTTCCTTCCCGCCCGCCGCGCACCGGCCGGCGCGCGGCGCTGCGCCAGCTCGCGGGCGGATGGGCCGCCGCGCTGCTGCCTGCCGGCGGCGCGCTCGCAAGCCAGCCGCTCTCCCCGCTGGACGTGCCGGCGTGGACGCATTCGCCGGGCGCGCCGCTGCTGTCGCCGCCGTACGGCGTGCCGGGCCCGCACGAACGCGACGTGATCCGCCGCAGCGCCCGCACGCCTGCGCTACCCGGCTCCGGCTCGTCGATGACGCCGCTCGCGGACCTGTTCGGCGACCTCACGCCGAACGGCCTCGTGTACGAGCGTCATCACGCGGGTGTGCCGGACATCGATGCACAGCGCCATCGCGTCGTCGTGCACGGCCTCGTGCGCGAGCCGCGCGTGTTCACGATCGACGACCTGCTGCGCTTCCCGTCCGAATCGCGGATCCACTTCCTCGAATGCTCGGGCAACACCGGCAGCGAATGGAACGGCCCGAGCGGGCTGCCCGTCCAGTTCACGCACGGGCTGCTGTCATGCTGCGAATGGACGGGCGTCCGGCTGTCGACGCTGCTCGACGAAACCGGCGTCGATCCGTCCGCGCGCTGGCTGCTCGCCGAAGGCGCCGATGGCGCCGCAATGACGCGCAGCCTGCCGCTCGACCGGATCCTCGAGCGCGCGCTCGTCGTCTATGCGCAGAACGGCGAACGGCTGCGCCCCGAGAACGGCTACCCGGTGCGGCTGATCGTGCCGGGCTTCGAAGGCAACACGAACATCAAGTGGCTGCGGCGGCTGAAGCTGGTTCGCGCGCCGGAGATGACGCGCGAGGAAACGTCGAAATATACGAACCTGCTGCCCGATGGCTGCGCGCGCCAGTTCGTGTTCGAGATGGACGCGAAGTCGGTGATCACGCGGCCGTCGGCCGGCCATCGTCTCGCTGCGCACGGCTATCACCCGATCGGTGGCTATGCGTGGTCGGGCCGCGGCCGGATTCGCGCGGTCGACGTATCGACCGACGGCGGCCGCACGTGGCGACCCGCGCGGCTCGCGGGCGACGTGCGCGATCGCGCATTGACGCGCTTCGAGGCCGACTGGGTCTGGAACGGCGAACCGGCAGACCTGCAAAGCCGCGCGACCGACGACACGGGCTACGTGCAGCCGACCCGCGATGCGCTCGTCGCCGCGCGCGGGCTCAATTCGCAGTACCACTACAACGGCATCCAGAACTGGCGCGTCGGCACGGACGGCGAGGTGCGCAATGCGTAAGCTGCTCGCCTTTCTCGTCGCCACATCCACGGTCGTATCAAGCGCGTTCGGCGCAGGCTTCGGCCTCGGGCAGCCTGTTGATCGCGCGGCGCTCGCCGCGTGGGACATCGACGTCGCGCCCGACGGCAGCGGCCTGCCGCCCGGCGCGGGCACGGTCGCGCGCGGCGGCCATGTGTTCGCGGACAAATGTGCGATGTGCCACGGCGCCGGCGGCGAAGGTGGCGTCGGCGATCCGCTCGTCGGCGGCATCGGCTCGCTCGCGGGTACGAAACCGAAAAAGACCGTCGGCAGCTATTGGCCCTACGCGACGACGCTGTTCGACTACATCCGCCGTGCGATGCCGTACAACGCGCCGCAATCGCTGAGCGCGGACGACGTCTACGCGGTCACCGCATACGTGCTGCACCTGAACGGCATCGTGCCCGATGACGCGCGGCTCGACGCACGCACGCTGCCGCGCGTGAAGATGCCGAACCGCGACGGTTTCGTGCCCGATCCGAGGCCGGGCCGGTTATGACGCGACGCGATCCGCTCGCCATGCAATCCGCAATCGTTCCCGCGCGAACCGCCGCAGCGCGTGCGCATCGTCTTCGTTCGGCTTCGGCTCGCACACACCCCGCAAGGAACCCGTCATGAGCGAAACCACCCTCGCCGCCCCCGTCGCATCGTCGCCGTTCGTCGACGTTCGCTCGCCGGCGGATTTCCCCGACAGCCCGGTGTCGCGCGTGCTCGCGCAACCGCTGATGCTCGGGCTGTTCCTGCCGATCCAGGCCGGCGGATGGAGCGCATCGACGCTGCCGCGCTCGACCGACTGGACCTTCGACTACAACGCCGACCTGGTCGCGCGCGCCGAAGCGCTCGGCTTCGATCTCGTGTTCGCACTGTCGCAGTGGCTGCCGAAAGGCGGCTACGGCGGCGTGTTCGACGGCCAGGCACTCGACTCGTTCATGACGCTGGCCGCGCTGACCGCGCGCACCGAGCGGATCATCCTCGTCGCGACGAGCCATGTGCTCTACGGGCCGTGGCATCCGCTGCATTTCGCGAAATTCACCGCGACGCTCGATCACATCTCGCGCGGGCGCTGGGGCATCAACGTCGTGACCGGCCATCGCGCGATCGAGCACGAGATGTTCGGCTGGAACCGGATCGAGCACGACCGGCGCTACGAGATGGCCGCCGAATTCCTCGACGCGGTCCAGCAGCTGTGGGCGCAACCAGACAATTTCAGCTACGCGCCCGCACTGTCGAGCTGGCGCCTGGGCGGCGCATTCGTGACACCGAAGCCGCGCTACGGCCGCCCGCTGCTGATCAACGCGACCGGCTCCGACGCGGGCATCGATTTCGCGGCGCGCTATTCGGACATCGTATTCGTCACGAGCCCGGCCGGCCCCGACGTCGACCTCGCGCTCGACGCGCTGCCCGCGCATACCGCACGCGTGAAGGCGGCCGCCGCGGCACGCGGCCGGACGATCCGCACGCTGCTCAATCCGCTCGTGATCTGCCGCGAGACGGCGGCCGAAGCGCGCGCGTACCGCGACGCGATCGTCGCGCATGCGGACGAAGGCAGCTTCCATCGCTTCGACAGCGACGCGCATGCGTGGCGCGGCGGCTTCGAACAGCGCTCGCAGGCTGCCGCACGCGCGATCGGCGGCAATATCTCGATCACGGGCTCGCCCGACCAAGTCGCCGACACCATCGTGCGACTGCACCGCGCGGGCATCGACGGGATCCAGTTGAGCTTCTACGACTTCAAGCCCGACCTCGACTTCTTCGGCGAGCGCGTGCTGCCGCTGCTGCGCGACGCCGGGTTGCGGCGCTGAAGTCAGGCGGCCGATGCGTCGCGCGCCGCGGCGCACGGGCCGCTGCAACCCGAGGTGGTCGCGCAGCGTGCGGCCCGCATAGTCGCTGCGAAACAACCCGCGGCGGCGCAGGCTCGGGCAGCACCAGCGCGATGAAATCGTCGAGCCCGCCGGGCAGCGTCGGCGCCATCACGCTGTAGCCGTCGGCGCCGTAGCGCACGAACCGCTCCTCGAGCGGGTCGACGATCTGCTCCGCCGTGCCGACGAGTTGCGCATGGCCGCGCGCGGCCGGATCAGAACACGCGCCCTTCGGTCAGGTGCGTCGTCACGCCGTTCAACTCGTAGTCGCCGATCACGCGCGCCTTGTGCAGCAACGGGTTGTGGCTGAAGATCGTGCGCAGGTTGCGCCAGTGCCGGTCGAGGTTGTGTTCGCGCGCCGTCGCCGACGCGCCGCCGACTTCGAACAACCGCTCGGCCGCATGCAACGCGAGCTTGCTGACGATCAACTGCGTGCGCGCGGTCGCGAGCGCGCTGTCGAGCACGAGCGCATGCGCATCGGCGTCGCCGGCCTCGATCGCGTCGGCGGAGCGGTCGAGCGCCCGCGCGTTTTCGCGCACGAGCCCATCGATCGCGTGACTGTGCGCGGACAGTTCGCCGACGACCTGCTGGATGAAATGATCGTCGCGCGCGGTCGGCGCCGGGCTGTGCAGCGCCGGGCGGCCGTGCGCGAGCACATAGCGGCGCGCATCGGCGACCACGTTGCGCACGATGCCCGCACCCGTCGCGACCAGATGAAGCTGCCGCAGCGCACCGCAATGGCGGCCGACGAGCGACGAACCGTCGCGCGCGGCCACTTCGTCCGCGAACACCTGCACGTCGTCGAGCAGCAGGCTGCCGCTCGCGGTCATGCGCTGCCCCATCCCGTCCCAGTCGTCGAGCACCTGCACGCCGTCGCGCGCGACCGGAATGATCACGGCAAGCGCGTCGCCCTGCTCGTTCTCCACGTTGATGCGCGCGAAATCGGCAAACGCGGTGCCCGTCGAATAGTATTTGCGGCCCGTCACGCGATGATGAGCGCCGTCCCGGCGCAGCACGGTCGTGTTCTCGCCGGGCCGCGACGTGCCGCGCTCGGTCGACGCACCGCCGAAGATCGCGCCGGCCAGCGCGCGTTCGAGCTGCACGTCGTTGAACGGCGTGCGCGGCGACAGCCTCAGCGTCTCGGTCATGTCGTAGTGGATGCGCAGCGCGTGCGCGAGATTCGAATCGGCCGCGGCCAGCGTCGCGATCGTGTCGAACAGATCGACCAGCGTGCCGCCGAGGCCGCCGCGCGCCACCGGAATCCGCAGCACGCCCAGCGCCGAGCGCCGGAAGATCGCGAAGCCTTCGAACGGCAGCTCGCGACGCGCTTCGCGTTGCGCGGCATCCTGCCCGATCGCGTTCGCGAGATCGGGCAGCGCGGCGAGCGCGTCGCGCAACGCGTCGCGCGGGTCGACGGCATCACGGGCAGTCATTCGGCGGTTCCTTATGCGAGAAGATCGGGAGCGTCGCTGCGTGGCGTGGTCGAGGCATTCGCGACACGGCGCACGCGCGGCACCGCAAAGTATAGGGACGCACCCGCCGCGCGCGAAAAACCTATTTCAGCTTTTGTTATGCGTGCGCCGGGAATGGCGGCGCACCATCGCATCAGTGCTGAATGCCCCAGCGCCGCACGGTCGCGCGTTCGAGCGTGTCGAACACGAGGTTCTCGACGAGCAGGCCGATCACGATGACGGCCGCGAGACCCGCGAACACGCGGTCGGTATACAGCTCGTTGCGGTTCTGGAAGATGTACCAGCCGAGCCCGCCCTGCCCCGCGCTCGCGCCGAACACGAGCTCGGCCGCGATCAGCGTGCGCCACGCGAACGCCCAGCCGACGCGCAGGCCCGACAGGATCGACGGCAGCGCGGCCGGCACGAGGATCAGCGCGATCTGGCGCAGGCCCGTGAGGCCGTAGTTGCGCCCGGCCATCCTCAGCGTGGCCGGCACACCGGCGAAGCCCGTGTACATGCTGAGCGCGAGCGGCCACAGCACCGCGTGCACGAGCACGAACAGCAGGCTGCCGGTGCCGAGCCCGAACCACAAGAGCGCGATCGGCAGCAACGCGATCGACGGCAGCGGATTGAACATCGACGTGAGCATCGTCAGTAGGTCGCGGCCAATGCGCGTCGAAACCGCGAGCGACGTCAGCGCGAACGCGAAGAACACGCCCAGCGCGTAGCCGCGCAGCAGCACCGACATCGAGATGCCCGTCTTCACGAGCAGTTCGCCCGACTCGATGCCCTGTACGAACGCGGCCAGCGTCGCGCCGAAGGTCGGCACGAGCAGATCGTTCGCGACGATCCGCGCGACGATCTCCCATGCGGCGATCAGCACGAGCGCGATGACGCTGCGGCGGAACCAGCCCGCGCCGGCGATGCGGCGCAACAGCGGGGCCGGCGCCGCGCGTTCGGCGTCGGGCAGCGTGTCGAGCGTGCGTTCGTATTCGGCGCGCACGGGCGGCAGCGGCGGCAGGACCGGATCGATCGTGCTCATGATGCGGCTTCCTCCGTCGTCGGCACGCCCGTTGCATCGGTATCGAACAGCAGGCGATGGATCCGCGCGACGTTGTCGCGGAAGTCGCCGGTGTCGACGCTGTCGAGCGAATGCTCGTGACTGTTGAGTTCCGCGCGCACGCGCCCCGGATGCGGCGACAGCAGCAGGATCCGGTTGCCGACGACGAGCGCTTCCTCGATCGAATGCGTGACGAACAGCAGCGTGAAGCGAAACTCGTCCCACAGCCGCAGCAGTTCCTGCTGCATCTTGCGGCGCGTGAGCGCGTCGAGCGCGGCGAACGGTTCGTCCATCAGCAGCACGCGCGGCTGCATCGCCAGTGCGCGCGCGATCGCGACGCGCTGCTTCATGCCGCCCGACAGCGTGTGCGGATACGCATCGGCGAATGCGCTCAGCCCGACCTTGTCGAGATAGTGCAGCGCGCGTTCGCGTGCTTCGGCACGCGACAGCTTCGCAGCGGCGCGCAACGGAAACGCGACGTTCTCGACGACCGTCTTCCACGGCGGCAACTGGTCGAACTCCTGGAACACCACGATGCGGTCGGGCCCCGGCCCGCGCACCGGCAGGCCATCGAGCGCGATCGAACCCGACACGGGCTCGATGAAGCCGGCAATCGCCTTCAGCAGCGTCGACTTCCCGCAACCCGACGGGCCGAGCAGCACGAAGCGATCGCTGCCGTACACGTCGAAGCTCACGTCGTGCGTCGCGCGAACGATCCGCGCGCCGCTGCGGTATTCGAGATTCACGCGGTCGATGGCGAGCAGGCGTTCGCTGTGCGCGCCGGCCTGCGCGGGCCGGATCGCCGCGCGCGCATCGGGCGCGGCCTGGGCGGCGGCCGACGCGCCGCCGCGCGCCGCATACGGCGGCAGCCAGGTTCGGGGAGAAGTGGCGTTCACGATCGGATCTCTTGCGGGTAAAGCGTCAACATACGGCCGGGCATCGCGCGGACCAACCAACGATTGCGCATATCGAAACCGTGCCGACGCATAAGCGTCGATCGCGGCGTCGAAGCGGCGGCACCGCTCAACTGCCGCCGGCGGTCGCCGGATCGTCGAAGAAGTAGTCGCGCCACGACTTCGGCTCGTTGCGGATCGCGCCGGTGCGATGCATGAATTGCGCGAGCGGCAGCGTGTTCTGCGGCGCGGTCTTGAACTGCACCTGCGGATTGCGCAGGATCTTCAACAGCAGCGCACGATCGATCTTCGATGCGTTCACGCGGATATAGGTATCGGCCGCGCGCTCGGGGTCGGCCGCGATCTGCCGCGCGGCGTCCGCCAGCGCGGCGACGAACGCGCGGTAGGTCTTCGGGTTGTCGTCGCGGAATTTCTCGGTGGCGTACAGCACGGTCGCCGAGCTCGGGCCGCCGAGCACGTCGTACGAATTCAGCACGATATGCGCATTCGGGTTGCCGGCAAGCTCCTGCTCCTGGAACGGCGGATTGCCGAAGTGGCCGGTTATCACGCTGCTGTTCGCGAGGATCGCGGCCGTCGCATCGGGGTGCGGAATCGCCTGCGTGAGCGCGTCGAGCTTGTCGAACTGCTTGTCGCCCCACTGCTTCGCGGCCGCGTACTGCAGCACGCGCGACTGCACCGACACGCCGACCGCCGGCACCGCGATGCGGTCCTTCGCGCCGAGGTCGGCGATCGTCTTCACGTTCGGGTTGCTGCTGACGAGGTAGTACGGGAAATTGCCGAGCGACGCGACACCCTTCACGTTCTGCCGGCCGCGTGTGCGGTCCCACACGGTCAGCAGCGGCCCGACGCCCGCGCCCGCGATATCGACCGCGCCGGACAGCAGCGCGTCGTTCACGGCCGCGCCGCCCGACAGCCGTACCCAGTCGACCTTGATGTCGAGGCCGGCCTTGCGCCCTTCCTTTTCGATCAGTTGCTGGTCGCGCGCGACGTTCAGCATCAGGTAGACGACGCCGAACTGCTCGGCGATGCGGATGCGGCCTTCCGCATGCGCGGCGTGCGGTGCGAGCGTGCCCGCAAACGCGAGCGCGGCGGTGAGCGTGGCCGCCAGCGCGCGGCGCGCCGGCAAAAACGAAAACGACATCGGAACTCCGGTCAGGATGGGGCGGAAGAATGACGCGGCACGCGGCTCAGAACGGCGCGTCGCCTTCGATCGTCGTGCGGTACAGCTTGCGGCGCAGATGGTCGGGCGTGCCGGCGGCGAGATGCATCAGCGAACGGTTGTCCCAGAACACGAGATCGTGCTCGCGCCACCGGTGCCGGTACAGGTGTTCGGCGCGCACGCTGTGAGCGAACAGTTCGTCGAGCAGCGCGCGGCTTTCGTCGTCGGGCAGGCCGACGATGCGCGTCGTGAAATGCTCGCTGACGAACAGCGCTTTGCGGCCCGTTTCCGGATGCGTGCGCACGACCGGATGGACGACCGCATCGACCTGCGCGATCTGCTCGGGCGACAGGTTCGGCCGCCACGGGCTGCGCGCCTGCAGTTCCGCATAGCGCGCGAGATACGTATGCTCGGCGCGCCGCCCGTCGACCGCGCGGCGCAGGTGGGCCGGCAGCGTGTCCCATGCGAGATGCATGTTCGCGAACAGCGTATCGCCGCCCTCCGCCGGCAATTCCTGCGCGTGCAGCAGCGAACCGAGGCTCGGCTTCTCCTTGTACGACAGGTCGGAATGCCAGAAATGGCCTGCGTCGCCGAGCCCGATCGGCTTGCCGTGCTCGACGATGTTCGACACGATCAGCACCTCCGGGTGGCCGGCAAGCGCGAACTGGTGCAACACGTGGATCTGCAGCGGGCCGAAGCGGCGGCTGAATGCGATGTGCTCGTCCGGCGTGATGCGCTGGTCGCGAAACACCAGCACGTGATGGTCGAGATGCGCGCGATGGATGCGCGCGAAACCTTCGGCGTCGAGCGGCCGCGACAGGTCGAGGCCGACCACTTCGGCGCCGAGCGGCGCGTCGAACGGAACGATGTCGAAGCGTTGCGCCGCACCGCCCGGCCAAGATGCGGGCGGATGCCCGGCGGAAAGCGTTGCAGCGTCGCGGATGGCGGTAGTCGTCACGGCACGGCCCCTGATTCGGTCAAAACGCGAATCTACGAGTGCGTGCCGGACTGCGTCAACGAAGCGATTCGGATACGTTTATCTGCTGCGGTCATAAAGATCGCTGCTCGGGCATACGGGCGGCAACGGGCGGTTGCGCCGCGCACGAAACCGTCCGATCGGGACCTTCAGGATTGCGTCGATGAATCCGGCACGCGCACGACGCCATCCGGATACCCAAGGCCGATCAACCCGTGTTTGTCGCGGATGCTCATCGACGACACGACCTCCACGCTCGCGCGATCGACGCCGTCGCAAACGGCCAGGTTCGTGTTGGTCCGGTAGTAGACGCGATGGTCGTCGACCGCATAGAACCGCGTCAGAAAGCGCAGGCTTTTCGCGTCGATCCCCGGCAACGGCTTGCGATAGCTCTGCCCCCACAGCACGTGGCCGTCATCGTCGACCAGCACGTCGTGAAAGACGGCGCGCGCCGTCTCGACGTCGATGCCCCCCGGCTTGGTCACGATCTTGCCGTCGTAAAGAATCTGCGCGCCGAGCCGTGCATACCGGTAACCGAGGCTGACCACGCGGGCCGGATCGGCGATGCCGCGCTTGCGCACGCCGGCACAGAACAGGTGCTTCGCATCCCGCGCGTACGCGCCGCCGATATGGGTCAGGCTGGCGACGTCCGCGTTGACCACGGTCAGATGCCATTCGCCGCGATCGTAGATATCGGGGCCGAAATAGTAGGCCTGCCGTGCATCGCGGTACCAGTCGCCGCCCAGCGATTGCAGCGTCGCGGCATCGCCGTCGGCGATCAGCCCTTCGCCTTCGTCGTCGTAGCCGAACGCGGCGCCGCTCGCGTAGTAGCGCAGCCCCGACGCATCGACGGCAAAGTTGTCGACCAGATGCCGAAAGCTGCCGAGATCGAAATTGTTGAGCGCACGATACCGATGCTCGCTGCCGATGCGGGCCCATACGCGTTCGCCATCGGTATGGAACGGCCCGCCGAGCGGCGCAAGCGGCTCGGTCCGCGTGTCGCGCCGGCGCCGGGCTTCGGCCTCCTGCTGTCGCTGCGCCTCCTCGGCGTCGTAGCTCGCCTGCTGCTCCGGCGTGACCGCCGATGCGTCCAGATGCCGCTGCATGTGGAGCGCATGCAGCGACTGCACGGTCGCGATGCAGGACACCGCATGCGGGATCGAGCGCAGATACAGTGCCCAGTCCTCGTCGTCGCATCGGTAGAACCAGTGCACCGCCTCGCCGTCCCATCCGGCCGGGTCCGTGCGCGCGAGCAGCGCCGCCTTGACGTCCTTGACCTTGCCGGGCACGACGAAAGAGAGGCTGTAGCGGGTCTCGCCGAAGACTTCGAGACTGTCGTCGTCGAACAGGCTTCGCATCAGTTTTTCGAGTTCTTGTACGGTCATGGGTTCATGTCGATCGGGTGACGGGTCACGGAATGGGCCGCTGTGCCGCGGTCATTCTAACGATGTCGACGCGCGCTGCCGACCGCTGCACAGCGGCGTTGACGCGCGCCGTACGATCGTCGGACGGACGTGCACGCTCATGTCGGTCCGGGCGAGCACAACGTAGCGTCAGCGTCGATGCGCGCCGTCCCGTGCCCGGGTTGCACGCGCGGCCGGCTCCGTCCTGCGCGCCAATCACGTATCCGCCCGGATACGGAAATGCCGTTGCCTGCGATTCGATGCCATCCGGTTCCCGCTCGGGAACGAAACGATCATCCAGTCACCTGTGGAGCACTTTCGTTTCCGAACGGATACGAATCAATGCCCGAACCCGCAAGTTGTGCAATACTGTTCCCGCTCAGATACGAAGCACGGAGAACGTCATGCCGGAGACTCGGTCCGTCAACACGATCGGCGCCCTCGCCAACCTCATTCGCGCCGTGCGGCTCCAGCAGGGGTTCACGCGGGACGAACTCGCGAACGCCACGGGGCTCTCGCCGAAATTCATCAGCCAGGTGGAGGCCGGGAAGCCGACCGCGCAAATCGGCAAGGTGCTGCTGCTGCTCGGCGAACTGGGCGTAAGCCTGTTCGCGCAGTCGTCGATCGAGATTTCGGCGGAAAACGCGCTCAAGGCCGCTCGACGCCGCAGGAGCAGCCATGGCGGCTAGAACGTTGATCGCGTCCGCGAACGGGCTGCGCATGGGCACGCTGACCGACGACAAGGGCATCTGGTCGTTCACGTACGACGCGCAGTGGCTCGCGTCGCCGCACGCGTACCCGCTATCGCCCGCGTTCGCGCTGCGCGCCGGCACCTTCACCGACAGCTCGACCGATCGCCCGGTCCAGTGGTTCTTCGACAACCTGCTGCCCGAAGAAGGCATGCGGACGTCGCTCGCGCGCGAGGCGAAGGTCGATGCCGCCGACGCGTGGGGCCTGCTCGCGTACTTCGGGCGCGAATCGGCCGGCGCGCTCACGCTGCTGGCCGAAGGCGAGCAGGAAGCGGCCGGCAGCATGCAGCCGCTTGCGCTCGACGAGCTCGAGCGCCGCATCCAGGCGATGCCCGAGCACGCGCTGACGGCCACCGCGCCCAAGCGCATGTCCGCGGCCGGTGCGCAGCAGAAGCTGCTGCTGATCCTGCGCGGCGACGCGCCGGACTACGCGCTGTTCGAACCGGTCGGCAGCGAGCCGTCAATGCATCTGCTGAAGCCGGACATGCGCGCCGCCGGCTATCCGCATTCGGCGATCAACGAGTTCTTCTGCATGAAGCTTGCGAAGCGGATGGGCCTCGACGTTCCGGACGTGCATTTTCTTCGCGCACCGTCCGCGTGCTACGTGATCGACCGCTTCGACCGCGACACCGCATCGCAGCCGGCCGGACGCCTGCACACGATCGATGCGATGCAGCTGCTGAACTACGATCGCGGCTTCAAGTACCAGCGCGCGAACGCGGAGGAGCTCGCCCGCGCGATCGGGCAGACCAGCACGCGCGCCCTCGCGCGCCTGTCGGTGTTCCGCTGGACGATCTTCAACGTGGTGGTCGGCAACGGCGACGCGCACCTGAAAAACCTGTCGTTCTTCGTCGACGCGCGCGGCTACCGGCTTGCGCCGTTCTACGACATCGTCAGCACGGTCGTCTATCACACGCCCACGCACCGGCCCGACCATCGCGGCGACCACTGGCCGCACTGCGAACTGACGATGCCGCTCGGCACGGCGACGCGGTTCTCCGATATCGACATGGGCGCGCTGATCGCGTTCGGCAACGCGCTCGGGCTCAAGGAGAAGGCGGCCGAAAGCGAGCTTCGGCGCTTTCTCGAACCGCTCGATCGCAGCGTCGCGCAGACGCTCGACGAAGTGCGCGAGATCGCCCGCCCCGATGCCGGGGAAATCCGCCTGCTGAACTCGATTGCGTCGATGCCGATCGCGGAGATGGGTCGCGCGCTTCGTCAGGCGCGCGGATGAGCGGATGAGCGCGGGTATCGATTTCGCAGCGGCACAAACGCCGTTCGCCGGCCAGATATCGCCGACGCCATGATTCCGATCGGGACGAACGTCGATCATCGAACCCTTCACCTTGGTTCTCAAGCCCGCTGGCACAGCCATCCGGAAGCGGCCATCGTCTCGACGTCGTTCACGTTCGTCAGGCTGATTTCGAACAGGTCGCGGCCAAGCATGACCGGCACCGTGACGGACATGCCGCAGCGATCGTCGGCCAGCGGCTTCAATAGCTGGTAGCTCGTGTGGGCCCCGCCGTCGGCGCTGTAACCGAACACCACATAGCCCCGCAACGCGTCCAGGCTGCCGAGCGACACGCGCAGCTTGCCGGGCGGGGACACCGACTGCGCCGACTCGTTGATCACGTTCCATGACGAATTCACGCGCGCCTGCCACGCGGGGTCGAGCGCCGCCAGTGCCTGCAGTTGCTGCGCATACGGCGCGACGCGAAACACATAACCCGAGTGGTCGATGACACGCTTGGTCAGGTACCGGTTGCTCACCGCATTGCCCGCGTCGTCCGTGCCCGGCAGGATATCGAACCGGTACGACGTGGTATCGCCGTCGCTCCACCACCAGCCGTCGCTGCGATACCGGTAGGGTGTGGCGTCGGGGCCGAGCTGCGCCCACCCGGTGCCGCTCCATTTCGTCAACGCCAGACTGCCGTCCGCGTTCACGGCGACTTGCACCGGCGTCGATTCGTTACCGTAAACGCCATTGACCGCGGAAACGTCCGGCGACGGCGCCGCCGACGGCGCACTCGTATTCACGCGTGCGGGCGCGGCGGCGATGCTGCCGTCTTCCTGCAACGCCTGCAGCAGGATCGCAGGCGCGATGCTGCCCGCGTCGTAGCCCATGCTGCCCGTGATCATCAGCGCCATCCGCGCGGCCGGCAGCACGTAGAAATGGCTGGAAAAGAACTGCGTGCCGCCGCTCTTGTACGCCGCCGCGGCACCGGCGGCGCGGAGCACCGGATCGTCGACGTCGTCCCAGCCGAGACCGAACGCATACGCATAGCCGAGCCGGGTCGACTTGATCTGCCACCGGTCGGTCTGGTCCGTCAGCATGTCGGCAATCCCCGCCGCCGACGCGATCCGCTGCCCCTGGAACAGGCCGTTGCCGATGAACATCTGCGCGAGGTTCATCATGTCGAGCGGCGTCGTCGCCAGGCCGCCCGTTGCATACGCGTTCGTGATTTCCTGCCCGTACTGGGTTCCGTTCGCGTACCCGAGCGCGAATTCGCCGCGGGTCGGCACGCTGGTCAGAAAGCCGGAATTCGTCATGTTCAGCGGCGTGAGGATATTGCGCTGAACGAAATCCGTGAAGCTTTGCCCGGTGACGGCCGCGACCACCAGTTCGAATATCGTGAAGCCGTCGTTGCAGTACACCGCGAACTGGCCCGGCGGGTGATTCAGGTGCTCGTTGGCGAGCACCTTCTGCGCCGCCGCCGCGTAGCCGGGGATCGGCACATACGAAAACATGTCGTTCACATTCTGGCCGGGCAGGCCCGACGAATGCGACAGCAGATGACGCGACGTGATCTGCGCGTACTGCGGCGACAACATCGAGAACGACGGCACGTAGCGCACGATCGGCGCGTCCAGGTCGATCAGCCCGCGATCCTGCAGGATCACGCCGGCCAGCGCCGCGATGACCTTGGTGACCGAGCCGATGTTGTAGCGCGTCGTCGGCGTGGCGGCGGCGTCCGGGCTGACCACGGCATTGCCGAAAGCCTCGGCCCACACCACCTGGTTGTCCTTCAGCAAGGCAACCGAGATGCTCGCGACGTTCTGCCGGTCGGCGTCGAGCGCGGCCTGAATGGTTTGCCGCCCCACGGCAATGGTTGCGCCATACGTCGGCTGCTTCTGAATGCTGTCCGACCCGCCGCAACCTGGCAGCACCGCGGACAGCAATCCCGCGCCGGCATACTCGAGAAACTGCCGGCGACCGGTGCTGGCCGGGACGGCGCCTGAATGCGGATCATGCGAATCGCGTGTGTTCGGCATAGGTGTTTTCATTGTTCTCACTCCGATGTCATTCGGTATCCCGGACCTCGATTCCCGGTCACTCCCGGCCCCCGCGCGGACACGACATGGCGCCCGGCATCGCAGCGCGGTGGGTCGGCGTATCCGTTGCTCAAGAAACCTGCTGTGTCGCGCGCCGCGCGTCACGCGTCGTCAGGGAACTGCCGTCAGGGCTCCAGCCCGGCGGCCGGATCAGGTAATTGATCGCAGTGCGCAGGTCCCCGGCCTTCGCGAGATCGCGCGCGATGTTGCCCCACTCGTAGAACGCGATCCTGAACGGATTGTCGGTGCCGATGCTCGACGTCAAACCGTAGTGCGGCGTGAATCGCTCCGGCGTGTACGACCCGAACAGCCGGTCCCAGATCATCGTGGTGCCGGCGTAGTTCGTATCCAGATAGTCGAAATCGCTGCCGTGATGGACGCGATGCTGCGACGGCGTGTTCAGCAGCGCCTCGAACCAGCGCGGCATCTTGTCGATCGCTTCCGTGTGAATCCAGAACTGGTAAATCAGGCTCACCGACTGCATGAACAGGATCATCTTCGGATGGAACCCGAGCAACGGCATCCACGCCCAGAACAGGAACGATCCGCTGATCGTGCCCGTCCAGGTCTGGCGCAGCGACACCGACAGGTTGTATTGCTCCGACGAATGGTGCACCGAATGCGAGGCCCAGAACCAGCGCACCTCGTGACTCAGGCGATGGAACCAGTAATAGCTGAAATCGTCCGCGAAGAAACACAGCACCCACGCCCACCAGACGTTCATCGGGATCGTGAAAAGCCGGTGCGCGTACACCCAGCTCAGCACCGTCAGCACCAGCCCGCCGGTCAGGACGCTGGCGACGAACGCGCCTGCTGCAAGCGCGAGATTCGCCAGCGTATCGCGGGTCCGGTACAGCCGCCTCCCGAGCATCGCGGCGAGCACGACCTCGACCGCGATCAGCACCGCGAAAGCCGGCAACGCGGCCACCATGATATCGGGCAGGTTTTGCATGACCGTTGCGCTCCAGGCCGGTGGGCGATGGCACCAAGGCCATTGCCGTTCAAGAATTCGACCGCGATCCGCCGGTCGGCTCATGCGCAAGGTGAACGCGATTCAGGGTGCAGGCACGGCCCCCTGTCGCGATGCTTTCAGAAAGTACTGCGCCCGGACAAATCGGCCGCGGCCGGTCCGACCGGCTCTTGCGCCACATCGGGCCGTGCCGGCGACGTGCCGATCCGATCGGACGTGCGGCCCGGCCGCCGTCGCGATCGGGCCGGCCAACTGCCCGCCGGCCCGAACGACAGGTTGGTCTCCCCGGCTATCCAGGCTTTCTTCGATACCCCGCGCTGCTGTTTTTTTACGATTGCCAGCAGGTGCGAAGGTACTGCACGCGATTCGCTTGGGTAAATACCGCATATGCAGTATTCGCCGCACCGGCCGACGCGTCGAATGCCTCACGCCCGTGCGCCGGCACGGGCGGGAACGAGGCCGTCAGGCCGATCCGTCGATCAGCGCCTGCATTTCCTGCGGATCGAGCGGCTTGTGCATCACGCTGAAGCCGCTCGCCGAAGCGGCATGGATGCCCTCGGGCGACGTATCGCCGGTAATGATGATTGCCGGGATCTCGCGTTCGATGACCCGAAACACCGCGTGGACGACATCCGCGCCGGTCACGTGCCCGGCCAGCCTGAAATCGGTCACGATCATGTCCAGCTCGGCACGACGGGACGCGGCCAGCTCGATTGCGCGCTCCAGCGATTGCGCGGCGACCACGGTGTGGCCCCAGGTTTGAAGCAGGGTTTGCATGCCGGCCAGCACGTCGCGATCGTCGTCGACGACAAGAAAGGTTTTCCGCGTTCGCCCGCGTGCGGATTCCGGGCCCCTGCTCCGCAGATCCATCGCGGCCTCGCGCAACTGCGCTTGCCGGATCGCGGCAAGCCGCACGGAGAACAGCGAGCCGCGGCCCGCTGCCGAGCGCACCTGGACGCCGGCCCCGATCAGCACGGCCGTGCGCTGCACGATGGCCAGCCCGAGGCCCAGCCCCTGTTCCCGGTCGCGCGCCGCATTGCCGATCTGGTAAAACTCCCGAAAAATGTTCGGCAGCTGATCGGCTTCGATGCCGATGCCGGTATCGAAGACCTGGATTTCGACGTCCGTGCCGCGCGGGCGGCAGCCCACCAGAATGCCGCCGCTGCGCGTATAGCGCACCGCGTTCGACAACACGTTCGACAGGATGGTATGCAGCAGCACCGCATCGGTTTCCAGCCAGATCGACGTCGGCCGGATCCTGAGCGTCAATCCTTTCGCCAACGCGGCCTGACGAAACTGATTGTCCAGTGCATCGAGTTCCTGCTGCAGCGGAAAGCGGCGCGGCTCGGCATCGATCACGCCCGCATCGAGCCGGGAAATGTCCAGCAACACGTTCAGCAATTGCGACATGCCTTTCAACGCGGCCCGAAGCCGTTCGGCAATATCGTCGAGCGCGGTTCCGTCGACGGTCGGCGCCCGGGCCATTGCACGCAGCGTCGCGATGTAGAGGCCCAGCGCATGCGTCGGCTGACGCAGGTCGTGGCTGGCGGCAGCCAGGAATTGCGACTTGCTTCGATTCGCGAGTTCGGCGCGCTCCTTCTCCGCAGTCAGCTGCCGGATCAGGTCGACGTTCTCGAAGCGCAGCGATACCGCGTCCCGCACGGTACGCTGCAGCGTGCGGCTGAACGCGAGATTGACCGCGAGCAGGAACAGCGACAGCAATCCGAGCACCGAAAACAGCGCATTGCCATACTCGAACGACCGAATCGCGAACGGCAGCACGGTCGGCAATGCGTAAGCGACATAGGTCGGCCACCACGATGAAAGCGACGCCACCGAGCCGCCGGTCATGCCGGCCAGCACGATGCAGATCAAGGCTGTCACGATCGTGTTGTGCGGCGAGAAAAACAGGACGCCCATGGCGCCCCACAGGCAGCCGGACAATCCCGCTAACAACACGTATCGCCGCGCGCGGCCGCTGGCCGTCTCGACGGGATGCTCGCCCGCGCGGCGATCGCGCCAGACCATCACGGCGCGGATCGCGGTCAGCACGCAGATCGCCGCGGCCCATCCGAGCAGCGTGCGTCGCGACACCTCGTTCCACAGCAGGAAGGTCGTCAGGCTGACCACGGCGATGTTGCCGAACAGGATGGGCGGCGACTGGCGGTATAGCGTATTGACCAGTTCCAGCCGCACGTTGGCACGATATTCTTGCGCTATGCTTTTTGCCATTTCAAAGTCGCGTAGCAAATCCGGCGTTAAACTGGCCTGGTGTCGATCGGGTCCGCCGCGTGACGCACCGGCAACGGGGATCGCGTCGTATTGTCGCAAAGGAATGCACTTCCGGGTGATCCGGGAGAAGGCGAAAGAAAAATGAAAAGCATCGTGCTTGCCGAAGACCACGCCATTATTCGCGACGGGTTGAAGTTGTTGCTGCAAACGCGCGCCAACTGGCAGGTCGTGGGGGAAACCGGAGACGGACAGATCGCCGCTCGATTGGTGCGCGACACGCAGGCGGATTTACTGCTGCTGGATCTGGATCTACCGGGCTACCCCGGCATCGAACTGGCGAAGCAAATCAAGACGCAATCGCCGCAGACCCGGATCCTGGTGGTCACGGGCAATCAGAACCCCGTCACGGTGCGCGCGGCTGTGGCGATCGGCGTCGACGGGTACATGCTCAAGCACGAAGACGGCGACGAACTGCTGCATGCCATTTCCCTGGTGCTGTCGGGTATCCGCTATATCAGCGACGCGCTCGCCCATGTGCTGGAGAACGCCGGCGGCGGTGCCGCACCACCACCGGTCACCGCGCGGGAGAAGGAAATCCTCGTGCTGATCGCCAACGGACACTCCAGCAAAGAGATTGCCACCCGGCTGAACCTGAGCGTGTTGACGGTACGCAAGCATCGTCAGAATCTGATGACGAAACTGTCGTTGCATAACGTGGCCGAAGTGACCGCGTATGCGATACGCGACGGCCTCGCCGAATTACCGCTTCCCGGCAACCTTCGCGCCGAGGAATTGCTGCGCTGAAGGTCCGTCGGCCGAAGGCGACACGCTTCGCGCCGACCACGAATACCGCCATGCAAGCCCCCGTGCCCTCGAGCGCGATCAGACGGCACGCGATCGTCCGATAAACGGGGGGATCTACCCGACTCGCCGCACGTTCATCGGCATCCGACCAGTACCATCGGGATAAGTATTCTTATCACAACACCTCGATTACCGAATCAAACTTGCATTCACGAAAACGCCCCGCATGCCGCGGGGCGTGCCCCGCTCAACGCCCGATCGGCAATCCGGTCGGTTCGATCCAGCCGAGCTTGTACGCGATCAGCAGCGACAGAAACAGCGTGACCGACAGCCCGACGCGTGCCGCGAGCGACCACGCCATCCGCTTCGACTTGCCGCGATCGTGATTCATGAAATACAGCGCGAAAATCAGGCTCGCGATGATCATCGCGAATGCCACGGAGACCAGCAGGGTTTTCATGGGTGTTGCCTTTGAAGATCCGAATCGGCCTGAATCAGTTCGGCCAGTTTTTGTCGTTCGTCCGCGATGTCGCCGACGCCTGATGCCGGCCAGTCCAGCGCGACGCCGTTGCCCAGCGAATCGCGCACGAGTGCCTGGTAGCGCCGGTCGTTGATCCGGCCGTGGTCCATCGCTTCCGAGATCTCGTGCCGGAACGGCAGCGGGAAACTTGCATACGAACGCGACAGCGCCGCATATTGTCTCGCATCGATCTCTTTCGACGATGGTATGACGGTCCAGATCACCACGGCCACGATGGCCGTGAAAGGGATCGCCGTGTAGCGAAGAATGAATTTGACAGGTGTCATGAAGCAGGAGTCGAAGTCATGGCGAACGAGCCGGATATCCGGCTCGCCAGCCGATAAAAGCGGGGATGAAAACAGGATTCTGCCGCGTTCCCCGCGCCCGTCGCGCCGCACGCCCTGTCGCGGCACGATGATCGCAGGATCCCCAAACGAACGCGCTGAAAATCGCCACGGCCCCGCCTCGTCAAGCGCCGCGCGCCCGGCAGGCCGCCAGGATCCCGCGCAGCAAATCGCGAGGCGGCGGCGGGCAGCCGGGAATCGTCACGTCCACCGGCAGGATCGACGCAACCGGGCCGCACACCGCATAGCTGTCGGCAAAGATGCCGCCCGTGCACGCGCACTCGCCGGCCGCGACGACGAGCTTCGGCGCCGGCGTCGCGTCGTATGCGGCGAGCACGACCGCCCGCATGTTCAGCGTCACGGGCCCGGTCACGAGCAGCAGGTCCGCGTGGCGGGGACTCGCGACGAACTTGATGCCAAGCCCCTCGATGTTGTAGTACGCGTTGTTCAGCGCATGGATCTCCAGCTCGCAGCCGTTGCAGGATCCCGCGTCGATCTGCCGGATGCAGAGCGCCCGCCCGAGCAGATCGAGAATGTCCTGCCGGATGCGCCCCTCCTCGCGACGCCACGCGTCCTCCGCGGCCGGCACGGGCTCGTCGGGAAAATCGGTGCGCGCGAATTGCCGGATAAGCTGCCACATCAGAGGTCGTGCCCCGCGTAATTCAGGTTGAACGATTTGTTGATCAACGGAAAATCGGCAACGATATTGCCGATGATCGCATGTTCGAGCGCCGGCCAGTTCTGCCACGACGGGTCATGGCAATGGCACCGCGCGATCGCGTCGCCCGCTTCCGTCTCGAGCGCGACGAATATATCGCCGCGCCATCCCTCGACCCAGCCGATCCCGCGGGCAGGCGCCGCGGCGGGCGCCACGTCGACGGCGACCGGGCCCGCCGGCAGATTCTCCAGCAGCACGCGCATCACGCGCATCGATTCGTCGATCTCGGCGAACCGCACGGCCACGCGCGCGGCAACATCGCCGCGCGGATCGCTCGCCGCGTTGACGGCGACCTCGTCGTACGGCACGGACCGCATCGCCGCGCGCACGTCGAACGCATGAGCGCTGGCGCGGGCGGCCAGGCCGCGCACGCCGAAGTGCGCGACGACCTCGGCGGTCAATCGGCCGGTGCCCACGAACCGGTCCTGCAGCCCCGAATGGTCGTCGTAGATTTTCCGCATGACACGCACTTCATGTTCGATGCGTTCGCACGCGTCCGACAGGCTCGCGACGCTGTCGGGCCCGACGTCGACCGCCACACCGCCGGGCACGATCCGGTCCATCAGGTATCGATGCCCGAACGCGCGATCGTTCATCCGGACCCAGTCCTCCTTGAGCCGGGAAAACTGCGCGAGACCGAACCCGAACCCGGCGTCGTTGCCGAGCGCGCCGAGGTCGCCCAGGTGGTTCGCCACGCGTTCGCGTTCGAGCAGGAGCGCGCGCAGATACAGCGCGCGCTTCGGCACTGCGGTGCGGCGCGCGTGCTCGAGCGCCATGCAATAGGCCCACGAGAACGCGACGGTCGAATCGCCGGCGATCCGGCCCGCGACCCGATGGCCGTTCGACGCGGCCGTCCGCTCGAACAGTCGCTCGACGCCGCGATGCACGTAGCCGAGACGCTCCTCGAGGCGCAGCACCTTCTCGCCGACGACCGAGAACCGGAAATGTCCCGGCTCGATGACGCCGGCGTGGATGGGCCCGACCGCGATCTCGTGCACGCCGTCGCCGGCCACCGGCACGAACCGGTAGTTCGCCTCGTTCGATTCGAACGTTTCGACGCCGGTCGCCGATCGTTGCAGCGGGAAATAGTCGTCGGGCCAGTTGCCGTGATTGAGCCACGGCCGCGTGTCCTGCGCGCCGCGCGCGCTCAGGCCGGTCAGGTCGAAGATCGCACGCTGCATCCGGGCGGCGGACGGAAACAGCGGCGCCAGATCGGGAAAATCCCCGCCGGCGTCGGGCTGCCGCCCGGTCGCGAGACGCACCCACAGGATGCCGTCGTCGCATTCGTACGCGGCGTTCACCGCGAAACCCGCGTCGCGCGCGTCGCCGCCCCACATCGCGACGAGCCGGCTCCGCTCCGATCGCGCGACGCGCGCCGTCTCGAGCCACCCCGCCGGGTCGACTTCCATCAGCGCCGCGCGAACCTGGCCCGCCCGGCATTCGAGCGGGACCGCGGCCTCCCTGGGTATCGATTCGAGTCGCATGCGTCACCCCGCCAGCATCGTCGCGGCCTGGCGATACCAGGTCGCCAGATAAGGCGGCACGTACAGGCCGAGCATCAGGCCGAGCGCCAGATGGACGAACACCGGCAACAGCGCCGGCCGGTGTCCGAGCGGTTTCGCCGTCGTCGTGCCGCCGAACACCATCCGCTGCACGCGCGCGAAGATCGCCGCGAAGGCGACGGCGAGCCCGAGCAGCAGCAGCGGCGCGGTCCACGGCAGCGTGTTCATCGCGGTCGTCAGGATCAGGAATTCGCTCGCGAACACACCGAACGGCGGCAGGCCGAGAATCGCGAGCGTGCCGAGCATCATCCCCCAGCCGACGGTCGGACTGACCTGCAGCAGCCCGCGAATGCCGTCGATCGCCTGCGTGCCGGCCTTCTGCGCCGCATGGCCGACCGCGAAGAAGATCGCCGACTTGACGAGCGAGTGCACCGTCATGTGCAGCAATCCGGCGAAGGTCGCGACCGGGCCGCCGAGGCCGAAGGCGAACGTCACCAGCCCCATGTGCTCGATCGACGAATACGAGAACAGCCGCTTCACGTCCTTCTGCCGGAACAGCGAGAACGACGCGACCAGCACCGACACGAGCCCGAACCCGACCAGCAGCCGCCCCGGCAGCCCGTTGCCGAGCGCGCCGTCGGCCAGCACCTTGCAGCGCAGTACCGCATACAGCGCGACGTTCAGCAGCAGGCCGGACAGCACCGCCGAAATCGGCGTCGGACCTTCGGCATGTGCGTCCGGCAGCCAGCTGTGCATCGGCACGAGGCCGACCTTCGTGCCGTAGCCGACCAGCAGGAACACGAACGCGATCGACACGATGGTCGGGTCGAGGTGCGCCTTGACCGCGACGAGGCTCGTCCACAGCAGCGCATCCCCGCCGGCCAGTTGCCGGCTTGCGGCGAGGTACAGCAGGATCGTGCCGAACAGCGCCTGCGCGATGCCGACGCCGCACAGGATGAAATACTTCCACGCGGCCTCGAGGCTCGCGGCCGTCCGGTAGACGCTGACGAGCAGCACGGTCGCCAGCGTCGCCGCCTCCATCGCGACCCACAGCACGCCGAGGTTGTTGGTCAGCAGCGCGAGCAGCATCGCGAACATGAAGAGCTGATACATCGTGTGATAGAGCCGCATCCGCGCGGCCGTCATCCGGCCGCGATCCTCCTCGACCTGCATGTACGGACGCGAGAACAACGACGTCGTCCAGCCGACGAACGCGGTCAGCGCGACCAGGTAGACGTTGAGCGGATCGACGAAGAACGCGCCGTCGAACACGCTCGACGGGCCGTTTTCGACGGTGTGCGCGGCGAGCACGAGCGTCGCCGCGAACGTCGCGAAACTGAAGCCGGCGTTCAGGTTGCGCGCGACGCGGCTGGACCGCACGCACGCGAGCGTCGCGGCGGCCGCGAGCGGCAGGCCGAGCACGGCGAGCACGACATGGGCCTCATTCATCTTTGAGCGTCTCGAGGTGATGGATGTCCAGGCTGTCGAACTGCTCGCGGATCTGGAACATGAATACGCCCAGGATCAGGATGCCGACCAGCACGTCGAGCCCGATGCCGAGTTCGACGATCATCGGCATCCCGTTGGTCGCGGCCGTCGCCGCGAAAAACAGCCCGTTCTCCATCGACAGGAAGCCGATCACCTGCGGAATCGCCTTGGCGCGCGTGATCATCGCCATGAACGACAGCAGCACGCAGGCGAGCGCGATGCCGAGCGCGCCGCGCGCGACCGAGGTCGCGAGCTGGCTGATCGGCGATGCGACGTTGAACGCGACGATCACGAGCACGATGCCGATCAGTTGCGTGGTCGGGATGTTGATCAGCGGTTCGACGTCGGCGCGCACGTCGAGCCGGCGCACCAGCCGATACAGGAGCCACGGGATCACGCCGACCTTCAGCACCAGCGTCAGCCCGGCGGACACGAACAGGTTCGCATCGCCCGTCAGCACGCCGAGAATCAGGTTGGCCGACACGAGCGCGACGCCCTGCAGCGTATAGAGATGGATCAGCGACAGCGTGCGTCGCTGGCTCAGCATCGCGAACGACAGGATCAGCAGCAGCGCTGCCAGGAAGTTGATCAGTTGCGTCGCGTAGCCGTGCATTCACGCCCCCAGCAGGATGTGCACGAGCATGCCGATCACCGCGAGCAGGAACGCGGTGGCGAGAAACTCGGGCACCCTGAACAGCCGCATCTTCGCATTGACGGTCTCGACCGCGGCGAGCGCCGCGCCGCCCGCCATCAGCTTGACGAACAGCACCGGCACCGCCAGCAGCAGCGCGAGCGGGTTACCGGCCTCGGCGATGCCCCACGGGACGAACAGCGCGAGGCCGATGCACGAATAGGCGAACAGCTTGAGACTCGCCGCCCATTCCATCAGCGCGAGATGCCGCCCCGAGTATTCGAGCATCAGCGCCTCGTGGATCATCGTCAGTTCGAGGTGGGTGGCCGGATTGTCGACGGGCAGCCGTGCGTTTTCGGCAAGCGACACCAGCGTGAACGCGATGCCGGCAAACGCCAGGCTCGGATAGAGCGTGAGCTCGCCGCGCCCGAGCGTGCCGACGATGCTCGTCAGCAGCGTCGACTGCGTGATCAGCGACGCGGACAGCAGGACCATCAGCAGCGCCGGCTCCGCGAGGAAGCCGATCAGCATCTCGCGCCGCGCGCCGAGCGTGCCGAATGCCGTGCCGATGTCCATTGCGGCGAGCGACAGCGCGACGCGCGCGAGCGCGAACAGGCCGACGAGCGCGATCGCGTCCGCGGCGGGCGACAGCGGCAGCTCCGTCGACAGCGTCGGCACGATCGCGCACGCGAGCGTCATCGCTGCCCAGACGACGTAGGGCGCGCCGCGGAACACCGCGCTCGCGCCGTGCGCGACGACCGATTCCTTGTTGAACAGCTTGTGGAGCATCCGGTACGGCTGCCAGACCGACGGCGCGCGCCGGTTCTGCAGCCACGCGCGGCACTGGTTGATCCAGCCGGACAGCAGCGGCGCGGCGGCGAGCGCCACCACGATCTCGAGAATCTGCGATACCACGCCGGAGACGGTCACCATCTTCTCACCAGCATCAGGAGCAGAATCAGCACCGCGAAGCTGTAGGTCAGGTAGACGGCGATCCTGCCCGTCTGCAGCCGGCCCGCCCATTCGGCCGCGCGCAGCGTGATCGCCGCGATGCGCTCGTAGAGCAGCCAGGTGCGATCGGCGACCGACACCCGGTACGCGGGCTGTGCGTCGAACGGCGACGGCACCTGCCGCTCGACGCGCAGCAGCGGCGCGAAGATCTCGCGGATCGGCTGCCCGAACCCCTCGGCCGTGTCCTGCATCCGCGTGGTCGGAAACGGGAAGCCGCAACCCCACGGCGCGGCGCGGCGCAGCCGGCCGTGGTAGAAGCGCCGCACCAGCAGCCACGCGAGCCCGCAGCACGCGACGAAAAACAGCATGAACACGGCCGGCATGTAGCTCGCGCGCGCGGTCGACACCGGCACGAACAGCAGCCAGCCGTGATTGTCCGCGCCGACACCGGCGCCGACGAGCCCGCGCGTGACCGGATCCAGCAGCTTGACGAACTGCGCGGGCATCAGCCCGAGCAGCACGCTGACCGCCGCGAACCAGCAGAACGCGAGCCGCTCCCACGCATTCGCGTCGCGGGCGCGGCTCAGCTTGGCTTCCCTCGGCTGCCCGAGAAACACGATGCCGAAGAACTTGACCATCGTGTAGCCGGCGAGCGCGGCCGACATCGCGACCAGCGCGGCCGCGATCGGCACCGTCATCGCCAGCACCGAATCCGGCAGGCCGGGCGTGAACAGGAACGCCTGCAGCAACAGCCACTCCGCGACGAAACCGCTCAGCGGCGGCAGGCCCGCGCTCGCCGCGACGCCCACGAGCACGGCCCAGGCCGTCCACGGCATGAAACGGATCAACCCGCCGAGCTTGCCGAGATTGCGTTCTCCGGTGGCGTGCAGCACGGCGCCGGTCCCCAGGAACAGCAGGCTCTTGTATGCCGCATGCGCGACGACCTGATAGAGCATCGCGGTCAGCGCGAGCGCCGCCAGGGTCGTCATGCCGAACGCGCGAAACAGCACCGCGAGCCCGAGCGACACGAACATCAGGCCGATGTTGTCGATCGACGAATAGGCGAGCAGGCGCTTCATGTCGACCTGGATCGTGCTGAAGACCACGCCAAGCAGCGCGGTGCCGCCGCCGAGCACGAGCAGCAGCACGCCCCACCACGCGATCTGCACGTGCAGCAGGTCGAACACGGTGCGCAGCAGCCCGTAGAGCCCCACCTTCAGCACGAACCCGCTCAGGAGCGCCGACACGGGGGACGGTGCGGCCGGATGCGCATCGGGCAGCCACACATGCAGCGGAAATACGCCCGCCTTCGCGCCGAAGCCGACGAGCGCGAACAGGAACGCGAGCGACGCCCAGGTTGCATCGAGCGACTGGGTGCGCATGTTCGCGAACGTGTAATCGCCGGTGCGCGCCTGCAGGATGCCGAAGCACAGCAGCAGCGCGAGCGCGCCGACATGCGAAATCAGGAAATACAGGTAGCCCGCACGGCGGATTTCGCCGATCCGGTGATTGGACATCACGAGGAAGGTCGCGGACAGCGTCAGCGTTTCCCACGCGACCATGAACACGTACGCGTCGTCGGCAACGAGCACGAGCGCGATGCTCGCGACGCACACGTGATATTCGCAGCAGATGAGCCCCGGCGCGGCGCCCTCGCCCTTGCGGAAGTAGCCGGCGGAAAACGCGCCGATCCCGGCACTGACGAGGCCGAGCACGAACAGGAAATAGCCGGACAGGCGGTCGAGCCGCAGATGGAACGGCAGGTCGGGCAGCCCGATCGGCAGCACCGCGACGGACGGCTCGGCAAACACGCCCGCGAACCCCGCGGCCGCCAGCAGCAGCCCGCCCAGCGCACCGAGCGGAAACAATCCGTGCGCAACGACCCGCGTGCGATGCAGCGCCCCGAGCCCCAGCGCGCCGATCGCGAGCCAGGCGGCCACGACCAGCAGCACGAAATGGACGACCGGCACGGATGCCATCCGGATTGTCTCCAGTACGCTCGGGTTGAACGGGGGCATGGAACGGCGACGGCAGGCGCGCCGGCTCCACATGCATTATTGCATCGAAAGCCAAATCTGGCTAACAGGATATGATAATGGCATTATCATGCAAGCCACATGATTCGAGGAAGCCGGCGCCTTCGCGGGCCACCCGTTCGGCCCGCAGGGCGCCGTCCGGCACGTCCGCGCCCGCGATCCCGGCGATTGAGCGAAACCCTTATGCCAGCGCAGTACTTTCGAAGCCTGACGGGTAAACACCGCAGCGCAACCGCGAACCGCCAGCTCGGCTTTTCGCTCGCGTTCGTCGCCGGCGCGACCAACGCGGGCGGCTTCCTTGCGGTCAGGCAATACACGTCGCACATGAGCGGCATCGTGTCGGCGATCGCCGACCAGGCTGCGCTCGGCGACATTCCGCTCGCGCTGGCCGGCATCAGTTCGCTGGGGTCGTTTCTCGTCGGCGCCGGCTGCTCGGCGGTGCTCGTCAACTGGGGGCGCCGCCGCGGCCTGCAGAGCCAGTACGTGCTGCCGCTGCTGGTCGAGGCCGTGCTGCTCCTGCTGTTCGGGCTGCTCGGCAGCCACCTCGCGCTGTGGGAGGCGTTCTTCGTGCCCGTGACCGTGATCCTGCTGTGCTTCATCATGGGGCTGCAAAACGCGATGATCACGAAGCTGTCGGGCGCGGAGATCCGCACGACGCACATGACCGGCATCGTGACCGACCTCGGCATCGAGCTGGGCAAGCTGTTTTACTGGAACCGCTCGGCCGTCGACGTGGACATGCATGCGGTCGTCGCCAACCGCGCGAAGCTGAGGATTCACGCCACGATGCTGGCGTCGTTCTTCGTCGGCGGCCTGGCCGGCGCGATCGGCTTCAAGTATGTCGGCTACGTGTCGACGGTACCGCTCGCCGGCATGCTCGTCATGCTCGCGATCGTGCCCGTGGCCGACGACGTGCTGACCTGGTTCTGCCGGCTCGATCGCCGGCCCTGAGCCGGCGCGAAACCCGATCCGTGCGGGCGCATCCCGGCGGGCCGTCCGGATGGATGGCCGGACCGCACGGTGGATTCAACCGGCCGGACAACCCGTTTCGGCCGTGATGCCGAAAGCAGATGTATTATAATTTGATTAACATATCCGCCGACCTGTCCGCGCAATGGAAACGAAGACCGCCCGCCTGACCGTCCTGATCGATCCCGCCAAGAAGGAAGCATTCGAGATGCTCTGCGCGGCGCAGGATCTCACGCCGTCGCAAGTCGTCCGTCAGTTGATCCGCGAGTATCTCGAGCATCACGGCGTGACCTACAAGACCAAGAGCCCGCTCGGCAAGCGCATGAAGTAACCGCGGGTCAAGCCCCGATTTCCCAGCGCCCGGCTTGCTCGCGCCAGGCCAGCCGCGCCGGATCGATGCCCGCGCCGCCCTTCAGCCGCCGGGCCGTGGAGGCCAGCTTCAGCTCGCCGGCAACGGCGAACTGAAGCGCGCGCTCGAGCAGGATGCGCAACGACGGCAATCGTTCGCCGCCCTTCCATGCGAACGCGATGAAGTTGTTGTCGTCACCGCACGGGACCAGCGCATACGACGTACCGAACACGTCGCGCAGCCGCTCGAGGTACAGCGGCAGCGCCGGATCGTCGTCGGTGAAGTTGATCGCGAGCACGCCGGCCTCGTTCAGCCGCTCGCGGCACGCCGCGAAGAAGGCGGCGCTCGCGCACCGGCCCGGCATGCCTTCGGCGACGAACGCGTCGTGCAGGATCACGTCCGTGCGCACGTCCGTCTCCATCATGTAGTCCGCGCCGTCGGCACACACTACCCTGAAGCGCGCATCATCCGCAGGAATCCTGAACACGTCGCGCAGCGCGATCACCTCGGGATTGATCTCGACCGCATCGATCGCCGTATCGGGCAGATGCCGGTGACAGTATTTCGCCAGCGAGCCGCCGCCGAGCCCGAGCATGCAGATGCGCACGGGCGCGGGCTGCAGCAGCAGGAAGCCCATCATCACGCGCGTGTAGCCGAGCGCGAGCGCGGCCGGATTCTTCAGCGACATGAAGCTCTGCGTGGCGAGATGATCGAAGTGCAGCGACACCGCATCGCGCGTCTCCAGCACGAACGGCCGGCCATCGTGCAACGGCGTCGACAGGAATCTGACGAACGCATCATAGGAGGTTCGATCCTCTGCCATGCTGGTTATGCCCGGGTAGTCAAACAGTCGAAGCCGCTCGAAGCACGGGCGGCCGGCCGCGCGAACGAAGCGCCGCCGCGGCGGCGCACGCGCGCAATCACACCTTCTTCAGGAAACAGGCCTTCAGCATGAAGCCGCCGGCGTCCGTCTTGCAGTCGACTTCGTGATCGCCGCCGACGATCCGGATGCTCTTGACCTTGGTGCCCATCTTCAGCGTGATCGACGAGCCCTTCACGCGCAGGTCCTTGATCAGCACGACCGAATCGCCGTCCGACAGCACGTTGCCGTTCGCGTCCCTGACGACGTCGCCGGCCGCTTCATCGCCGGCTTCAGCGCCGGCCGTCGCCGACCATTCGTGGCCGCAGTCCGGGCACACGTAGAGCGTGCCGTCCGGGTAGGTGTTTTCCATCGCGCATTGCGGGCAGGCAGGGGCGGCGTTCATTGCAGCATCCATCGGGTAAGGTTCGAGTCGAAAAAACGGGGGCGTGCAGCATCTGGTGCACACGGCATTATAATACAATACACATGTTTTCCAGCGCTGTACTATAATCCTCGCTTTCCGCCGTTCATCGGACTTGCAGGCGGTTTCGCTGAGGATGTCGACATGTTCGAGCTGGATGGTGCACTGCTGCGGCCCGATCGGCGCCCCGTTACCCTTCGGGAACTCACGGAAAACCGGCCGCTCGTCGTCGTGGGCGTCGGGCGCGGCGTCGAACGCGGCTTCCAGCTGATTCATCGCTTCCACGACGTCGGCGCACAGCTGGCGGCGGCCGAGATCCACCTGGCTTTCGTGTATCCGGCGGAATCGGCCCGGCATGTGACGGACCCGATCTCGGTCGCCTGCGTGCGGTTCCGGCGCCATCCTCACCTGCTGCTCGACGCCGACGACCATTGCTTCGCGCGCGGCGTGCCGCCTCGATCGCTGCGCGCCGTGTTCGTCAGCCCGGAAATGGAACGACTCGCCGGCATCGACATCGACTTGCGCGACGCCGCGTGGGAAACCGCATTTCGCGCGTTTCTCGCGCACTGCGGGCTCGGCGCCGCGCACGGCCCCCGACGACTCAACCAGAGGCTTTCGTAGAAAACGTGGCAACCGTCGTCTACCTACAAATCGGCGCCGCGTGGAACCGGACCCGCGCAGGCGCGGCCAGGGACGCCGTCGTCGCAGTTGCACGCCGCTTCGAAAGCGACATCGTGCTGATCGTGAACGGGTGCCGCTGCAACGCGAAAAACGGCGACGCGATCGCGTCGCTGGAGTTGCGCGGCGGCACGTCCGCCCAGGTGCTGGCCGCCGGGCCCGATGAGGAGGCGGCGCTTCAGGCGCTGCTGCCGTTGCTGCAGGAGGGTTGACCCGCGTGCCGCCCTCCGCCCCGTCGCGCGTCGACCCGCTGCTGTCGATGCGCGCACGCCGCGAGACACGCGCCCGATGACGGAATGCCTGCCGCCGCATTCCGCACCCACGCTGCCGCGATCCACACCGTATACCCATTCCCGGAGGAAGTCATGAGCGACCAAGACACGTCAAACGCCCCCAACCTGTCGGCGTCCGCCGTCTGGGCACTCGAACGCCTCGCCGACGTTCGCTACGGCCGGGATGCGCCGGCGCTCGGCTGGTCGATCGCGCGGGAACTCGTCGGCGCGGGTTTCGCCAGCCATCCGCCGCACGGCCGTTCCGGCATTTCGATCACGTCCGCAGGACGGTCCTTCCTGAAAAGCCTGAAGTAGCGGCCGCGCGGGCGGATTCCGCGGTATCGTACCGGCACGTTCCGCGCGGCCGGTCCGCGTGCCTCCCCCTTCCTGCCCATGGAATGCCCGATGACGTCGAATGTCCCGCCGCCCGTCGCCTCCCCGCCCGTCCTCGACACGCCGCGCCTCGTCCTCGAAGGCCATCCGCTCGGCGACTTCGACGCGCTCGCCGCGATGTGGACCGAGCCGGACGTCGTCGCGCACATCTTCAACGGCGAGCCGTCCGCGCCGCGCGATTCGTGGATGCGCCTGCTCGCGTATCGCGGGCTGTGGCCGCTGCTCGGCTACGGCTACTGGGCGATTCGCGAGAAGGCGTCGGGCCGTTATGTCGGCGATCTCGGCTTCGCCGATTTCCACCGGCTCGTCGAGCCGTCGATTCGCGGCGTGCCGGAAGCCGGCTGGGCGCTGGCGACGTGGGCGCACGGCAAGGGCTATGCGACCGAGGCGCTCGCGGCCGCGCTCGCATGGCTCGATGCGCAGCAGCGGTTCGAACGCAGCGTGTGTTTGATCGCGCCGACCAACGTCGCGTCGATCCGCGTCGCGGAGAAAGCCGGTTATGGCGATCCGGTGCGCATCCGCTTCAACGACACCGATTCGTTGCTGTTTTCACGCGCGAGCCGGTAAGCGGAAGGCCGCGCACTCGCGCGCGGCCGATACCCGATACCCGATACCCGATATGCAACGCGGCGCCGTCACTTGCCCGCTGTCTTCTCGCCGAACGCGGTAACGGCCTGTTCCGGATCGCGCGCAAGCCCTTGCGCGAACACCTTCAGGCCTTCGAGCAGCGGCGTCAACGCATCCCACAGCGCGTCGTCGTGCAGCAGCCGGTACGCGCCGCGCACGCCGGGCGCGACGTGCTCGTGCTGCGCCGGCTGCCACGCGCTCACGTGATGCAGCGCGTCGGCCGCCGCGAACACGGCCTTGGCGAACTGTTCGGGCGGAATGCGCGACAGCGCCATCAGCAGCGCCGCGAGATTCTGCATGCCGCTCTGCATGCCGGGCTTGTCGAACGCATCGACGAACGTGTCGGCCAGCCGCGCGTTCGCGCTGACGACCTCGTTCGCGAAATGCAGGAAACCATGCCGGTGCAGGCTGCCAAGCAGGTGTTCGAGCGCATCGTGCGCACTGGGCTCCGCGTGCGGAGGCGTGATGTCGGGGGGCTGGCGTTCGGTCATCGGCTCGTCTCCGGATGGGGCGCCGCGTTGCCGCCAGGGCGGCGGTCACGCGCACGCCGACTTCGTCTCGTTCATCCTCCACTGCGAGGCGGCACCGCTCGCGACGGCCCGGTACCCGGCTTCTTCGACCTGCGTTGTCGGACACATATGTCCGTACCCGACGGTCACGAAATGACAAGCATTTGAAAAATCCGGATGCTCGGCCCGATAGCGAAGCATGCGTGCGCACCCGTCACGATTCCCGCCGGGTTCCTGGCTGATCGTCGGCCGTTCCGCGATCGTCGCCGGTGCCCGGCGTGCCCTCGCTCGCGGCGGCCCGCTTCGCCAGTTCGAGATAGTTCCGGGCAAGCTCGCGCAACTTGTCTTCCGACGCATCCTCGATCCCGATCAGCTGATCGTTCGCCGCGCGCGTCACGGCGACGAGCTCGTCGAGCTTCAGGTGCAGCGCAACGCTGTCGCGGTTCTGGTTGTGCTGCAGCAGGAACACCATCAGGAACGTGACGATCGTCGTCCCGGTATTGATCACGAGCTGCCACGCATCCGAATAATGGAACAGCGGCCCGCTGACGAGCCACACGACGATAACGGCGACCGCGCTGCCGAACGCGACCGGCGAACCGGCCCAGACGGTCACGTGCGACGCCAGGCGTTCGAATGCACGCGTAACGGGATGCCTGGCCGGCACAAACCGTGGATCGGCCGCCGCTCCGCCGCCAGCGCGTGGACGGCCGCGGGATGAATCGTTCGATTCGCGCATGGTGCCTCCCGGATGAGACTGTCGGTCGCGGCGCGTGCGGGCCGGGGTTCGGCCCGTATGCGGGCGCCGTCGACGAACGAGTATTTCGACGAGCATTTCGCGTGCCCGGCGGGCTCGAACCGCGGCCTCCGGTCATAAAGCGCAAATCAACGCGCGCCAAACCATCTTCTGCAATTCACCCACCGTGCTTGCATAGCCTGCCCGGTCCCGGCTGTTCGGGAATGCGTCGAATGCGGTTCGCAGAGGGTTCCACGCGTCCGGGCTGCCCACGCTCCGTTACTTCGTACACGAAACCGACTTCGACCGTCCCGCCCCGTCAACCGAATGAAAGCAACCGACCGGCGGACTGGAGCCTCCGCGGGATCGACAGGTTGAAGCCCGCTCCTGCAACGCGTCACTCCGGCAGCACCGCCACCGCCTTGATCTCGACGATGTAACCGGGCGACCCGCCCAGCATGTGCGCACCGACCGCCGTCCACGCCGGCTTCGGATGCGCATCGACGTAACGGTCGCGAACCTGCATGAACAGCGGCAGGTCGCGCATGTCGGTATGGAACGTCGTCAGGTCGACCACGTCGTCGAACGATGCGCCGGCCGCCTCCAGCACGCGTTTCAGGTTCTCGAACGCCTGCACGATCTGCGCTTCGCGGCCTTCGACCAGTTGCATCGCCGCGTCGCGGCCGATCTGGCCGGACACGTAAAGCGTGTCGCCGACCTGCAGGCCCGGCGCGTAGCCGATTTTTTCGTACACCGCTTCCATTCCCGCCGGAACGATGGCTTTGCGATCACGCATGAATGTCTCCGTGGCCGGCGTCTCGGCGCCGGCCGGCTAGTTGGTTATCGATGAACACGTGCAAGCAGCTTCACCGCGCACCGCTCAGCCCGTATCGCCGCCCGCGACCGGCAGCACCGTGCCGGTGATGTAGCTCGCTTCGTCGGATGCCAGGAAAAGGATCGGTGCGATCTGCTCGTCGAGGCTGCCGTAACGCTTGAAGAATGTCGAATCGGTCACCTGCCGCACGGCTTCGCTCATCCACGCCCGTTCCTGCTCGCTGTCGCCGGCCGCATTGCGCGGCACGCGGCGCGGCGGCGCGCTGGTGCCGCCCGGCGCGGTCGCGACGACGCGGATGTTGTGCTCCGCGTATTCCATCGCGAGCGCGTGCGTCAGCGCATTGACGCCGCCTTTCGCCGCCGAATACGGCACGCGGCGGATGCCGCGCGTCGCGTTCGACGAGATGTTGACGATCGTGCCGCCGCCGCGCGCGAGCAGGTGCGGCAGCACCGCGTGGCACGTATAGAGCGTCGGCATCAGCGAGCGGCGGATTTCCGCGTCGATCTGCGCCGGCTCGAATTCGGCGAACGGGCGCATGCGTATCGCGCCGCCGACGCCGTTGATCAGGATGTCGATGCCGCCGAACGTCTGCACCGCACACGCGATCGCCGCGTGCGCGCCTTCGTAGGTTTCGAGATCCGCGACGAATCCGGCCGTCTCGCCGCCCGTCGCTTCGGCCGCCACCTCGGCGATGAAATCCGCGCGATCGACGAACAGCACCTTGCCGCCTTCGGCCGCCGCGCGCAGCGCGACGCCGCGGCCGATGCCCTGCGCCGCGCCGGTAACGACGACGACCTTGCCCGAGAATCGTTGCATGATCATGCCGCCTTTGCCGTGACGTTGGGGGTGAACTTCTCGTAGTGGAAGCTGTTCGGCTTCACGCCTTCGTCGTCGAAGTACGTGCGCACCGCGTCGACCATCGGCGGCGGCCCGCACAGGTACACGTCGACGTCGCCGTCGTTCAGCGCATCGGCCGGAATGTGCTGCGTGACCCAACCCTTGCGCGGATGGCTCGACCCGGCGTCCGCGACGACGGTCGCAAAGCTGAAGTTCGGCAGTTTCGCCGCATACGCCTCGATCGCGTCGACCAGCACGAGATCGAGATCGCGCGTCACGCCGTAGATCAGGTGCACCTTCTGCTGCGAACCGGTACGCGCCAGCACCTCGAGCATCGACAGGAACGGCGCGAGGCCCGTGCCGCCCGCGAGGAACAGCAGCGGCCGCTGCACGTCGCGCAGGTAGAAGCTGCCGAGCGGCCCGTGCAGGTCCAGCTTGTCGCCCGGCCGCGCCGATTCGAGCCACGTGCTCATCACGCCGCCGGGAATCTTCTTGATCAGGAAGCTGACCTTCGCGTCGGCCGGCGCCGACGAGAAGGAATACGAACGGTGCTGGCCGCTCGCGGGCACGTCGATGTTCACGTACTGGCCCGGCAGGAACACGGGCGCGGCCGCGCCGACGTCGAGTTCGAGCACGACGGCCGCATCGTTGTGCTGCTCGACCTTGGTCACCGTCGCGGCGAACCCGCTGTGGCCGGTCTTGCATGCGACCGACGACGTCGGCACCGCGATCACGCAATCGCCTTGCGGCACCATCTGGCAGGTCAGCACGAGGCCGCTGTCCTTTTCGTCTTCGGTGAGCGCGTCGTCGATGTAGTCGTCGCCGAGGTCGTAGCTGCCGCTTTCGGCGCGGCACTTGCAGGTGCCGCACACGCCGTCGGAACAGTCCATCGGCAGGTTGATCTTCGCGCGGAAGGCCGCGTCGAGGACTTTCTCGCCGGCCTTGCAGTCGATGAAGCGGGTCACCCCGTCCTCGAAATTCAGTGCAATCTTGTAGCTGGACATGGAATCACCTCCACTTCCCTTCATGACAAAACAACGGCGTCAGACGTGATAGACGTCGAGCACCTGCCGGATGTAGTCGTTCTTCAGCACGATCTTCTTGTACGAGATCAGCCATGCGTCGCCCGCCTTGCGCAACGTGACGAACATCGTGCCGAAGAAGTGATCGGTCACGCGGTAACGATGGTTCAGCGTGTGAAAGTTGTAGCGCACGTCGACCTCGTCGCCGCGTTCGGCCAGCACCTCGACGTTCGTCACGTTGTGGCTGGTACGCGGCTCGGGCGTCGACGCGCCGCTGCGCTCGGTCTTGATCCGGAACACGCGATCCTCGAGGCCGCCGCGATCCGGGTAGTACATCAGCGAGATCTGGCTCTGGTGGTCGTCGGTCGGCCGATCGTCGTCGTCCCACGCGGGCATCCAGTACGTGACGTCTTCCGCGTAACAGGTCAGCCACTCGTCCCACTGGCGATCGTCGAGCAGGCGCGCTTCGCGATACAGCGCGGCGCAGATGGTTCGGTAATCGAAGTTCATGCCGCCACCTCCCCGCGTTCCTTCTTCAGCGCATCGCGCATCACCTGCACCCAGTGTTCGTGCTGGCACACGAACAGCCCTTCGTCCTCGCTGCGCTCGCCCGAGATGCGCGGGTTCATTCCCATCTTCCTCGCGTTCTCGTCCGGGCCGTCGACCCACAGCGGCGCACCGCGCGACAGGTCGTTCCACATCGCCGTAATGCCCGCATAGCCGGCCTGGCATGCGCGGAACTCCTCGAGATCGTCGGCGGTGCCCATGCCGGTCACGTTGAAGAAATCCTCGTACTGGCGAATGCGGAGCGTGCGGTCGGCTTCGCTCTCGCCCTTCGGCGCGAAACAGAAGATCGTGACTTCGGTCTTGTCGACGCCGAGCGGCCGCACGACGCGGATCTGCGTGCTGAACTGGTCCATCAGGAACACGTTCGGGTACACGCACAGGTTGCGCGTCTGGTTGACGATGAAATCGGCCTGCACGTCGCCGACGCGCGCCTTGATCTCTTCACGGTGCTGGTACACGGGCCGCACTTCCGGGTTCATCGTTTTCGTCCACAGCAGGATGTGGCCGTTGTCGAAGCCGTACACGCCCGCGACCGACTTGCTCCAGCTGTTCGCGTCGACGGCCTTGGTGCCGTCTTCCTTGCGGCGGCCCATCGTCGCCGCGTAGTTCCAGTGCACGGTGCTGACGTGGTAGCCGTCGCAACCGTTCTCCATCTGCATCTTCCAGTTGCCTTCGTAGATGTAGGACGAGTTGCCGCGCAGCACTTCGATCCCGTTCGGCGCCTGGTCGACGATCTGGTCGATGATCATGCGCGTTTCGCCGAGGTAGTCCTCGAGCGGCAGCACGTCGACGCTGAGGCTGCCGAACAGGAAGCCGCGATAGTTCGCGAAGCGCGCGACCTTCTTCAGGTCGTGCGACCCGTTCGTGTTGAACTGCACCGGATACTCGGTCGTCTTCTCGTCCTTCACCTTCAGCAGCTTGCCGGTGTTCGAGAACGTCCAGCCGTGGAACGGGCACGTGAAGCTGCCCTTGTTGCCGTGCTTGCGGCGGCACAGCATCGCGCCCTTGTGGGCGCACGCATTGATCACCGCGTGCAGCTCGCCGGTCTTGTCGCGCGTGACGACCACCGGCTGGCGGCCGATCCACGTCGTGTAGTAGTCGTTGTTGTCCGGGATCTGGCTTTCGTGCGCCAGATACACCCAGTTGCTCTCGAAGATGTGCTTCATCTCGAGTTCGTACAGCTCGGCATTGGTGAAGATGTCGCGGCGGCAGCGGAATACGCCGGCCTCCTTGTCATCCTGCACGGCGGTGGCGAGCAGGTGATCCAGTTCGTTGGCTTGGTCGAGGGTGGCGGACATGTTGGCTCCTCCCATGCGCGTGCCGCGTCCTGCAACGCACGCTCGCATCGGTATCGGTTGAATCTCGAGGGGACCCGGCCGGCGTCGGCGCATCCGCGCCGCGCCGGCGGGCGGTCAGGCCGTCGCGGCTGCGCGCAGGCGGTGGACGATCTGGTTGTCCTTGCCCTGTACCAGCGGCGTCAGCACGAAGTTGAACTCGATGTCCTGGTACGCATCGGCCTTCATGCCGAGCGCCGTGCCGCCGGTCTTGTCGACCACCGGCGGGATCAGTTCCTCGCGCGTCGCGTACGCGAAGTCGTCCCAGATCAGCGGATCGCCGGCGATGTTGAACTGCGTCGTCAGCTTGCGGTGGTCGTTGCTGTCGACGAAGAAGTGCACGTGCGCCGGGCGGTTGCCGTGGCGGCCGAGGCCGTTCAGCAGCTGCTGGGTCGCGCCCTGCGGCGGGCAACCGTAGCCGACCGGCATCAGCGTGCGGAATTCGTACTTGCCGTCGGCGCCCGTCCTCACCGCGCCGCGCAGGTTGAATTCGGTCTGCGCGCCGGTCGGGTCGAAGTGCGAGTAGAAGCCCTTCGAGTTCGCGTGCCAGCATTCGACCACCGCGCCCGCTACCGGCTTGCCGTCGAGGCCGGTCACCGTGCCGTGGATCACGAGCGGGCCCGCGCCTTCGTCCGCGTCGAGGTCGATCTTCGATACGCCGTCGCGCACCGGCGCGCCCGCCACATACAGCGGCCCTTCGATCGTGCGCGGCGTGCCGCCTTCGAGACCGACCGCCTTGTCCTCGGTGTCCATCCGGATGTCGAGATACTTCTCGAGGCCGAGGCCGGCCGCGAGCAGCGCTGCTTCGCCATCCTGACCAAGCTTGTTCAGGTAGTTGACGCCGGCCCACACTTCGTCGGGCGTGATGTCGAGATCGTCGATCGCCTTGAACAGGTCGCCGAGCAGGCGCAGCACGATCTGCTGGGTACGCGCGTTGCCGCCGTTGCCGCCGGCGTTCGACGCGGCCTTCAGCAGATCCTGCACTTCCCGGCTATCGAAAACTTTGACGCTCATGATGATGTCTCCATGTGTATTTGGGGGAATGACGGCTTTGCGTGACTCGGGTTACCGCGCGGCTTTCGTGAGCCCGTCGCGGGTGAAACGCCTGACCTTGTCCTCGTCGAGTTCGATGCCGAGACCGGGGCCGTCCGGCACGGTCAGTTCGAAATCGCTGTAATCCAGCGGCTGCGTCAGGATCTCTTCGGTGATCAGCAGCGGCCCGAACAGTTCGGTGCCCCACTGCAGGTTCGCGAAACTCGCGAACAGGTGCGCGGAAGCGACCGTGCCGAACGCGCCTTCGAGCATCGTGCCGCCGTACAGCTCGATGCCGGCCGCGTCCGCGATCGCGGCCACACGCTGTGCCGCGAAGAGCCCGCCGCTCTGCTCGATCTTGATCGCGAACACGTCCGCGCCGTGATGCTTCGCGATGTCGAATGCGCTGTCGGGGCCCTGCAGGATTTCATCGGCCATCAGCGCGACCGGGAAGCGGCGCATCAGGCGTGCGAGCGCCGCGGCCGACGCGACCGGCTGCTCGACCAGTTCGCAGCCGGCGTCTGCCAGCGCCGGAATCGCGCGCGCGGCCTGCGTCTCGCTCCACGCCATATTCACGTCGACGCGCACCGACGCGCGATCGCCGACGGCCTTCTTGATCTCGGCCACGTGCCGGATATCCGCGTCCGGCGACTTCGCGCCGATCTTCAGCTTGAACACATTGTGGCGGCGCAGGTCGAGCATCCGTTCGGCTTCGGCGATGTCGGTGGCCGTGTCGCCGGAAGCGAGCGTCCATGCGACCGGCAGGCGGTCGCGCCGGCGCCCGCCGAGCAGCTCGCCGACCGACACGCCGAGCCGCTTGCCGTGCGCGTCGAGCAGCGCGGTTTCGAGCGCGCTCTTCGCGAAGTGGTTGACCTTCGCGAGCTTGCCGACGAACGCCATCAGCGTCTGGATGCGGGTCGCGTCCTTGCCGACGATCGCCGGTGCAAGGTACGTGTCGATCGCGAGCTTCATCGCCTCGGGGCTTTCCGGGCCGTAGGCCATCCCGGCGATCGTGGTGCCTTCGCCGATGCCCGTCGCGCCGTCGCTGCAGAACACCTTCACGAGCATCAGCGTCTGGCCGTGCATCGTCGCGACCGACAGCTTGTGCGGGCGGATCGTCGGCAGATCGACGAGACGGGTTTCGATGCGTTCGATGGTGACGGTGGACATGGGGCGCGCTGCGTATGGGGAGTTCATGGGACGGATTTATACGCGCCGGGCAAATTCACCGTCCAATACTTTTAGGCGTGTTTTTCGATACCTTACAGGTATTGAAATAGGACTGGATACGCGAAATATTGCGATGCGCCATACCTTGTCTGGATAGGTATATGGGCCGGAAGGCTTGATGGCGCGGGTTGCGCGCGCTCGAGCCACTGCTTGCGCGAGGGCGTGACGCGGCGGCGCTCCGAGCCGGGGAATCCGGCCGAAATCCGCGTCCCGACGGGACGGGATCAGGGTTTTCCTGAGGGAACAACGGCGTGGTTGGCCTTCCGGATTGCGACTTCGACTTCGGTGAACGATCGGCAGGAAATCGGTACGCGGATACCGACGTGCTCGCCGATTCGTGCGGCGACACCCGCTGTTTCGCTCGACGGCGCGCGTCCCTGCCGCCGTGACGGCGGAAACGACACGCCGTTCGCACGGCGGTATCGGAGTGTTCAGTTTCCGCACACGTCGACGCGTGCCCCCACCGGCCGGCGCGGGCACGGCGGGTGGGAACAAACCCGGATGGCTCCGCTTCCTCTCGGCCGCCTACCCTCGCGCGCATGCCGGTCGGCGCAATGCAAGGCCCGATCCGGCGGGTCGGAATTTCCTCAGGAGCGTACATGGATAGCAGCAGCAACACGGCACTGTTCGACGCCGGCGTCTGGCACGGCAAGACTTTCAACGGGCGCTGGCACGCCAGCCCGCACGCGGTCGACGTAATCGAACCCGCGACCGGCAACACGCTCGGCCGCGTCGGCCTCGCGGACGGCGCGGCGGTGGCCGATGCGGCAGCCGCCGCGCATCGCGCGCAGCCCGCGTGGTTCGGCCTGCCGTACGACGAACGCGCGGCCGTCCTGCGCCGCGCGGCGGCCGTCGCGGAAACGCACTTCGATTCGATCGTCGACTGGCTCGTGCGCGAAAGCGGATCGACGCGCGCGAAGGCGTCGTTCGAAACGTCCGTCACGATCAAGGCGCTGCACGAGGCGGCGGGGTTGCCGTCGCGCGCGGCCGGCGAAGTCCTGCCGTCGGCGGCTGGCCGGCTGTCGCTCGCGCGGCGCCGCCCGCGCGGCGTCGTCGGCGTGATCTCGCCGTTCAATTTCCCGCTGTACCTGGCGATACGCGCGGTCGCGCCGGCGCTTGCGCTGGGCAACGCGGTCGTGCTGAAGCCCGATCCGCGTACCGCCGTGTGCGGCGGCGTCGCGATTGCCCGCGTGTTCGAGCTCGCCGGCCTGCCGGAAGGCGTACTGCACGTCCTGCCCGGCGACGGCGCGGCCGGCGCCGCGCTGGTCGCCGATCCGAACATCGCGATGATCCAGTTCACCGGCTCCACCGCGGCGGGGCGCAAGGTCGGCGAGGCGGCCGGCCGCCACCTGAAGAAGGTCTCGCTCGAGCTCGGCGGCAAGAACTCGCTGATCGTGCTCGACGACGCCGACCTCGACCGCGCCGTCGCCAATACCGCATGGGGCGCGTATCTGCATCAAGGCCAGATCTGCATGGCGACCGGCCGCGTGCTCGTGCAGCGCGGCATTCACGACCGCTTCGTCGCGAAGCTCGTCGAGAAGGCCCGAAGCCTGCGCGTCGGCGATCCCGCGACCGCGGACGTCGGCCTCGGGCCGCTGATCAATGCCGCGCAGCTCGATCATGCGGCGAGCCTGGTGGACGCGGCCCGTCGCGCGGGCGCGCATGTCGAGACGGGTGGCGGCCATCGCGACCTGTTCTTCGAGCCGACCGTGCTGAGCGGCGTCGCGCCGGGCAACCCGGCGTTCGACGAGGAGATTTTCGGGCCGGTCGCGGTCGTCGTGCCGTTCGATACGGACGAGGACGCCATCGCGCTCGCGAATCGCAGCGAATACGGGCTGTCGATGGCGATCCTGTCCGCCGACGTGGGCCGGGCGCTGAGGATCGGCGAGCGCCTGAACACCGGGCTGCTGCACATCAACGACCAGACGGTCAATGACGAAGTGATCAACCCGTTCGGCGGCGTCGGCGCATCGGGCAACGGCTCGAGCATCGGCGGTGCCGCGAACTGGGAGGAGTTCACGCAGTGGCAGTGGCTGACGATCAAGGGTGAAGCGCCGCCGTATCCGATTTGACAAGGAGACCGAACATGTACACGGAAAACGATTCACGCGTCGTCACCGCAGCCGTCGCGCGCGCGGCCGGCGCGCCCTTCTCGATCGAAACCGCCCGCCTGCGCGCGCCGCGCGACGACGAGGTGCGGGTGCGCGTCGTCGCGACGGGCCTGTGCCACACCGACCTGATCGTGCGCGACCAGTACTACCCGGTGCCGCTGCCGGCCGTGCTCGGTCACGAGGGCGCCGGCGTGGTCGAAGCGGTCGGCCCGAACGTGACGACGCTCGCCGCGGGCGATCACGTCGTGCTCACCTACGGCGCGTGCGGTCACTGCCCGTCCTGTGTCGGCGGTCACGGCGCGTACTGCCGGCGCTTCTTCGGGCTGAATTTCGGCGGCGCCGACGCCGACGGGCAGACCGCGATCCGCGACGAACACGGGCAGCCGCTGCACGATCATTTCTTCGCGCAGTCGTCGTTCGCCAGCTACGCGCTCGCGCGCGAGAACAACGCGATCAAGGTGCCGCCGGAAGCGCCGCTCGAACTGCTCGGGCCGCTCGGCTGCGGGATCCAGACCGGCGCCGGCGCGGTGATCCACTCGCTCGCGGTGCGCCCGGGCAGCAGCTTCGCGAGTTTCGGCGCGGGTGCGGTCGGCATGAGCGCCGTGATGGCCGCACGCGTCGCCGGCGCAACCACCATCATCGCCGTCGACATCGTGCCGTCGCGGCTCGCGCTGGCGCTGGAGCTCGGCGCGACGCACACGATCAACAGCAAGGAAGTCGACGTCGTCGACGCGATCCGCACGATCACCGGCGGCGGCGTCGACTTCGCGCTCGAATCGACCGGGCTGCCCGCCGTGCTGTCGCAAGGGATCGAGGCGCTCGGCTCGCGCGGCACGATGGGCGTGGTCGGCGCGCCGAAGCTCGGCACGAAGGCGGAATTCGACGTCAACAACCTGCTGCTCGGCGGCCGCTCGATCCGCGGCATCGTCGAAGGCGACAGCGTGCCGCAGACGTTCATCCCGCAGCTCGTCCAGCTCCATCTGCAAGGGCGGTTTCCGTTCGACCGGCTGGTGAAGTTCTATCCGCTCGACCAGATCAACCAGGCCGCGGAGGACAGCAGCAACGGCATCACGCTCAAGCCGATCCTCCGTTTGCCGCATTGAGCGCGGGGGCACCGCCCGCTGCCGGGGCCACTCGGCGGCACGCGGCGGCGGCCCCTTTCGGGAAAATACGCCGCTTCGGGCGCCGGGCTATATTACGCATTCGCGCGACACGCCGCGCCGGCACGCCCGGCCCGGACCTTGGACCCTCATGGAGCGCAGCGTGAAGACGGCACCCGAATCCCCCTCGCGGCCGGTCGACCTCGACCGGCTCCGCGCCCGCTTCGCGGCGGGCGAACCGCTGCCGGAAACGGCGTTGCCGGCCAGCGTCGCGCGCTCGTGGCTGCGCTCGCGCGACGCCGGGCTCCGGCCGTGGCAAACCGCCCGCTATGAAATGCAGCGCGAGCTCGACGAATCGCGCGCGGACCGGCGGCTGTACCGCTGCGTCGCGCAGGAAATCGAGCCGCTGTGGGCCGCGTTCGGCGGCAGCGACTGGACGATCTTCTGCGTCAATCCGCGCGGCACGATCATCCATGCGCGGCGCAGCCCGCATTGCGACGACGCGCTGCTCACGCCGATCATCGCCGGACGCCGGATCGTCGAGCCGAACATCGGCACGACCGCGCCGAGCTGTGTGATTCACGACGGCACCGAGGCGGTCGTCGCGGGCGCCCAGCACTATCTCGACGAATTGTCGCGCGTGTTCTGTCTCGCGGTGCCGCTGGTCGGTTTCGACGGGGAAGTGATCGGCGCGCTGGACATCACCGGCGTCGGCCGGCGCAATGTCGTGCAGTTGCGCGAGCAGTTCCGGCATGCGGCGCTGTCCGCCGAGCAGCGGCTGTATGCGATGCTGCGCGACTGCCATCTGCTGCAGGTACAGCACGATCCGCGCTGGCTCGGCACACCGCTCGCGGGCGTCGTCGCACTCGACGAGGCGGGCCGCGTGCGCGCGGCGAGCCGGCTCGCTCGGCAGATGCTCGACCTCGCGCCTGCCGGGCCGATCGAACCGCGCGATCTCCGGCAACTCTTCCCCGGCGCGACGCCCGCGCAGCAGCGTCGTTTGCTGACACCCGCGCGTACGCCGCAGCGAATCGCGCGCGACGACGGCAGTCACGTCTGGGTTCGGGCCGTGCGCGCGCCGCTCGATCGTGCGACGATGCGGCGTCAATCCGATGCGCTCGAAGACGCCGTCGACGTGTGCGGCACCGCGCCGGCCGCCAGCCCGCAGGCAAGCCTGCACGAGCAGTCGCTCGACGCGATCCGCCGTGCGCTCGACGAGCACGACGGCAATGTGTCGGCCGCTGCGCGACAACTCGGCATCTCGCGCACCACGCTGTACGCGAAGCTCAGGCAGCTCGATGCAACGGGAATCACGAACGACGGGCCGCATTGACACTGCGTGCGGCGATGGTGCCTACGCCGCCGCCCGCCTCTCATGCGGCCGCCACGCGAACCAGGCGATCCCGACCACGAACGCGCCGACCACGCCACCGAAGGGTCAGCGGCCAGCCGCTGCGACCGACGCCTGCCATTGCGCGGCCACGCCGGCGTAATCCCTGATCTTGAAAGCCGAGCCGTCCTGGACATGGACCCAGCCCAGCGTCCGGTCTGCCAGCGGCTTGTCGTGCTCGTCCGTCGCGATCTTGACGATCGCATGCGCACGGATATGCACGAGACCGTCCGGATAGTCTGACGACGGGTTCGCCAGCGTCACCGTCACGAACGGGCCGAGGTCCTGCAGAAGTCGAGCGGCCGGCGGATGGTCGGCCATCAGCAAACTGCCGCCCTTGACGCGATCGTCCACGCGGATGGCCATGCTGTCCGGCCGCCGGTGCGCGGCAGTCGGCAGCGACATCCAGAGCACGTGATCCGGGTTCACATGGACGACATCGGGATCGCCCATGGCGTCGCGCGTTTCAATCCGGGGTATCGGCATGCAGGTCTCCAGTCGATCGTTGGGCACCCGGGCGCGGGTGCGTCGGCCCCATGATGATGCCGCAATATGTCGGCTTTCCACGTGCCCTCCGACGCGGGGCGGCGAACCTCGTCAGGTCCCCATCCGGAGCATGGCACGGCAACCTTTACCGGCCGGTCGGTGGCGCCGACTCAACCCGGCGCCACCGACTACCCTCGCCACGTTGCCTGCGCCAGCTTCGCCACCAGTTCGTCGTACACCACCCGGATACGACGGGGTATCGGGCCACGCCGCGGCCGATAGACGTGCAACTTCCACGGTTCGGGTTCGAGGCTCGACAGCAACCGCACCAGGCGCCCCTTCTTGATGTATTGCCGCACGAGATACTCCGAGCACTGGCCGAATCCCAGCCCTGCGCACACGGCGTCGATCTCAGCCTCGGCGTCGTCCGTCAGATAGGCCGGCGACGCGGGCTTGAATTGCTGCTCCGCGCGAAAAATCCACGGCCACGCCCGACCGCTCGCGCGGTCGATCAGGCACGTCACCGGCATCGATTCCAGTGCCTTGAGGTTTTTCGGCTCGCCCAGCCGTTTGATCAACGACGGAGCGCCAACGACCCACATCGGCAACGGCCCGACCATTCGCGCGACGAAGCGGTTGTCTCCGATCGCCCCGACCCGCACGCCGATGTCGATCTGTTCGTCGACGACCGGCGAGGGCACATCCGACAGCCGCAGGTCGGGCACGAGACCCGGATACCGCTGCATGAGATCGGTCAGGACCGGCTGGACGTAATGACGCCCCATGCCTGACGGGGCTGTGATCCTGACGACGCCGACCGGCTCGTCGACCTGACCGTTCGCGGCGCCGAACAGCCCGTCGACGGCTGAAAGCGCCGCCTGCGCTTCAAGCGCAAACGACTGCCCGAAGGCGGTAATCCGGATACTGCGGGTCGTCCGGTGGAACAGGGTTTCGCCCAGCATCTCTTCCAGTTCGCGCACCGCGCGCGTCACGACCTGCGGCGACACACCGAGCCGCGCGGCCGCCTCGCGGAACGTGGGCGCCGTGGCCGCCGCGGAAAAGATCTTCAGGATGTCGAGCCGGTTGAGCATGAGGAACCCTTTTGACGCTCGCGAAGAAGCGGTTTCAATTCCCGAAACGGGAATTCTGAATGCGCCATTGTTCCATTTTTTTGCGACCGACGAACGACCACAATGAGCATCAGACGTCGCTTCGACGTGAATGGTCAACCACTTTGGGGAATCTCATCATGAACGCAAGCACACATCCGGCTCAACTCGCGGGCCGCATCGCACTGGTGACGGGTGCCAGTTCCGGCATTGGCCGCGCATCCGCGATCGAACTCGCGCGGCGCGGCGCGAAGGTCGTCGTTTCCGCACGGCGCAAGACCGAACTGGATCGACTGGTCGACGAAATCACGGCCGCCGGCGGCGAAGCGAAGGCTTTCGCCGCGGACGTCGCGAACGAAGACGAGCTCCGCAAGCTGTTCGATTTCACGGTATCGACCTACGGACGCCTCGACATCGCATTCAACAATGCCGGCACGGAAGGCGTGTTCGCGCCGCTGCTCGAGCAGGATGCCGAACGATTCGACATGGTGTTCGAACCGAACGTGCGCGGCGTGTTCAATTCGATGAAGTACGCAGCCGAAATCATGCTGCGTCAGGGCTCGGGCAGCATCATCAACAACGCGTCGATGGGCGGGCTCATCGGCTTCGAGAATGCGTCGGTCTATATCGCGAGCAAGCACGCGGTGATCGGGATGACGAAGACGGCTTCGATCGAGTGGTTCAAGCGCGGCGTCCGCGTCAACGCACTGTGCCCCGGGCTGATCGAAACGCCGTTCCATCATCGCGGCATCTGGCCGTCGGACGATGCGCGGGAGGGCTTTGCCGCAGCGACACCGGCAGGCCGGTGGGGATCCGCCGAGGAGATGGCGACGATCGTCGCGTTCCTCGCATCGGACGATTCCAGCTATGTGTCGGGGCATGCGCTCGTGGCCGACGGCGGCTATTCGATTGCATGACGCCTGAAGCGCGAACCTAGATGCCGTGGCGGTTCATCGTCGCGTAACCGGACCGACAGCGCGAAATGACTGCGCGTTGTCGGTTCGCACATCCCGGTTCGCACGGGAAGCGAATGCATCGGGCCGCTGCCGCCTTCACTTCACTGCACGCCGGAGGCCGGTGTCGGCTCCGCCACCGCCCGTTTCGCGTGAAGGCGCAACGCGAGCCACGCGATCCCGACCGCGAACGCGCCGACCACGCCGCCGAAGGTGCCGACCCACGGCAGCCCGAAGTCGCCCGCGATATGGTTGCCGAGCAGCGCACCGGCGCCGATGCCGACGTTGTACAGGCCCGAGAAGATCGACACGGCCAGGTCGGTCCCCTCCGGCGCCAGCTTCAGCACCCACGCCTGCATCGCGAGGCCGAAACAGACGATCGCCCCGCCCCAGACCAGCGTATGCACGGACAGCGTGACGATGTTCAGCGCGCACGGGAACAGGATCAACAGGCAGCCCGACAACGCGACGATCGACGCCAGCAGGAACTTGTCCGGCTGGTGCGGATAGACGCGGTTGAAGCAGACCGCGGCCGGCATGCCGGCGATGCCGAACAGGATCAGCACATACGTGATCCGGCTGTTGCTCGCGTGGTTGACGCTCTGGACGAAGGGCTCGATGTACGTGTACGACGTGAAATGCGCGGACACGACGAGCACGGTGATCGCGTACAGCGCCACCAGCGCCGGCTTGCGCAGAAATACGCCGATGCTGCCGACTGATCCGGCGCCCTGGCTCGGGAGTTCCGGCAGCGTCGCGCGCAGCAGCAGCAACGCGATGCCCGCCGCGCCCGCGATGATCAGGAACGTGACGCGCCAGCCGAACGCCTCGCCGATCACGCGCCCGAGCGGAATGCCGGCGACCATCGCGATCGACGTGCCCATCGCCAGCATGCTGAGCGCACGGCTTTTCCGGTCGCTCGGCGCGAGCCGCACGGCCAGCGGGACGGAAATCGACCAGAACACCGCATGCGCGCACGCGATGCCCAGCCGGCCGACCATCAGCACCGCGAAATTCCACGCGATACCGGTGACGATATGGCTGACGATGAACGCCACCAGCGCCCAGACCAGCAGCCTGCGGCGCTCGACATGACGCGTGACCAGCGTCAGCGGCAGCGACACGACGGCGACGGCCCACGCATAGATCGTCAGCATCAGGCCGACGTCGGTCGGCTGCATGTGCAGGCTGTCGCCGATCGCGCTGAGCAGCGCGACGGGGACGAACTCGGTGGTATTGAAGATGAAGGCGGTGAGTGCCAGGGCCCATACGCCCCACCACGATTGACTGGAACTGACGGCGTCCGGTGTTGCCATACCTGGGATCGACGAGGGTTGGGGGCGCGTACGGCGCGGAAAAGTCCGGCCCGGGCCCGGCCCGGCGCATCGCCGCGATTGTACCAGCGGTGCCTGACTCGTCGCAGCACGGCACGTTGGGGCCACGGGACATCGCCATGACATGGCCGCGCGCCGATAATGTGTCGGCAGGATTTTCATCGACGATTCGCTCGAACCCTATCGAGCCAGGAGATTCACATGCGCATTGAAACGTCTTTTCTGTTCGATCTCGACGGCACGCTCGTCGACAGCGTCTATCAGCACGTGCTCGCGTGGAAGGAAGCGCTCGATGCCGAGGGCATCGAACTGTCGGTGTGGCGCATCCACCGCAAGATCGGGATGAGCGGCGGCCTGTTCCTGAACCAGCTGCTGCGCGAGACGGCGGGCGACATCGACGCCGAGCGCGTCGAACGGCTCGCCCGACTGCATGCGGCCGCGTACCAGCGGCTGCGCGCGCAGGTTCGGCCGCTGCCGGGCGCGCGCGAGCTGCTTGCCGCGCTGTCGAGCGCGGGCATCCGCTGGGCGATCGCCACCAGCGGGCGGATGGAAACGGCCGCCATCAATCTCGAGGCGCTCGGCGTCGATCCGGCAAAGAACGTCGTGGTCACGCGCGACCAGGTGAAATATGCGAAACCGGACCCCGACCTGTTCCTGACCGCGGCCGCGCAGCTGAACGTGCCGATCGAACACACGGTGGTCGTCGGCGACAGCATCTGGGACATGCTCGCCGCCAGCCGCTGCCGCGCGCTCGGCGTCGGGCTGCTGTCGGGCGGCTACGGCAGCGACGAACTGGAACGTGCGGGCGCGCTGCGCGTGTACGACGATCCGGCGGATCTGCTGTGGCATCTGGATGAAATCGCCGCGCGGCCGTAGACCATCCGCCGCACCGGGGTCGCCTTCGCCGGATTGAAGCCTCCCGCGCGCACTTCACGCGGCCGGCACGGCGAACAGCATGCGGCCGGCCGGGTTCACGTCGATTTCGTAGCGGCTGCAGCCAAGGCCGCGCGTCGCGGCCGGGGTCGTACCGGCAGGCGGCGCGGGTGCGCGGATCGTGCGTCGATGCGTCCCGGTCAATCGTCGTCGACGCGCTTGTCGATCAGGTAGCGACCGCGCTCGACACCCGCGCGCAATGCTTCGTTCTCGGTCAGCCATTCGGGGCCGGCGGCCGCCGGCTCGACCAGCTCGATGCGCTCGCCGCCGACATACACCTGCACCTCGTCGCGCCATGCGCCGCTATCGTTGCGCCGCGCCCATACGAGGATCTCGTGGCCGCGATACGGGTCTCGAACCTGTGCATCCTGTTGATGTTGCACGATGGCCTCCTGTGCTTATCTGCGATAACGATGCAAAAAATGCGCGCCGCCCGATCGCCGAGCGCGCCGGCCGCCCTGCTCGCACGCAGCGTGCCCGGCCGGCACGCGCCTTGCGCCCCCTTACGTCCCCTTACAGCCCCATTGCGCGTCGAACCGCTACCGGTAAGCGTTTGGGCGAAACGGAAGGAATGCACATCATGATCGGGCACCTCGAACGCGTCGGCCCCCTGCTGCCGGCCGCGCTGCCCGGCACTCGTGATGCTCGCGGCTCGAATGCCGCGTCATCGCGCAGCGTCAACCGCGCATGCTGCGCTCGTCGTCGAGCATAGCGATCTCACGCTCGGCACGCTGCACGATACACCCGGCGCGCGACGCGTGCGCATGAAGCGGTTCATCGTCCGGCAGTCGGACGACGATCCGGACACCGACGACATCCCGGCCCCGTTCTCGCGCACGAGCGGACCGGAATTTGCAACGCTCGGCAAGACGCTGCAAAACATCGCCGGCGTGCGGACCTGCCGCCCCGACACTTCGTCAAGGAGCTTCGTGTGACCCAGACCGACCTGCTCTCCTATCTCGTGACGAGCGAACTGGCCGCCCGCATGCGGTTCGGCGGATGGCTCACCATCAGCCAGCGCGTCGGTGCGCTGCGCGCGTGGCTCGCGTGCCATCACGCCGAATGCAGCTGGCTCGACCGGATCAGGATCGCGAGCGCAGCCGCGACGATCGCGCAGGAGATCTACGAGATCGCGGTCACGCACGGCCTCGAAAACGGCGAACGCGTACGGCTCGACGCCCGTTCGCCGGAGCTGCAGGCGCTGCGCGCCCGCTGCGACGTGCTGCTGCAGCGCATCGACGGCGACCGGGACGTCGACGCACGATGATCGCGCCGGACCGCAGGAGCGTGCGGCTCGCCGCCATCGCAACGGCAGGCCCGGACGATGCAGCGGCCGCCGCGCTGCTACCGAGCGACGCATCGCGACACGGGCGACAGCACGGACATCCGCTCCATCCCGCGCATGTAAGTGCAAGCGGCAGTACAGCGGTCATGTAAAAACGACAGCCCGCCGGCGCCGGCATCCCGCCTGACCATTGCCGCATCGGACTCCACGCGGCAGGCACACGCGTTGCGGCAACCCGGCGTTATCGACCGCCGCCGCCCGCACGCCCCGCGCCATGGACTCCACGCCGACCTTCGCTCCGCATATCTATTTCTGCGACGCCCGCCTCGTCGGGCCGCTCGACGCGTGGGGGCAGACCTTCGCGCATATCGCCGGAATGGGTTTCGATCACGTGCTGGTCGGGTCGTTCTGGGCCGCGAGCGTCGCCGGCTTCCCGCGCCACGTGGCCGATTTCCATCGCCCGGCCCACACGTTCGCGACGCGCGCGAGCGCGCTCGAAACATTCTCGCGGCTCGCGCAGCTCGCGCACGGCCACGGGCTGCGCGTGCTGCTCGAAGTCGTGCCGGACCGCATCGCGCGCGAGAACCCGCTGCGCGCCGCGCATCCGGACTGGTACGTCGAACGCACGCACGACGATGCGCTGATCGACCCGCGCGGTACCGCGCACGCGCTGGATGTCGTGCACGCGAACCTCGGCGACGACGCGGCACGCGACGCGCTGTCGGCGTGGTGGTGCGCGCACCTCGCCGCCTTTGCGGACGCGGGCGCGGCCGGCTTCCTGGTCGACGCGCCGCATCATCTGCCGGCCGACTGGTGGCCCGGCTGGCGCGCGGCGCTGCGCCGCGCGCGCCCGGACGCCGCGGTGCTCGCCGGCGTGCCCGGCCATGCGCGCGACGCGCTCGCGCAGCTCGAAGCGGCCGGGTTCGATGCGGTGTTCTCGTCGGTGCGCTGGTGGGACCTGCACGCACCGTGGTTCGCCGACGAACACCGGCTGCTGCGGCGCATCGGCTCGCCGATCGCGTTTCCCGATGCGTTCGACGGCCCGCGCCTCGCCGACGACTGGCCCGACGCACCGGACGACACCGTCGCACGCGCATATCGCCGTGCACTGTGGACGGCCGCGGCCGTCGGCACCGGCTGGCTCGCGCCGATGGGCTTCGAGCGCGGCGTCACGCTGCCGCTGATGTCGCGCGACGCGGATGCCGATCGCTACCGCACCGCGTTCGAGCGTGCGCGCTTCGACCTGTCGGGTGCGATCGCCGAAGCGAACGCGTGGAGGCGCGCGACGCCCGTGGCGGCCGCGCGCGGCGAGATCGCGCAGTTGAGCGCGCCCGGTGCAACCGCGACGGTGCTGCTGCGCGGCACGGGGCCGTCGCTCGAACACGACGAAGCGGCACTGCTGATCGCGTTGAATCCCGATCTCGACACGGCGGCAACCGTCGATCCCGCCGCGATCCTGCCCGGCGTACCGGGCGGTTTCACGCGCATCGTGACGCAGGACGGCACGCAAACACAGCCGCCCACCGCGCTCGACGCCTTCACGCTCGGCCCCGGCGCGCATGCACTGCTGCATGCACGGCGCGCGCCGCCCGTCACGACGCGCGCCGACGCCGCGCGCGAACGCACGGTGCTGTCGGCCGCACTCGCGGCCGACCGGATCGCGATCGAGCGCGTCGAGCCGTCGGTCGACGGCGGCCGCTTCGCGGTCAAGCGCGTGATCGGCGAACCGCTCGTCGTGCATGCATCGATCTTCTCCGACGGGCACGCGCATCTCGCGGCCGCGCTCCAGTGGCACGCGGAAGGCGACGACGACTGGCGCGAAGTGCCGTTCGAAGCCGAGCCGAACGACCGCTGGCACGCACGCATCATGCTCGACCGGGTCGGCCGCCACGCATTTCGCGTGATCGCGTGGCGCGACGACTGGGCGTCGCTCGCCGACGACGTCGCGAAGAAACACGCGGCCGGCCAGGACGTGACGCTCGAACTGCGCGAAGCCCAGCTGCTGCTCGCGACCGCGCTCAAGCTCGCCGAGCCGGCCGATGCGCGCGCGGTCCCGCACATGGAGCGCCTCGTCGCCGAGTTCAGGGACGCGCCGCCCGCCGAACGGCTCGCGCTGCTCGGCGCGCCGCCGCTGGCCGACGCGTTCGCCGCGCTGCGCTACCGGCCGTTCGTCACGCACGACGAAACCACCTATCGGGTCGACGTCGAGCGTCGCGCGGCGCGCTTCTCGAGCTGGTACGAGATGTTCCCGCGCTCGGCGAGCGACGATCCGCATCGGCACGGCACGTTCGACGACGTGATCGCGCACCTGCCGCGCATTCGCGACCTGGGTTTCGACGTGCTGTATTTCCCGCCGATCCACCCGATCGGCACCACCGCGCGCAAGGGCCGCAACAACAGCCTGAAAGCCGGCCCCGACGACGTCGGCAGCCCGTATGCGATCGGCTCGCCCGACGGCGGCCACACGGCCGTGCACCCGCAGCTCGGCACGCTCGAATCGTTCCGCGCGCTGGTCGAGGCCGCGCGCGTTCACGGGCTCGAGATCGCGCTGGATTTCGCGATCCAGTGCTCGCCCGACCATCCGTGGCTGGCCGCGCATCCGGGCTGGTTCGCGTGGCGGCCCGACGGCTCGCTGCGCTTCGCGGAAAACCCGCCGAAGCGCTACCAGGACATCGTGAACCCCGATTTCTACGCGCCGGACGCGCTGCCCGGCCTGTGGCTCGCGCTGCGCGACGCCGTGCTGTTCTGGGTCGACGCGGGCGTGCGGATCTTCCGCGTCGACAATCCGCACACGAAGCCGCTGCCGTTCTGGGCGTGGATGATCGACGACGTGCGCGGCCGCCATCCGGACGTCGTGTTCCTGTCCGAAGCGTTCACGCGGCCGGCGATGATGTACCGGCTCGCGAAGGTCGGCTTCTCGCAGTCGTACACGTACTTCACGTGGCGCGAGACGAAGCGCGAGTTCATCGACTACCTGACCGAGCTGACGGCCGGGCCCGCGCGCGACTTCTTCCGGCCGAACTTCTTCGTCAACACGCCCGACATCAACCCGCGCCATCTGCAGAACGCGCCGCGCACGCAGTTCGTGATCCGCGCGGCGCTCGCGGCGACGCTGGCCGGTTCATGGGGCATGTACTCGGGTTTCGAGCTCGGCGAATCGGCGCCGCTGCCGGACAGCGAGGAATACGCGAACGCGGAGAAGTACGAGCTGCGCGCGCGCGACTGGAGCCGCGCCGCGCACATCGGCGCCGAAGTCGCGCGGCTGAACCGCGCGCGGCGCGACCACCCGGCGCTGCAGACGCATCTCGGCCTGACGTTCGCCGACGCGGACAACGACGCCGTGCTCGTGTTCGTCAAGGCGACGCCGGCGTTCGACAGCGTCGTCGTGGTCGCGATCAGCCTCGACCCGTGGCATCCGCAGGCCGCGAACTTCACGCTCGACGCCGCGCTGTGGCGCGGTTTCGGGCTCGCCGACGGCGAACCGCTCGACGCGCTCGAACTGGATGCCGCGCACGCGCAGACGTGGCGCGGCCATCGCCAGTACGTGTCGCTCGATCCGCACGTGCGGCCGTATGCGATCTGGCGGCTCGCGCCGTCTCCGGGCGCCGCGCGGGCGGCCGCGCCCGGACCGGACGACGCCCGACGACCTTCGGGAGCCCACGGATGATGAAACGCGAAGATTCCCTCGACGACGTGCGCCGCGCGCAGTTCCCGTCGCTCGCGCCGGCCGGCACGCCGCGCCGGCGCCGTGCGCGCCGCCGCGCGCCCGCGCTCTGTGCGGACGATCCGCTGTGGTACAAGGACGCGATCATCTACCAGGTGCACGTGAAGTCGTTCTACGACTCGAACAACGACGGCATCGGCGATTTCCCCGGCCTGATCGCGAAGCTCGACTACATCGCCGAACTCGGCGTCGACACGATCTGGCTGCTGCCGTTCTACCCGTCGCCGCGCCGCGACGACGGCTACGACATCGCCGACTACCGCGACGTGCATCCCGACTACGGCACGCTCGCCGACGTGCGGCGCTTCATCCGCGAAGCGCATGCGCGCGGCATCCGCGTGATCACCGAGCTGGTGATCAACCACACGTCGGACCAGCATCCGTGGTTCCAGCGCGCGCGGCGCGCGAAGCCGGGCTCGATGCATCGCGACTACTACGTGTGGTCCGACACCGACACGAAATACGCGGGCACGCGGATCATCTTTCTCGATACCGAAACATCGAACTGGACGCACGACCCGATCGCCGGCCAGTACTACTGGCACCGCTTCTATTCGCACCAGCCGGACCTGAACTTCGACAACCCGGCCGTCGTGCGCGAGGTGATCCAGGTGATGCGCTTCTGGCTCGATCTCGGCATCGACGGGCTGCGGCTCGACGCGGTGCCCTATCTCGTCGAGCGCGAAGGCACGAACAACGAGAACCTGCCGGAAACGCACGCGATCCTGAAACGGATCCGCGCGACGATCGACGCCGAGTACCCGAACCGGATGCTGCTCGCGGAAGCGAACCAGTGGCCGGAAGACGTGCAGGAATACTTCGGCGACGAGAACGAATGCCACATGGCGTTCCACTTCCCGCTGATGCCGCGCATCTACATGTCGATCGCGAGCGAGGACCGCTTCCCGATCGTCGACATCATGCGGCAGACGCCCGCGCTCGCGCCGAGCAACCAGTGGGCCGTGTTCCTGCGCAACCACGACGAGCTGACGCTCGAGATGGTGACCGATTCGGAGCGCGACCTGCTGTGGCAAACCTATGCGAGCGACCGGCGCGCGCGGCTGAACCTCGGCATCCGGCGCCGGCTCGCGCCGCTGATGGAGCGCGACCGGCGCCGCATCGAGCTGATCAATTCGCTGCTGCTGTCGATGCCCGGCACGCCCGTGATCTACTACGGCGACGAGATCGGGATGGGCGACAACATCCACCTCGGCGACCGCGACGGCGTGCGCACGCCGATGCAGTGGTCGTCGGACCGCAACGGCGGCTTCTCGCGCGCCGACCCCGAACTGCTGGTGCTGCCGCCGGTGATGGGCTCGCTGTACGGCTATGACGCGATCAACGTCGAAGCGCAGACGCGCGACCCGCATTCGCTGCTGAACTGGACCCGCCGCATCCTGTCGACGCGCCGTGCGTCGCAGGCGTTCGGGCGGGGCACGATCCGTTTCCTGCGCCCGGAGAACCGCAAGGTGCTCGCGTACCTGCGCGACCTGGACGGCCACGATCCGGTGCTGTGCGTCGCGAACCTGTCGCGCGCGTCGCAGGCGGTCGAGCTCGACCTGTCGGAATTCGCGGGCCGCGTGCCGATCGAGATGACGTCGGATTCGCCGTTTCCGCCGATCGGCCAGCTCCCGTATCTCCTCACCTTTCCGCCGTACGGGTTCCTGTGGTTCGAGCTGTCCGGGCACGGCCGCGAGCCGTCGTGGCGGCAGCCGCATGCGGAGCCGCTGCCCGAATACGTGACGCTCGTGATGCGGCGCGGCGATACGCGGCCGGACGTCGGGCAGCTGCACGCGCTCGCGCACGACGCGCTCGCGTCGTGGCTCGCACGGCGGCGCTGGTTCGCGTCGAAGGATCGCGCGATCGGCGATGCGTGGCTGAACGTCGTCACGCCGGTGCCGGGGGAAGCGTTCCAGTATGCGGAGGCGTGGGTCTGCGCCAGCGACGGCGGCGTCGAGCGCTATATCGTGCCGCTCGCGGCGGCCTGGGGCGGCGAGACGTCCCAGCCGCTGTTCGCGCAGCTCGCGCTCGCGCGCGTGCGGCGCGGCCATACGGTCGGCTACCTGACCGACGCGTTCGCGCTGCCGTCGTTCGCGCGCGGGATGCTGCGCAAGCTGCGCGACGGCGCAACGGTGCCGACCTCCGACGGCGGCCGGCTCGCGTTCCTGCCGGAGAGCGCGCTCGCAGCGCTCGACCCCGGCGACGACGCCGAAGTGCGCTGGCTCGCGGCCGAGCAGAGCAACAGCTCGCTCGTGATCGGCGACGCGATCGTGCTGAAGCTGGTGCGCAAGGTCGCGCACGGCGTGCATCCGGAAGCGGAAATGAGCCGGCACCTGACGCGCATCGGCTATGCGAACACCGCGACGCTCGCGGGCGAGGTCGTGCACGTCGATCCGGACGGCACGCCGCACACGGTCGCGATCCTGCAGCGCTACGTCGACAACCAGGGTGACGCATGGACGCGTTCGTTCGACTTCCTGCGGCGCGCGGTCGACGAGCTCGCGCTGCCGGCCGCCGACGAAGACGAAGCGGCCGAGGAGGACGAGGAACCCGAGGCGCTGCTCGGTTATGCGGCGTTCGCGGGCATCGTCGGCACGCGGCTCGGCCAGTTGCACGTCGCGCTCGCGCAGCCGTCCGACGATCCCGCGTTCGCGCCGGAACGCGCGACACCCGATCACGTCGGCGGCTGGTGCGTGGACGCGATCGCGTCGTTCGAGCGCGCGCTCGACGTGCTGCGCACGCGGCTCGATGCGCTCGATGCGCTCGATCCCGCGATGCGCGCATCGGCCGACGCGCTGCTCGCGTCGCGCGACGCCGCCGTGCGCGCGCTCGGGGAACTCGTGCCGCGCACGCTCGACGCGCAATGCACGCGGATTCACGGCGATTTCCACCTCGGCCAGGTGCTCGACGTGCAGGGCGACGCGCTGCTGATCGACTTCGAAGGCGAACCGGCGCGCCCGCTCGAACGGCGCCGCGCGAAATCGCATCCGCTGCGCGACGTGGCCGGCTTCCTGCGCTCGCTGTCGTATGTGAGCGCGACCGCGCAATTCGCGACCGAGAAAGCACCGCCGCAGGCGGCCGGCCGCAAGCGCGCGCTGTTCGACCGGTTCGGGCAGGCCGCCGCCGACCGCTTCGTCGAATGCTATCGCGCGGCCGCCGCGCTCGCGCCCGCACGCTTCGTCGACCCGCGTTATGCCGATCGCCTGCTCGCGCTGTTCCTGATCGACAAGGCGTCGTACGAGCTGTGCTACGAGGCCGCGAACCGGCCCGACTGGCTGAGCGTGCCGGTCGGCGGGCTCGCGGCGCTCGTCGAGCGCCTGCTCGACGACGGCAGCGCGCCCGAACCCGGAGGAACGCGATGACCGACACGCTGTTCGAACAGGCCGACATCGATGCGCTGCTCGCCGGCCGCCATCCCGATCCGTTCGCGTGTCTCGGCCCGCACGGGCAGGCCGACCGGATCGTCGTGCGCGCGTTGCTGCCCGGCGCCGAGCGCGTGCGCGCGCTGTCGCCGGACGGCGACGAACTCGGCGCGCTCGCGTGCGTCGACCGCGCCGGCTGCTTCGCCGGCACGATCGCGCACGACGGCGAGGTTCCCCGTTACCTGCTCGCGATCGACTGGCCTGACGCGCGGCAGGTGACCGACGACGCGTATGCGTTCGGCACGCTGCTCGACGACGCCGCGCTCGCGCGCTTCTCGTCCGGCGATCCGGCCGCCGTGCTCGACTGCCTGGGCGCGACGCCCGTGCGCATCGACGACACCGACGGCGTGCGCTTCGCGGTATGGGCGCCGAACGCGCAGCGCGTGTCGGTGGTCGGCGATTTCAACGGATGGGACGGCCGCCGCCATCCGATGCGGCTGCGGCGGCCGTCGGGCGTATGGGAGCTGTTCGTGCCGGGCATCGGCGCGGGCGAACGCTACAAGTACGAGCTGCGCGCGGCCGACGGGCGCGTACTGCCGCACAAGGCCGATCCGTGCGCGCGCGCGACGGAAGCACCGCCGCGCACGGCGTCCGTCGTCGCCGACGTCGCGGCGCTCGACGCGTTCGCGTGGCACGACGACGGCTGGATGCATGCGCGGCCGCACGCCGACCGCTACCGCGTGCCGTGGTCGATCTACGAGGTGCATGCGGAATCGTGGTTGCGCGTGCCTGAGGAGATGGACCGCAGCGCGACGTGGGACGAGCTTGCCGAGCGGCTGATTCCGTACGTGCACGGGATGGGCTTCACGCACGTCGAGTTCATGCCGATCGCCGAATACCCGTTCGGCGGCTCGTGGGGCTACCAGCCGCTCGCGCAGTTCGCGCCGTCCGCGCGCTTCGGGCCGGTCGACGGCTTCGCGCGGTTCGTCGACCGCGCGCATGCGGCCGGCATCGGCGTGATCGTCGACTGGGTGCCCGCGCATTTCCCCGACGATCCGCACGGCCTCGCGCAGTTCGACGGCACCGCGCTGTACGAGCATGCCGACCCGCGCGAGGGGCTGCATCCCGACTGGCACACGTGCGTGTTCAACGTCGGGCGCACCGAGGTCGGCGCATTCCTCGTCGCGTCGGCGCTCGCGTGGGCGCGCCGCTATCACGTCGACGGCATTCGCGTCGACGCGGTCGCGTCGATGCTGTACCGCGACTATTCGCGCAATGAAGGCGAATGGGTGCCGAACGTGTACGGCGGGCGCGAGAACCTCGAATCGGTCGCATTCCTGCGCATGCTGAACGACACGCTGCACGGTGCGGCCGCGCCGCCCGGCGTCGTCACCGTCGCGGAGGAATCGACCGCGTGGCCCGGCGTCACCGCGCCGACCGGCGACGGCGGGCTCGGCTTCGACTTCAAGTGGAACATGGGGTGGATGCACGACACGCTCGCGTATCTGCGCGAGGACCCCATCCACCGCCGCTATCACCACGACCGGATGACGTTCGGGCTCATCTACGCGTTCTCCGAGCGCTTCGTGCTGCCGCTGTCGCACGACGAGGTCGTGCACGGCAAGGGCTCGCTCGTCGCGAAGATGCCGGGCGACGCGTGGCAGCGGCTCGCGACGCTGCGCGCGTACTTCGGCTTCATGTGGGCGCACCCCGGCAAGAAGCTGCTGTTCATGGGCAGCGAGTTCGCGCAATGGGCCGAATTCGCGCACGACTCGACGCCGCACTGGGACCTGCTCGACGCGCCTGCGCATCGCGGCGTGCAGCGGCTCGTGCGCGACCTGAATCGCGCGTATGCGGCCGAACCCGCGCTGCATGCGCTCGACTGCCACGCGGCCGGCTTCGCCTGGCTGATCGGCGACGACCGCGACAACAGCGTGTTCGCGTTCGCGCGCCGCGACGATGCGGGGCACCTGGTGGTCGCGGTCTGCAACTTCACGCCGGTGCCGCGCAGCGGCTACCGCGTCGGGCTGCCGGCGCCCGGCCACTGGCGCGAACGGATGAACACCGATGCCGCATCGTACGGCGGCACCAACGCCGGCAACGACGGTGCCGTGTGGGCCGAGGCCGTGCCCGCGCACGGCGAGGCGTGGTCGGCAGCGCTGTGCCTGCCGCCGCTCGCGACGCTGTGGCTGAGCCCCGCCTGATTCCCCGCCCCTTCGACACGGAGATATCCGCCCCATGCCGAGTGCCCTGCCCGCTCGCCTCGAATCCGGCCGCCGCTATCCGCTCGGCGCGACCTGGGACGGCCTCGGGACCAACTTCGCGGTGTTTTCCGCGCACGCGCAGCGCATCCAGCTGTGCGTGTTCGATCCGACCGGCCGCAGGGAACTCGCGCGCCTCGACCTGCCCGAATGCACCGACGAGGTGTGGCACGGCTACCTGCCCAACGCGCATCCGGGCACCGTGTACGGGTTTCGCGCGGACGGCCCGTACCAGCCGCAGCACGGCCATCGCTTCAATCCGACCAAGCTGCTGCTCGACCCGTACGCGCGCAAGCTGGTCGGCCATTTCCGCTGGTCGGACGCGCTGTTCGGCTATCGCGTGCATTCGAACCGCGCGGACCTGTCGATGGACCGGCGCGACTCGGCGCCCGCGATGCCGAAATGCGTGGTGGTCGACGAGGCGTTCGACTGGAGCACCGACCGGCGCCCACGCGTGCCGTGGCGCAGCACGGTGATCTACGAGGCGCACGTGCGCGGCGTGTCGATGCGCCGCGCCGGGCTGCGCGCGCCCGAACGCGGCACGTTCTCGGCGTTGGCGCATCCGGCTTTCATCGATCATCTGCTGTCGATCGGCGTGACGACGGTCGAGCTGCTGCCCGTCCACGCGTTCCTGCAGCAGCGCGAACTCGTGAAACGCGGGCTGCGCAACTACTGGGGCTACGACACGGCCGCGTTCTTCGCGCCGGAACCCGCGTATCTCGCGACGCGGCGGCTCGACGAGATGCGCATCGCGATCCGACAGCTGCATGCGGCCGGCATCGAGGTCGTGCTCGACGTCGTCTACAACCACACTTGCGAAGGCAACGAGCTCGGCCCGACGCTGTCGTGGCGCGGCCTCGACAACGCGAGCTACTACCGGCTCGTGCCGGGCGACCATCGTTTCCACGTCGACGAGACGGGCTGCGGCAACACGCTGAACCTGTCGCACCCGCGCGTCGTGCAGATGGTGATGGATTCGCTACGCTACTGGGCCACCGCGTTCAACGTCGACGGCTTCCGCTTCGATCTCGGCGTGACGCTCGGCCGCGAGGATCACGGCTTCGATCCCGGCGCGGGATTTTTCGATGCGCTGCGGCAGGACCCGGTGCTCGCGCAGCGCAAGCTGATCACCGAGCCGTGGGATCTCGGCCCCGGCGGCTACCAGCTCGGCCGCCACCCGCCGGGCTTCGCCGAATGGAACGACCGCTTTCGCGACACCGTGCGGCGCTTCTGGCGCGGCGACGCGGGCCAGCGGCCGGAACTCGCCGCGCGGCTCGCGGGGTCGGCCGACCTGTTCAACCACCAGCGGCGCCATACGTGGGCGTCGGTCAATTTCGTCACCGCGCACGACGGTTTCACGCTCGCCGATCTCGTGTCGTATGCGGACAAGCACAACGACGCGAACGGCGAGGACAACCGCGACGGCCGCGACGACAACTGCAGCGCGAACTGGGGCGTCGAAGGGCCGAGCGCCGACGCGGCGATCCGCGACGTGCGCGCGCGCGTCGCGCGCTCGATGCTCGCGACGCTGTTCACCGCGCTCGGCACGCCGATGCTCGTCGCCGGCGACGAGTTCGGCCGCACCCAGCACGGCAACAACAACGCGTACTGCCAGGACAACGAGCTGTCGTGGCTCGACTGGGATCTGGCACGCAGCGACGAAGCCGTGAAGCTGATGCGCTTCGTATCGCGGCTCGCCGCGCTGCGGCGCATGTACCCGCTGATGTCGGCGCCGCGCTATCCGTCGGGCGATCACGACGGCGCGCCGGGCATGGCCGAGATCGACTGGTTCGACGAACGCGGCGACGCGCTGACCGTGCCCGCGTGGCACGACCGCGAGCGCCGCGCGCTGACGATGCGGCGCGTCGGCGCGGGCCGCACCGGGCGCACCGAGTCGCTGCTCGTGATGCTGAACGCGTCGTCCGAGACGATCACGTTCGCGCCGCCCGCGCCCGTGCTCAACTATCGCGTGCTGGTCGACACCGCCGCGCCGGACGCCGGCCCGCGCGCATGGCCGGCCGACGGCCTCGACGTCGCCGCGCATGCGGCCGCGGTCGCCGTCGCGGCCGTGCCGCCCGACCCGCCTTCGTGAGGACCGCCATGACGTCACGTTCCGCTCATCCGCCCGGCACGCATGCGTTCGCGTCGTCGTTCGGCGCGACCTGCATCGATGCGGGCCATACGCGCTTCCGGCTGTGGGCGCCCGCGAGCCGCACCGCGGCCGTCGAACTGCACGACCCGAGCGACCGCACGATCGCGATGACGCCGGCCGGCGACGGCTGGTTCGAAGCGCTCGCGCCGTGCGGGCCCGGCACGCTGTATCGCTACCGGCTCGACGGCGCACTCACGGTGCCCGATCCCGCGTCGCGCTTCCAGCCGTACGACGTACACGGCCCGAGCCAGGTCGTCGATCCGGCCGCGTATCGCTGGCGTCACGACGCATGGCGCGGCCGCCCGTGGCACGAGACGGTGCTGTACGAACTGCACGTCGGCGCATGCGGCGGCTACGCGAGCGTCGAGCGGCGCCTGCCGGCCATCGCCGCGCTCGGCGTGACGGCGATCGAGCTGATGCCCGTCAATGCGTTCCCCGGCACGCGCAACTGGGGTTACGACGGCGTGCTGCCGTTCGCGCCCGATGCATCGTACGGGCGGCCCGACGAGTTGAAGGCGCTCATCGACGCCGCGCACGGGCTCGGGCTGCAGATGTTCCTGGACGTCGTCTACAACCACTTCGGCCCCGACGGCAACCTGCTGCCGCGCTACGCGCCCGCGTTCTTCCGCGCGGACCGGCAAACGGCGTGGGGGCCAGCGATCGACTTCGCGCGTGCGCAGACGAGCGCGTTCTTCATCGACAACGCGCTCTACTGGCTCGACGAATACCGCTTCGACGGGCTGCGCATCGACGCCGCGCATGCGATCGACGACGATGCGTGGCTGCGCGAGCTCGCGCGCCGCGTGCGCGCGCATGCGGGCGACGCACGCCACGTGCATCTCGTGCTCGAGAACGAACGCAATGCGGCGAGCCTGCTCGGGCCCGGCCGTTTCGATGCGCAATGGAACGACGATTTCCACAACAGCGCGCACGTGCTGCTGACCGGCGAGCGCGACGGCTATTACCGCGCGTACGCCGACGCGCCGCTGCGTCATTTCGCGCGCACGCTCGGCGAAGGCTTCGCGTACCAGGGCGAGCCGTCGCCGCTGCATGACGGCGCCGCGCGCGGCGAGCCGAGCGCGCACCTGCCGCCGACCGCGTTCGTCACGTTCCTGCAGAACCACGACCAGATCGGCAACCGCGCGTTCGGCGAACGGCTGCGCACGCTCGCGAACGACGATGCGCTCCGCGCGGCCACCGCGCTGATGCTGCTCGCGCCGCAGATTCCGCTGCTGTTCATGGGCGAGGAGGAAGGCAGCACGCAGCCGTTCCAGTTCTTCACCGACTATCGCGGCGCGCTCGCCGACGCCGTGCGCGAAGGCCGGCGCCGCGAATTCGCGGCGTTTCCCGCGTTCGCCGATCCCGCGCATCGCGACGCGATTCCCGATCCGAACGACATCGCGACGTTCGTGCGCTCGTTGTCGAAACACCCGGCCGACGAAGCATGGCCCGACGCCGACGCATGGCGGCGCTTCTACCGCAGCGCGCTGGCCGTGCGCGCGGCGCTCGTGACGCCGCACCTGACGGGCGCGCGCGCGCTCGGCGTCGACCTGCTCGCGGGCGACGGCGAACCGCAGGCGCTCGCCGCACGCTGGCGGCTCGGCAACGGCAGCACGCTGACGATCGCGCTGAACCTCGGCTCGCACGACGCGGTGCTGCCCGCGCTGCCGGTCGGCAAGATCGTGTTCGAGACGCCGCCGCGCGCGCGCGACCGGCTGCGCGACCTGCGCCTGCCGCCACGTGCGTGCATCGCGTGGCGCGACGGCGCGGTCAACGACGATGCGCTGAGTCACCGCCCGAACGGGCGAGGCCCATCATGACGACCGACGTATCGATCGCGGCACTCGCCCGTTCGGCCGGACTGGAAACCGACTGGACCGACGCGGGCGGCGTCGCGCGGCGGGTGGGCGACGATGCGCTCGCCGCGCTCGTCGATGCGCTCGGCTGGCCGTGCGGCACGGCGCTCCAGCGCGTCGACAGCGCGGCGGCGCTCGCCGATGCGAACGCGGCGCCGCCGCGCATCGTCATCGGCGATGCCGGCCTGCCGCTGACGCTGCCGCATACGATCGCGCTGCCGGGCGCACACTTCCGAATCGCGCTCGAAACCGGCGGCTACGTCGACGGGCGCGTGGCCGGTGCGGGCGAGCACGGCACGCTGCCGCCGCTCGCGATGCCCGGTTATCACGCGCTCGACATCGGCGAGCAGCGCATCGGGCTCGCGATCGCGCCGCTGCGCGCGCGCCCGTTCGACGCGTTCGCGCGCGCGCCCGACGCAGGCCGCCGCTGGGGGGTCGCGGCCCAGCTGTACAGCCTGCGCCGTATCGGCGACGAAGGCGCGGGCGACTACACCGCGCTCGCGCGGCTCGCCGCGCACGCGGCGCGGCACGGCGCGCAGGCGGTGGCGATCAGCCCGACGCACGCCGGTTATCCCGCGCTGCCCGCGCACGACAGCCCGTATTCGCCGTCGTCGCGGCGCTGGCACAACGTTGCGTATCTCGACTGCGACGCGGTGCCGGGCGCCGAGGCTGCGCTTCACGCGCGCGACGATGCAGTCGATGCGCCGCTGATCGACTGGCCGCGCGTGCTGCCGCAGAAGCTGCGCCGCCTGCGCGCATGCTTCGATGCATGGCGTGCCAACGGCACGCCGTCGCGCGACGCGTACCAGCGCTTTCGCGCGGCCGGCGGCGCGGCGCTCGACGCGCATGCGCGCTTCGACGCGCTGCAGGCGTTCTGCATCGAACACGGGATCGGCGCGGACTGGCGGCAATGGCCGGCGCCGTGGCGCATGCCGTCATCGGCGGAAGTCGATGCGTTCGCGCACGCGCATGCCGACACGATCGCATTCCACACGTTCCTGCAATGGTGCGCATCGCGCGCGCTCGGCGACGCGCAGCATGTGGCGCGCCGCGCAGGCATGGCGACCGGGCTGATCGCCGATCTCGCGGTCGGCTCCGATCGCGCGGGCAGCGACGCATGGGCGCACGGCACGACGCTGCTGCGCGGCGTGTCGCTCGGCGCGCCGCCCGACCTGTTCAATGCGGCCGGCCAGGCGTGGGGCGTGACGACGTGGACGCCCGCCGCGCTGCGCGCCGACCGTTTCGTCCCGTTCATCGAATTGTTGCGCGCGGCGTTCGCGCATGCGGGCGGCATCCGCATCGACCACGTGCTCGGCTTCGCGCGGATGTGGATCGTGCCGGACGGCGGCACGCCGCGCGACGGCGCCTACCTGCGCTATCCGGTCGACGATCTAGTGCGGCTCGTCGCGCTCGAGGCGGCACGCCATCGCGCGATCGCGATCGGCGAGGATCTCGGCACGGTGCCGGGCGGTTTGCGCGAGCGGCTCGGCGCACAGGGAATCGCGGGGATGCGCGTGCTGTGGTTCGAGCGCGATGCGACCGGCGCGTTCCGGCCGCCGTCCGCGTGGGATCGCGATGCGATCGCGATGACGTCGACGCACGACTTGCCGACCGTGGCCGGCTGGTGGCGCGGAGTCGACCTGGGGTGGCGGCGGGTGGCGGCCGACAGCGGGAAGCCGCAAAACGGCGCGGCCGACAGCACGCCGGGCGATGCGAGTGCGCAAGACCCGAACGAAATCGTGCAATGCGCCGACGTCGGGCATGACACCGTGCCCCGCCCCGAAGCAGGCCGCGCCACGCCTCCGCCTGCGTCCGATCCCGACCTGATCGCCGCCCAGGCGGAACGTGCAACCGAACGCGCGGCGCTGTGGCACGCGCTGCAGCAAGCGGGTTGCGCGCCCGCCAACAGCGCCGTCCCGCCGGCCGGCGCGCCGCCCGTGAGCGCGATACTCGCGTACGTCGCGCTCAGCCCGTCGCCGCTCGCGATCCTGCCGCTCGAGGATCTGCTCGGGCTGGATGAGCAGCCGAACCTGCCGGGGCCGCCATGCGGCCATCCGAACTGGCTGCGGCGCCTGCCGCGCGCCGTCGATATGCTGTTCGACGCCGACGCGCGCAAGCGCATCGCGGCCGTCGAGCACGCGCGCCGCTCGCGGGAGCGCGACCCATGACGCCGCGCGCGACGCTGCGGCTGCAGCTGCATGCGGGTTTCACGTTCGACGATGCGGCCACGTATGCCGACTACTTCGCGCGCGTCGGCGTGAGCCATCTGTACCTGTCGCCGGTCACGACGGCCGAGCCCGGTTCGCTGCATGGCTACGACACCGTCGACTACGGCTCGGTCAGCGCCGAACTCGGCGGCGAAGCCGGCCTGGTCCGGCTCGTCGGCGCGCTGCGCGCACGCGGCATCGGCGTGATCGTCGACATCGTGCCGAACCACATGGGCGTCGGCGGCGCGTCGAACGGCTGGTGGAACGACGTGCTCGAATGGGGGCCGGCAAGCCCGTACGCACACTGCTTCGACATCGACTGGCATCCGCCCGACGCGGCGCTCGACGGCAAGGTGCTGCTGCCCTGCCTCGGCACGCCGTACGGCGACGCGCTCGCGGCCGGCGACATCGCGCTCGGCGCCGATCCGTCGACCGGCCGCTTCTTCGTTGCGTGCCCGGGGCGACAGCTGCCCGTGTCCGCCGCCACCTATGCGGACATCCTGCGCATCGCGAACCGCTCGGACCTGAACACGCTCGCCGAACGCTTCGGTGCCGCGCCGGCGCGCGACAGCGCCCGGCTGGCCGCCGCGCACGCGGCGTTGCGCGATTACGCGGCCGCGCACGGCCCGCATGCGTTCGACGCCGTGCTGCGCTGCGCCGATCCGCGCAGCGCACGCTCGCGCGCGTGGCTGCACCGGCTGCTCGAACGCCAGCACTACCGGCTCGCGTGGTGGCGCACGGCCGCGGACGAACTGAACTGGCGGCGCTTCTTCGACATCGCGACACTCGCGGGCATCCGCAGCGACGACGATGCGGTGTTCGACGCCGTCCATGCGCTGCCGTTGCGCCTCTACGCGGCCGGATATATCGATGGCGTGCGCGTCGATCACGTCGACGGGCTCGCCGATCCGCGCGCGTACTGCCGGCGGCTGCATGCGCGGCTCGCGGCGCTGCGCGACGAGCGGCCATACGTCGTCGTCGAAAAAATCCTGGCGCCCGGCGAAGCGCTGCGCGACGACTGGGCCGTCGACGGCACGACCGGCTACGACTTCATGAACGACGTCGGCGCGCTGCTGCACGACCCGGCCGGGGCCGCGCCGCTGGCCGCCCACTGGGCGGCCGTGTCCGGTTCGTCGCGCACGTTCGCGCAGGAGGCGCTCGACGGCAAGCGGCGCGTGCTGATGCGCCAGCTCGCCGCCGAGCATGCGCGCGTCGCGCGGCTGCTGCACGGCATTGCGCGCGCGTCGCCCGCGACGCGCGACGTCAGTCTGGTCGCGATCCAGCGCGTGCTGGGCGAACTCGCGGTGCGGCTGCCGGTGTACCGGATGTATCCGGCGCAGGAAGACGCGCTCGCCGCCCCCGACCGCCGGGTGCTCGCGCAGGCGTACGAAGGGGCATGCGCGGCGGTCGACCCGGCTGACCGCTACGCGCTCGACCGCGTCGCCGCGTGGCTCGGGTTGCCGGTCGTGCGCGTGCCGCGCGCCGCCGCGCTGCATGCGGCCCGCGTCGCGTTCGCGCAGCTCACCGCGCCGCTGGCCGCGAAGGGGGTCGAGGATACGGCCTGCTATCGCTACGGCCGGCTGCTGTCGCGCAACGAGGTCGGCGCCGACGCGAGCGACTTCAGCCTGTCGCGCGGCGCGTTCCATGCGCGCAACCGGCGCCGCGCCCGAATCGTGCCGCATACGCTCGTCGCGACGGCCACGCACGACCACAAGCGCGGCGAGGACGCGCGCGCGCGGCTCGCGGTGCTCAGCGAGATGCCCGACGCCTGGCGCGCGGTATCGCTCGACTGGTCCACGCTCAACCGGCCCCGGCGCGGCGGCGCGCATCGCGGCCTGGCGTGGGCGCCGGGGCCGGCCGCCGAGGCGATGCTGTACCAGACGCTGGTCGGCTGCTGGCCGCCGTCTCTGATGCCCGACGACGACGCGGGGCTCGCGGCGCTCGCCGAACGCGTGGTGCGCTGGCAGACGAAGGCGCTGCGCGAAGCGAAGCGGCATACGGACTGGCTCGCGCCGGAGACGGACTACGAGCGCGCTTGCGAAGCGTTCGTCCGCGCGATCCTGACGCCGCGCGGCGCAGGCGATTTCGCGCACCGGCTGCATGCGTTCGTGGCGCGGATCGCGCCGGCCGGCATCGTCAACAGCCTGACGCAGACGGCCCTGCGGATCGCGTCCCCCGGCGTGCCCGATCTGTATCAAGGTACCGAGCGATGGGATCACTCGCTCGTCGATCCGGACAACCGGCGCGACGTGCCGTTCGCGGCGCTGGCGGCCGAGCGCGTCGACGCGCCGGTCGAATCGTACCTGCCGACCTGGCCGGATGCGCGCGTGAAACGGGCGCTGGTCGAACGGATGCTCGCGCTGCGCGCGCGGTGGCCGGCGACGTTCGCCGACGGTGCGTATGTGCCGCTGCGCGTGCGCGGCACGCTCGGGCGTCACGCGGTTGCGTTCGCGCGGTGCGGCGATGCGGCGACCGTGGTGGTCGTAGCAACGCGGCTTGCGTGCCGGCTGTTCGGCGACAGGCCCGGCTTGCCGCGCGTGGAGCCCGCGTTATGGGGCGATACGGCGGTCGTGTTGCCGCGTGGTGCCAAAGGGCCCTGGACGGACTGGCTGAATGCGCGGGACGGAATCGACGCGCCGGATGGCTTGATCAGGCTCGATCGCTGTCTGGCTGCGCTGCCTGTTGCCGTGCTCGTCGCGGCTCACCCAACCCCAACGGATCGGAATCCCCGAATCGCCCGGTCGTAATCGAATTTATGCAAAACGGTCCGCGTGTAATCGATTTTGAACGCCCAAAATCGATTTGTGCCCGGAACGGGCGTTCATAGTCGATTTTGCGCAGCGACGGTACCGCATGGCTTATCGCGAACCGTGATGTCACCGTATCCCTGGCCTTTCGCGACGGGGAATCGAGCGATCGCGCGATAGTCGGTCGTTACCGGCCAGAACGACCGGCGGGACAGTAAGCGCCCGACATCACGACCACTCGTCCGGCGGCATCGTCCCGCCGTCGTCCTCCCACAGCGGCGCGCCCGCGTTGTCGCCATGGCCCGCGGTCACGGCCCCTTTCGCATCGCGCTCCCTCGACCGTCGCGTCTCGCCGCGCTTCGCCGCACGAACCCGCGTGCGCGTCGGCGTCACGGTGCGCTGCCCGCCGCCCCGGCGCTCGTCGGCCGATGCCGCGCCTTTTGTCTGCCGCACATTCGAACCCGCATTCATCGCTTCTCTCCTGCGTCACTGAAAAACCGGTGAAAACGCCGCAATTTCGATGCCGCCCCCGGGCAAGCGTCTTGCTACGTGTTCGTACCGAATCAGCCGCAGGAGCCGACGATGCCGACCGAACCCCACACGCCGCCTGCCACGCGCCGCCGGCTCGGCGAATGGCTGACCCACGAGGAAGCGCACATGGCCGCGTTCCGCGAAAAGATCGCGGCCGACGCGCGCGCGCATGCCGGCGAACGACTGCGCACGCCGGCCGTGCAGGCACTCGCGCGGCTGTTCGACGACTGCCCCGTGCTGCGCATGGGCCTGACCCGCGGGATCGACGAGGCGGTCGAATCCGGCCGCCGGCTCGGCTACACGTCGATCGGCGAACTGATGACCGTGATCGATCACCTGATGACCTACACGCCGCCGTTCAGCGAATCGAGCCTGATCGTGTGCCCGCTGAACGCGTTCCTCGACTGGCCGATGTGCATGCCGTCGGGCCACGCGGTGTTTCGCGACCCATCCGTCAACGCGCACCTGAAACGGGTACTGAACGTCTGGTGCGACTTCCTCGGCGGCCCGCATTCGTGCGCGCATCTCGACGCGTCGGCGCCCGACGGCTGGTTCTGCGACGAAGCGAGCAAGCGCATCGGGCTGTCGCAATTCCGCTATCGCGACGATCAACCGCACCTCGGCTTCGATTCGTGGAATGACTTCTTCACGCGACGCTTTCGGGAAGGCGCGCGGCCCGTCGACGCGCCGGACGATCCGCACGTGATCGTCAGCGCGTGCGAGGCCGCGCCGTACCACACCGAAACGAACGTGAAGCTGCGCGACACGTTCTGGATCAAGGCACAGCCGTATTCGCTGCACGACATCTTCACGCGCGCGGGGCGACCGCTCGCCGAGCGCTTCGTCGGCGGCGATCTCTACCAGGCCTATCTCAGCGCGTACAACTACCATCGCTGGCATGCGCCGGTGCGCGGCACCGTCACGCATGCGTACCGGATCGACGGCACCTACTACTCCGTCGCCGAAGCCGAAGGCCCGGACCCGGCCGGGCTCAACGACTCGCAGGGCTACATGACGGCGGTCGCCGCGCGCGCGATCGTCGCGATCGAGAGCGATGACCCGGGCATCGGCACCGTGGCCGCGGTATTCGTCGGGATGGGCGACGTGTCGTCGTGCGTGATCGAGGTCTTGCCGGGCCAGCGCGTCGACAAGGGCGACGAGATCGGCCGCTTCCAGTTCGGCGGCTCGACGTACTGCCTGCTGTTCGAGGCCGGCGTGATCGAGCGCTTCCTGTACGCGCCGCCGTTCGACGGCGACACGCCCGTCGTGCAGGTGAACGCGTCCGTCGCGATCGCGCGGTGAGCGGCGCGCCCGCGCGTCATCGTCACGCGTCACGCATCGGTGCCGTCGGGCTCGTACCCGTCGTGCCGCTGCACGCACCGCAGCACCGACAGGCCGTCGGCCGTCAACGCGGGCCGGCGCTCGCCCGCCGCGCCGTCGCCCTGCATCACGATCAGGTTCCGTTCGACCAGCGCGGCGACGTCCTCGCGATCGATCTGGATCTGTTCCGGTGCGCGATACACCAGGAACAGCGCGGCAAATTCATGGGCGGTCAGCATGCTCGTTCCCCGTTGACGGCTTCACGCGATGCGACGACGGCGTCGCATCGGCATGCGGCGCGACACGCGCGCCGGCGACCGTCGATGCGTGCACGGACCATGCCAATCCGCGCGAAGCGGCGCTCGTCCGAGCCGTGGGCGCGCGGCGCGATATGGCACCGCGCGGCGCCCGGCCGCCCGTGCAAAGTTTTCAACGACGTGTAATGCCGGATGCGAGCGGGCCGAACGCGAACGCGGGTCAAACGCGTCGGCCGCGGCGCCTCGATCAGGAGCGCCGCGAACGGGACATGCCGGCCTTCACGCTGCCTGCCGCCGCACGGCCGTGCGCGCGGAAATAGCCGCTGTGCAGTACCACGCCGCCCTTGCCGTCCGCCAGCACCTCCGCGCACGCAGCTTCGATCCGCGCGCGGCCGCGCTCGAACGCGTCGCGCAGGTCGGCTTCCAGTGCCGACGGCGCGCCGAAATGATCCTCGAGCGCCTCGACCGTGATCGCGCAGTGTTCCGGCTGACCGTCGACGTCGACGGTGAAGCACAGTTGCAGCGCCGCGCCGTCGAACTCGGGCGGCGCATCGGCCAGTGTCACGCGGCGGGGGGAATCGGCCGGCATCGGATCACGCGCTCCGCGACGCGAGGCTTTCGACCAGCGCGCCGCTGAATGCCGGCAGGTCGGCGGGCTTGCGGCTCGTGATCAGGTTGCCGTCGCGCACGACTTCCTCGTCGACCCACTTGCCGCCCGCATGGCGGATGTCGTCCTGCAGGCTCGGCCAGCTCGTCATCGTGCGCCCTTCCACGAGCCCGGACGACACGAGCAGCCAGCCGCCGTGGCAGATCGCGGCGATCGGCTTGCCGGCGCCGACGGCCGCCGTCACGAACTCGCGCGCGGCCGGGATCATCCGGATCGCGTCGCCGTTGACGACGCCGCCGGGCAGCACGACCGCGTCGTAGTCGCCCTCGCGCGCGTCGTCGAACGTGCGGTCGACCTTCACGCGCGCGCCCTTGTCGACGTGCCTGAACCCCTGGATTTCGCCGCGTTTCTGCGAAATCACGTCGACCTGCGCACCTTCGGCCGCCAGCGCGCGTTGCGGTTCGACAAGCTCGGCCTCCTCGAAGCCGTCGACCGCGAGGATCGCTACCTTGCAATGGTCCAGTCTGCCGCTCATGGAAACCTCCGTGGATGCCGCGGCACCCTTTATGCCGTCCCGGTCACGGAGCAATCGCCGTGCCGCGTGCGACCGACCGGACGACGGCGACAAGAGACCGGCCGAAACCGGCCCATGCCGCGCCGCCGCGCACGGGCTGAAAAGATTTCAACGGCGTGTAACCCGACCCGGCACGATTACTGCAGGCGGGTTGCCGCATCGAGCATCGCGTCGGTCAGTTCGACCGTCAGCGTCAGATCGTCGTCGTTGTCGGGGAGCCGATCGAGCATGTCCCGCACGGCCTCGTGCAGCATCGTGTGCACGCGCATCCGGGCGCCGTCGTCGAGGCCCGCGTAGCGTTCCATCGTGTCGCAGTCGAGCACCAGCACGACCGAATGCCGCCCCGTATCGGGCGGCGCATCGGCCTCCATCGACCACGCCGCATGAAACGTGACCGTGCCTGTCTCGACGTCGAGACGGACCGTCGTATCGAGATCGCCGGCGTCGGCCGTGTCGGCGTCCGTTGCATCGTCTTCCAGACTGATCCGGGAGTTCGATCGCATGGTGTCCTCCTGCGTGGTGGCCGCGCGCGCTCGCTTCAAACGGCGCCGGCCATTCGGTTCGTATGCGGATGTAATGCGGATGTCACGAGGTTTTCGTGCTGAACGAAGAGCGCGGAATGGCACGCCTGCGCGGACTTTGCAGCAAGGGCCATACCTCCGGCGGCAGGGCGCCGCGCGGCACGCGAATTGCGGCGCCGTTGCCCGTACGTCCCTGCGACGCCATCCGGAGCCCTGCAATGCCTTCCGCTTCCGCTTCCGCTTCCGCTTCCCGCGCGCACGGCAAACGCCCGACGCGCCGCCCCGGCCGGGCTCGCAGCGCCGATCCGCAACATCGCAAGCGCTGGTCCGCCGAAGTCACGCAAAAAAGCGACGTGCTCGACATCGAACCCGACATCTTCAAGTCCGACGATCCGGGCGCGATCGCCGCTTCGCTGAAGCGCTCGGCCGAACGGAGCCGCCGCCGCAAGTCTTCGCCGTTCCAGTCGGCGATGTCGATGCTGAACTTCTATGTGAACCGCGCGGGCCGCAACCTGCCGAAAACGCGCCGCGCGACGCTCGAACGCGCGAAGCGGAAACTGCGCGAAGCCTTCGGCCGCAAGCCGTGACGGCGGCCGGCCACCGCCGCATCGCCCCGCCCGAATCGCGCGCATGCACGAAACGCCGTGGTCCCTGATCGCCGGCGCGGTGCTGATGGGCATGGGCATCGCGACATCCGCGCTGCGCCACCTGCCGTGCAGCACCGCGATGATCTATCTCGTTCTCGGCATCGCGCTCGGCCCGGCCGGCACCGGGTTGCTGCGTCTCGACCTCGAACGGGACGCGCCGCTGCTGCGCGCAATCGTCGAGGTTGCGCTGCTCGTGTCGCTGTTCGCGATCGGGCTGCGGCTGCGCGTGCCGCCGTCCGACCGGCTGTGGCGCGTCCCGTGCCGCGTCGGCCTGCTCGCGATGAGCGTCACCGTGCCGCTGCTCGCGATGCTCACGATGCGCCGAGCCGTGCGCGCATCTTCGCGGTGATCCGCTGGCGCGCCTCCGCATAACCTTCCCACGGATCGCGCTTCAGCCCGTCGAGACGCGCGTGCAGCGTGTCGATCGTCCACTGCGCGCCGCCCGTCGTATCGGGCACCTCGTCCCAGCCGAGCGGCACCGACACGCCCATGCCCGGCCGCGCGCGCGCCGAATACGCGGCGATCGTGCTCGCGCCGCGGCCGTTGCGCAGATAGTCGACGAAAATCTTGCCGCGCCGGTGGCGCGGCCCCATCGTCGCGGTGAAGCGCTCGGGCAGCGCACCCGCCACGTGCTGCGCGACCGCGCGCGCGAAGTCTTTCACTTCGTCCCATCCCGCGTGCCGCGCGATCGGCACGACGACATGCAACCCCTTGCCGCCGCTCGTCTTGCAGAACGACGCGAGCCCCAGCTCGTCGAGCAGCCCGCGCACGAGTTGCGCGGCGTCGATCATCGCGCGCCACGGCAGCGCCGGATCGGGATCGAGGTCGAACACGATCCGGTCCGGCCGCTCGATACTGGATGCGTGCGCATTCCACGTATGCAGCTCGATCGTGCCCATCTGCGCGGCGCCGAGCAGCGCGTCGACGCTGTCGATCGACAGCAGCGGCCCGTGGCCGGGATCCAGCCCTTCGTGCTGCGTGACGAACGGAATCTCGAGGCGCTCCGCATGTTTCTGGAAGAACAGCTCGCCCGTGATGTCGCCCGGCGCGCGCACGAGCGACACGGGCCGGCCCTTCAGGTCGGGCAGCAGCCACGGCGCGACCCATTGCCAGTAATGCGCGAGGTCGATCTTGCGCGTGCCGTGCTGCGGATCGAGCACGCGATCGGGATGCGTGATGCGCACGCGGCCGACTTGGTCGGCGCCGGATTCGCCGCGCGCGTCGCCTGACGATGCGTGCGATGTCGCGCGACGCTTGCGGCCGCTCCCGGTATCCGTGTGCCGTGCGCGTTCGTGCTTGTCGTGCTTGTCATGTTTGTCGTGCGCTGCATCGCGTTCGTCCATCGTCGTCTCCGTTTCGGTGTGGCGCGGCATCTCGCGGACGATCTGCGCCGCCGGCTTGTCTTCCCGCAGCGCGACGAACGCCGCCTGCCGCACGATGCCGTCGCCCGTCCATTCCGCGAATTCGCATTCGGCGACGAGCGTCGGATCGATCCAGTGCACGCGCGTGCGCGACCGTTCGCGCGGCGGCGGGTCGAACGGCGTCGTATCGCGTTCGTGCCTGCGCAGCATCGCGGCGAGCCGGTCGAGCATGCGCGCATCGAACCCGGTGCCGACCCGGCCGACATAGCGCAACGGCGGCGTGCCGCGCCGCCGCTTGCCGCCCGATTCAGGCTCGTACACACCGAGCAGCAGCGCGCCGAAGCCGTGCCGGCTGCCCGACGGCTCCGTGTAGCCGCCGATCACGAACTCCTGCCGCCGCCGGCATTTGAGCTTGATCCATGCGGCCGAGCGGCCGGCGCGATAGCGTGAATCCGCGCGCTTGCCGATCAAGCCTTCGAGGCCGGTGTCGCACGCGCTCGCGATCAGCGACGCGACGTCGCCGCCGAGATCCGGCGAATAGCGCAGCCGCGCGGCGTCGCTGCCCGCCAGCAGCGGTTCGAGCAACGCGCGGCGCGCGGCGAGCGGCACCTCGCGCAGATCCCGGCCATTCAGATAGGGCAGATCGAACACGAACAGCGTGACCGCGTCGGAACGGCCCGCGCCGAGCGCGTTCTGCAGCGCCTGGAAGTCGGGCAGGCCGCTGTCGCCGAGCACGACGGCCTCGCCGTCGAACCACGCGTTTTCGATCTCGAGCGCCGCGAGCGCATCGCGCTGCGCACGCAGCTTCGCGGTCCAGTCGCGGCCCTCGCGCGTCATCAGCGCGACGTGCCGCCGCGCACCGCGGCCCGACACGCGCGCGAGAATCCGGTAGCCGTCGAACTTCACTTCGTAGCGCCAGTCGCCTTGCGCGGGCGGAGCATCGACCAGCGTCGCGAGCTGCGGCGCGACGCGCTCGGGCAGCGGTGCGCGGACAGCGCCTTCGACGTGCGACAGGTCGGCGTCGACGTCGGCTGGCGGCTTGCGATCCTTGCGGTCGCGCGGCGTGCCGCGTGTACGGGGCGCATCGTCGCGGCTGCGTCGTGACGAGCGTGCGGACGTGCGTGCGGACGGTGATGCATCGGCGGGCGCCGCGCGCGCGGCCCGCGCACTGCGGTCATGCACGCTGCCCGGCTGCTGCGCGACGACATCGAATTCGTCCGCATCGCGTGCGTCGTCGTCGCGCTCCTTGATCAGCAGCCATTGCGGCTGGCGGCCCTGCTGCCGCCCGCTGCGCACGAGCGCCCAGCCGCCGTGCAGCTTTTCGCCATCGAGCCGGAACGTCAGCTTGCCCGCGCGATAGCCGTCGCGCGCCTGCGCGACGCCGCCGTCGGGCGTCCACGTCCCTTCGTCCCACACGACGACCGTGCCCGCGCCGTAATGTCCGGGCGGAATCTCGCCTTCGAACGATGCATATTCGAGCGGATGGTCCTCGACCTGCACGGCCAGACGCTTCACCGACGGATCGACGCTCGGCCCCTTCGGCACGGCCCACGATTTGAGCGTGCCGTCGAGTTCGAGACGGAAGTCGTAATGGAGCCGCGTCGCGTGATGTTCCTGGATCACGAAACGCAACGGATGGCGCGCCCGGGCAGCCGTGCGCGCCGGCTTCGTCTGCTTGGTCTGCTTCGACTCGGCGCCCGGCTTTGCGCGACGCTTCCCGTGCGCGCCTTCCGGCTCCGGCGTCGCGTCGAAGCGGCGTTTTCGACGATAGGGATCGAGCTTGCCGGCCATCGCGTCACCTCCTGTCGCGCGGTGTCATGCGGCGTGCTTTCGGCGCGCGGCGGTCTTCTTCGCCGCATGCGCACCCGTCGCGCCCTGCTTCGCGGCCGGCCGTTTCGCGGTTGCTTTCGCGGCGCCCCGGGCGGAAGCCTTCGCGGCCGGCTTGCGTCGCCCGCTCGCGGTGCGCGGCGCGGACGCGCCGGTGTCGTCGTCCTCGCGCGCGGCACGCGCGCCGCCGCCGCCGCCGCCGCCCTTCAGGCTGCGCTTCAACAGCTCGGTCAGGTCGACGACGTTGGTCGCCGTGCGCGCCGTTTGCGCCGGCCGATCCTCGATCTCCTCGACGCTGCCCGCGCGCACCTTGCGCTCGACCAGTTCGAGGATGTCGTCGCGGAACGTATCGCGATACTCGTCGGGCGTCCACGTGCCCGACATGTCGTCGATCAGCTTCTTCGCCATCGCGAGCTCGCGCGCGCTGACGCCCGCGCGCTTCGCGTCGCCGGCCGGCACCGGCAGCTCGTCGAGCGGGCGCAGTTCCTCCTGCCAGCGCAGCGTATCGAGCGCGAGCAGCGGCCCGACCGGGATCAGCGCGCCGAGATGCTGGCGATCGTGCATCACGACGTGCGCGATACCGATCTTGCCGCTGTCCTGCAGCGCGTCGCGCAGCAGCGCATAGACCTTCTCGCCCTTGCGGTCCGGCACCAGGTAGTACGGTGTGTCGAGATACAGGAACGACACGGCGTCCGCGTCGACGAACGTGACGATATCGACGGTCTGCGTCGATTCGGGGTTCGCCGCGCGAATCTCGTCGTCGGTCAGCACGACATAGCGCTCCTTCTCGTACTCGTAGCCGCGCACGATGTCCTCGCGTGCGACCTCCTTGCCGGTGCGCTTGTTGATCTGCCGATAGCCGACCGGGTCCATCGAACGCTTGTCGAGCAGCCGGAACGACGGCTTCACGGTGCGCGTCGCCGGGAACAGCTGCACGGGCACGTGAACGAGCCCGAAGCTGATCGCGCCTTTCCAGATCATCCGTGCCATGGGTGTCCTCCTTGCGGCATCGTTGCGCCGGACGCCTTCGTCCTCGGCCGATGCTACGGCCGGCGGCCGCGGCTGCGCCGCACGATGCTCACGTGTCCGTTGCGCTCCAGGATCGCCGCGTCGACGTCGGACAGGTCGGTCGCGCCGGTCGCCTGCCGCACGCTTTCGCGCACGTCGGTCGGCGTAAGCAGCGCGGCGCGCATCTGTGCGTCGTCGAAGCGGCCGTTGCGATACACCTCGCGCTCGGCGCCTACCAGCATCCGCTCGAGCCGGCGCGAGCGCACGCATGCCCAGCCGATCGCACGATGCAGCAGCACGATCGCGAGCGACGCCGCGACGGTCGCGACGAACGGAGACGCGCCGACCACCGCGCGGCTCAGGATCGCGCCGAGCAGAATGCCGACCACGTAGTCGAACGGCGAACGCTGCCCGAACGCGCGCCGCCCGGCGATGCGAATCAGCACCAGCGCGATCACGAACACGACGATCGCACGCAACGCCATCTGGCCGGGGCCGAGCATCCGGCCCTGCCCGAACAGCGCGACGACGACGTCCATGATCGCAGCGCTGCTACGCGGGCAGGTCGACCGCCTGCTGCTTGCGCGCCCGGATCCGATGGCGGCCGAGGTCGTCCGGGAACGTGTGCGTTACCGCGTCGGGATCGACCGCCACGCGTTGTGCCGAGTCCGGCGGATACGCGGCGATCGTCAATAGCCGTCCTCCACCGACGGCCGCGACCGGCTTCAGGTGCCTGAACGCCTCGCGCACGTCTCGCTGCGCGGACGGCGGCGTCTTGCCGGCTGGTGGGGGATTCGTCATCGAGGTGTCCTCGTGGAATTCGATGGCCGTCCGCCGCGCTCGCGGCCGCGCGGGCGCGCGGGCGGCGGTCGGCGTCGGCCTCGGCCTCGGCGTCAGGGCGCGCGCAACGCCGCGTCGAGTTCGGCATCCGTAATATCGAGCGCCACGTTGCATTCGATCGCGTCGTCCTCGACGCGCGGCTTGCGTTCGTCCACCGCGCGTCGCGCGCCATCGCACAGATACGTGCGCACGCGCAGCCGGTCGTCCTCGCCGAGCCACGCATAACGCTCGACCACCTGCGGATCGAACCGCAGGTCGACCGTGCAACGCCATTCGCGCGCACTTTCGTCGACCGGCACGCGCACCCACGACACCTGGATCGTCAACCGCCCGGATGCGTCGTCCGAATGCACGACGACGGTCGACTCCGACGGGAAGCCGTTCGCGAGCGCGTGCTCGAGTTCCGCGACGCGCTGCGAGCGGTCGGGCGCGCCGGTCATCGTCGCACGACGCCCAGCAGCAGCGTGACCAGGAAGATCACGACGAAGATGTAGAACAGGATCTTCGCAATCTCGGCCGCGCCGGCCGCGATGCCGCCGAAGCCGAGCACGGCCGCGACGAGCGCGATGATGAAGAAAATGATGGCGTATCGAAGCATGGAGCCCTCCTGAATGACAGCGGTCGCGAACACACGTCGTCGATCACGCATCGTGCTTGTGCCTGGGTTTGCCGCGGACCGGCGTGGAAGCCATTTTCTCGAGTTCCTTCTCGCTCATCGACCTGGCCATCGACTTCGCCGGCGGCTTGAGGTCCTTCATCTTCGTGTCGCCGCGCTTGGCCGACAGCGCGGCCCCGGCAGCACGCTGCTGGGCCTGGGATTTTGCTGGCATGGTTGCGCTCCTCTCGTTGGCGCGCGCACTACGACGCAATGTCGGTACAACAGGCCGCACGCGCGCGGTTGGGTCGCCCGGGTCGTCATGCGGCGTCGCGGCGCCGCAGGTCGGCCGGCGGGATCTTCATCGCCTGGCGATACTTCGTCACCGTGCGGCGCGCAAGAAGAATGCCGCGCCCCGCGAGGTTCTGCGCGAGCGTGACGTCGGACAGCGGATCGGTTTGACGCTCGGCCGCGATCATGTCGCGGATCAGCACCTTGGCGGCCGCTGCCGAGCACACGCCCTTGCCCGCCGCCTCGAGCTTGCGCGGGAAGAAGTGCTTGAATTCGAACGTACCGTGCGGCGTGGCCATGTACTTGTTGCCCGTCGCGCGCGACACGGTCGATTCGTGCAGCCCGAGCTCATCCGCGATGTCGCGCAGCACGAGCGGCTTCATCGCGATCTCGCCGTAGCGGAAGAAATCGCGCTGCCGCGCGACGATGCATTCGCCGACGCGCTGGATCGTCTCGAAGCGCTTCTGCACGTTGCGGATCAGCCAGCGCGCTTCCTGCAACTGCTGGCCGAGCGGCGAATCGCGCTCGCCGCTCGACTGCGCGAACAGCGTCGCATAGCGCTCGTGCAGGCGCGCGCGCGGCAGCACGGCCGGGTTGATCGTCACGATCCATTCGTCGCGCACCTGGCGCACGATCACGTCGGGCACCACGTAGTCGCCGCGCGTGCTGCCGTAGTGATTGCCGGGGCGCGGATCGAGCCCGCGCACGAGCGCGCATGCGGCGTGCAGCGTCTGCGGGTTGCAGCCGATGCGCCGCTGGATCTCGGCCGTCTCGCGGCGCGCGAGCCGTTCGAGATGCTCGCGCGCGATCGCCTTCGCTTCCGCGAGCGCCGGCGTGCCCGCCGGGATCGCGTCGAGCTGCAGTACCAGGCATTCGGACAGCGAGCGCGCGGCGATGCCCGGGCGGTCGAGCATCTGCACGAGCCGCAGCGCGACCGCGAGATCCTGTTGCGACAGCAGCAGCGCCGGATCGGCCGCGACCAGCAGGTCGGGCAGCTCCTGGCGCAGGTAGCCGTCGTCGTCGAGCGCATCGATCACGATGCGTGCGGCTTCGCGGTCGCGTTTGTTCAGCGGGTAGAGCCGCAGCATATCGTGCAGCTGCTGATGCAGCGACGGCTCGGCGGCCATCCATTCGCCGGGCGACAGGCCGTCGGCGTCGTCGCCCTGGCGGCCCGTACCGCGCGGCGCGGGCGCGGCCGTATACGACACCTCGCCGTCCGGCGGACGCACGTCGTCGGGTTCGGGCGACGCTTCGGGCGCGGCGGCTTCGGCCGCCTGCTCGGGCGTTCCGGCGGCGGCTTCCTCTTCGCCGTCGCCCTGGCCGTCTTCGAGAAACGGGTTCATGTCGAGCGCCTGCCGCAATTCCTGTTGAAACTCGAGCGAGGACAACTGCAGCAGCCGCAGCGACTGCTGAAGCCTCGGCGTAAGTGCGAGATGCTGTCGCATCTGCAGCGCAAGCGAGACGGACATCGAAAGCCTCCTGACGGTTCGGTTCGCGGTATTTCGTCGACAGGGTTTACGCAGCTTTCGTGCCAATCCGTCCACGCGCGCCGTGCCGGGGCTTTCGCGGGTTCATGCCCCATCACGCAACCTGGCGGGGCCGCTTTTTTACAAGCCGGCGGCAAGTTTGGGGCACGCATTTCGCGCGGCAAGAAGTGCGCCCGGTCGCCCTCGTCGTTGTCGCTTCGTCGTGCCTCGCATCGATGCGATCGACGGCCGAGCGATCGGGAAAAATGCCGTCGTCAGCGCCGGCAGCTGACGCAGCAGCCACGCGGCCATGTCGCGCTCTTGCTGCACGATCCACTCGCGGCACGCCGCGGGTTTCATCTTCGCCATCACGTTCCTTCACCGCATCAAGAATGCGGCATGCCGCGCGGCGCGATGCGCGGCGCGCATGCCGTTCCGCAACACGCATGCCGTGCGACACACGCAATGCGTCAGTACTGCATCGGCGGCGGCGTGCCCGGCAGCGTCTGGCCGCCCTGCACGCCGTTCGGGCCCGGCGGCGGGACGTCGGCCGGATCGCCGCCGGTCGCGCCCTGCGGCATCGTGTTGCCCGGCGACGGACGCGTCTCGTAGCGCGTATTGGCATCAGGCATCGTCGCGCTCGGCGGCGTCGCATGGCCGTCGGGCGGTGCGGGCGGCGCCGCGCGCGTGCCGTAGGTGGTGCCCTGCGTGCATGCGCCCAGCGCACATGCGGCGGCGAACGCGCATGCACCCGCGCGTATCGTCTGGATCGTGTTCATCGAAATCCTCCGTCGGATCGACGGCTCAGAGCCGGTCGAAACGAAAATCCCCCGCATACGCGGTGGGTGCGCGGCGCGCCATCATCACGTCGATTCGGCCGCGACGCGCGTGAGCGTGCCGCGTTGCCGCTCGATATCCGCCTGTTCGAGCGCGGCGAACGCGTCGGCATCGAAGGTCACGGTCAGCGACGCCGGATGGCCGTCGACGCGAAAACCGATATGCAATGCGCCGGCCGGCTGCTCCTCGACATGAAACGGCATCGCGCGCGCCTCGAAATGGCGGCCGAGCGTCTCGGCGATGTCGCGCAGCATGCCGGGTTTGATACGGATGCTCATTGCATGCCCTCCATTCGCGTTCGCGGCAGCGCGCCCGCCGGCGGTGCGCGCACGGGCGGATCGCGTTCCGGCGGCGCATGCCCGGGCGGGTCGCCTTCGGGATGGCGGTACCGTTCCGGCATGTCGGGCAGCACGTCGTCGGGATCGGGCGCCTCGGGGTCCGGCTCCACGTCGGGCATCGGCGGGTCAGGCCGGTGCAGCCACTGATCGCGGTCGTGATTCATCGGCACTCCATAGCGCGCATCGTTGCGTGGTCTGACGGATGTGGCCAGGGTCCGCAATCCGCGTGCCGTCCGTTCGCGGCGCCCGCACGCCGGCGCTGCCGCGCATACGCGCGCGCTCGCGGCGCGCGCCGTGCATTCGCTACACCGTTCGCTGCAATTCTTGCAAGCGCGCCGCTACGCGTCGTACGCGGCCATCACGAGCCACAGCTCGCGGCCGTCGTCCCGCACACGCGCCGCCAGCGCATACGGGTCGGCCGGCTCGCATGCGCGCTGCAGCGCGAAGCGCGCCGGCTCGGTCGAGCCGAACGTCTCGTCGCCGAGCGGCCGCACGTCGGCCTTGCCCTCGAACATCCGGCGCTCGGGCCGGTAGATCAGCGGTTCGTGTTTCCACGTATCGAAATGGCTCTTCACCGAATCGAATCCGCCGCCGCATACGTTGATCTCGTAGCGTACGCCTGGTCGTCGTTTCGGAATCATCGTCGTGTCTCCGCTTGATGCGCGCACCGCAGGCACCGGGTGCGCGCGCGTTGCTGCCATGGACGTATTCATCGTCGTCTTCGTCTTCGCCGCCGACGTGGCAAATCGCGTGCCGCGTGCGATCCGGGAACGGCCGTTGCGGGAAATCGGCGTCATCGTTACCGATACGGAGCTTCGCCATGAAGGATTCGACCCGGTCCGGCCACGCGCCGGAGCGCAAGCAGCGACCCTCCCCATCGCAGCCGCTGAAGCCTGAGGACCGCACGCACACGCGCCATTCGGAACGCCATATCGACAAGCAGCTCGAGGACACGTTCCCGGCCAGCGACCCGCCCGCGACCGGCGGCATCACGCGCATCGAGCCCGACACGCCGCCCGGCACGCACGACGACGGGCCGTGGCAGGACAAGCGCGAACGCCGCGACAGATGACGGCGACGAACGACAGGCCGCGCGCGCCGCACGGCATGCGGTTTGCTGAATGGAATGTGCTGGAACATCGCCCCCCAACCTGCAAGGAGGACTTTCATGCATCGCGTCAACGAAATCATGTCGCAGGACGTCGTGTGCATCGCGCCGACCGACTCGATCCGCCATGCCGCGCAACTGATGGAGCGCTACGACATCGGCGCGCTGCCCGTGTGCGACAACAACCGGCTGATCGGGATGGTGACGGACCGCGATCTCGCAGTGCGCGCGATCTCGGCCGGCAAGCCGCCGGAGACGCGGATTCACGAAGTCGCGTCGGGCCCGATCGAATGGTGCTTCGACGACGATTCGCTGGAAGAGATCCAGCACTACATGGCAGACGCGCAGTTGCGCCGCCTGCCCGTCGTCGATCACGACAAGCGGCTGGTCGGCATGCTGTCGCTCGCGGACATCGCGACGCGCTCGGCCGGCCCGACGCACGACGACGTCGCGAACACGCTCGAAGGCGTGTCGCAGCCGAGGCAGACGTGACGGGTCGAGCCTGTGCTTCGCCCCGTCCCGACCACCCGCGCGACCCGCGGCCCGCCCGGGCACGATCGCGCACCACGCAGCCTGGAGGAAACACCATGCAGACTTCCAATCAAGGTCAGACCCGCATCATCGGCAAGGGCGCCGCAACGGCGGCCGGTCCCGGCCCCGACGTCATGGCGGCCAATACGCTGGAAGGCGACAAGGTCTATACGACCGACGGCGACGACGTCGGCAAGATCAAGGACATCATGCTCGACGTGCGTTCGGGCCGCATCGCGTACGCGGTGCTGTCGAGCGGCGGCCTGCTCGGCATCGGCGACAAGCTGCTCGCGATCCCGTGGAGCGCGCTGACGCTCGACACCGAGCGCAAGTGCTTCCTGCTGTCGGTGTCGTCGGAGCGGATCAGGAACGCCCCCGGCTTCGACAAGGACCACTGGCCGGCGATGGCCGATCCGCAATGGGCCGAGCCGCTGCACGAGTATTACGGCAGTGCGCCGTACTGGAGCCCCGGCGACGAGCTCGGGCTGACCGATCCGACCGAGGAACTGAACAATCCGCGCACCCGCGACCCTCATTGATCGTTCGCGACCGGCCGACACGCCCCGCGCATGCGGGGCTTTTTTCGTCTGCCGGCCGACCCCATTGATAACCATACGACATCAATCCATCCAAAAATCGCACTTATCGTTTCTCCGTCTCCGGGCGAACATTGCCAAAACGACAATCGATCGCCTTCCGCGCGTTGCCTGAATTTTTCTGGAGACACCCCCGATGCACCCCTCGCCCAGCCTTCCGACCGGACGTTCGAAGGCCGCCGCGGTATTCCGCGTCACGGCCGGCAACTTCCTCGAGCAGTTCGACTTCTTCCTGTTCGGCTTCTATGCGACGCAGATCGCCGCCGTGTTCTTTCCCGCCGCGAGCGAGTTCGCTTCGCTGATGATGACGTTCGCCGTGTTCGGCGCCGGCTTCCTGATGCGGCCGCTGGGCGCGATCGTGCTGGGCGCGTACATCGACGACGTCGGCCGCCGCAAGGGCCTCATCGTCACGCTGGCCATCATGGCAAGCGGCACCATCCTGATCGCGTTCGTACCGGGCTACGCGACGATCGGCCTGCTCGCACCCGCGCTCGTGCTGATCGGGCGACTGCTGCAGGGCTTTTCGGCAGGTGCCGAGCTGGGCGGCGTGTCGGTCTATCTTGCCGAGATGGCCACGCCCGGCCGCAAGGGCTTCTACACGAGCTGGCAGTCGGCCAGCCAGCAGGTCGCGATCGTCGTCGCGGCGGGCCTCGGCTTCGCGCTCAATCAATGGCTCAGCGCATCGGCCATCGCCGCATGGGGATGGCGCGTGCCGTTCTTCGTCGGCTGCACGATCGTGCCGTTCATTTTCATGCTGCGTCGCAACCTGGAGGAAACGCAGGAATTCAAGGCGCGCCGGCATCGTCCCGGCATGAAGGAAGTGTTCGGTACGCTGGTCCAGAACTGGGGCGTGGTTCTCGCAGGCATGATGCTGGTCGCGATGACGACCACGAGCTTCTACCTGATCACGGTCTACGCGCCGACCTTCGGCAAGACGGTTCTGCACCTGAGCACCGCGGACAGCCTGCTCGTGACGCTGTGCGTCGGCGTGTCGAACTTCGTGTGGCTTCCGATCGGCGGTGCGCTGTCGGACAGGATCGGCCGCCGGCCGCTGCTCGTCGGCATGACGGTGCTCGCGATCGCGACCGCCTATCCTGCGCTGTCGCTGCTCGCTCATGCGCCGTCGTTCGTCAACATGCTGCTCGTCCTTCTGTGGCTGTCGTTCATGTACGGGATCTATAACGGCGCGATGATCGTCGCGCTGACGGAAGTGATGCCGGTGGAGGTGCGCGTGGCAGGCTTCTCGCTCGCCTACAGCCTCGCGACGGCCGTATTCGGCGGCTTCACGCCCGCCATCTCGACGGCGCTGATTCACATGACCGGCGACAAGGCTGCGCCGGGCTACTGGATGAGCCTCGCCGCGGTGTGCGCGCTGCTGGCGACGTTCGCCCTCTATCGCCGCCGGACGCCGACGCTGACGCCCGCGCACTGAAGCCCCAAACCGAGCAACCTGCCCCGACTCCGCACGACGACAACCATGAAAAACCCGCTCCTGAAACTGTGCGCGACCGCGCTCGTCGCCACCGCCGCAGTCACCGCGAATGTACAGGCCGCCGAGCTGCACGTAATGAGCTCGGGCGGCTTCACCGCGGCCTACAAGCTCCTTGGCCCGCAGTTCGCGTCCCGCACGGGCAACACGCTCGACACCGCGCTCGGCCCGTCGATGGGCAAGGCGCCCGAAGCGATTCCGAACCGGCTCGCGCGCGGTGAGCCTGCCGACGCGGTGATCATGGTCGGCTACGCGCTCGACGACCTGATCACGCAAGGCAAGGTAATCCCCGAATCGCGCGTCGAGCTGGCCGATTCCCGCATCGGCATGGTCGTGCGCGACGGCGCGGCGAAACCCGACATCAGCTCGGCCGAAGGCCTGAAGCAAGCGCTGCTGCATGCAAAGTCGGTCGCCTACTCGGATAGCGCGAGCGGCGTCTACATCGAGCGGGAGTTGTTCAGGAAGCTCGGCATCGACGATCAGATGAAATCGAAGGCGAAGATGATCCCGCGGATTCCGGTCGCGTCCGTGGTCGCGAACGGCGACTACGAAATCGGCTTCCAGCAGGTGAGCGAACTGCTGCCCGTCCAGGGCGCGACCTTCGTCGGCAAGATTCCCGAATCGCTGCAGTCCGTCACACGCTTCGCCGCCGGCGTCCCCGTCGGCGCGCAACATCCAAAGGAAGCGAAGGCACTCCTCGACTATCTCGCATCGCCCGACGTGCAGGCGCAAGTAAAGTCGACCGGACTGGATTCCGTCTCCGCCCCTTGAGCACGAGCCACGGGAAGGCGTGCGTCAGACAGCCTTCCCGTCGCGCCCGGCGTTGTCCGCGGCATCATCGGCGCAGTCGAGGTTCGCCGGCTCGGCCGCGCTCAGTACCCGCGCGAGCCGCGCACGATCGCACTCCCCTTCCCACGACGAAACGAAGATCACCGCGCACGCATTGCTGATCACGCTCGTCAGCGCGCGCGCCTCGGACATGAAGCGATCGATGCCGACCAGCAGCGCGACCCCGGCAACCGGCAGGTCGGGCATCACGGCGAGCGTCGCGACGAGCGCGACGAGCCCGCTGCCGGACACGCCGGCCGCCCCCTTCGACGTGAGCAGCATGACGGCGAGCATCGCCGCGATTTGCGGCGCGGAAAGCGGCACGTCGCACGCCTGCGCGATGAACAACGCCGCGAGCGTCAGGTAGATCGCGGTGCCGTCCAGGTTGAACGAGTAGCCGGCCGGCAGCACGAGCCCCACGACGCCCTTGTCGCACCCCAGCGACTCCAGCTTGACGATCAGCCGCGGCAACACCGGCTCCGTGGACGAGGTCGCGAGGACGATGAGCAATTCCTCGCGCAGGTAGCGCAACAGCCGCCACAACGCGAAACCGTGCAGTCGTGCGAGCGGCGTAAGCACCAGCGCAACGAACAGCACGCAGGCAACGTAGAACGACGCCATCAGCCTCGCGAGCGAGCCGACCGAGCCGATGCCGAAGCGGCCCACCGTGAACGCCATCGCGCCGAATGCGCCGAGCGGAGCGAGCCGCATGATCATCGCGAGCACGCGAAAGACGATCTGCGCGACGCCGTCGATCAGCGCCAGCACGGGCCGACCGGCCTGCGGATACGCGTTCAGCGAAAAACCGAACAGCAGCGACAGCAGCAGCACCGGCAGCACCTCGCCCGTGCGGAACGCGCCGAGCATCGTGTCCGGGATCACACTCAGCGCGAACTCGACGAGCCCGTGCGGTTGCGCATGCCGTACATATTGCGCGAGGATGCTCGAATCGAGATGGCGCACGTCGACGTGCATGCCGGCGCCGGGCCGCAGCACGAACGCGGTGACGAGCCCGAATGCGAGTGCGGCGGCGGTCAGCAGATAGAACAGCACCAGCGCGCGCACGATCGTGCGCCCGATGGCCTTGCCGTTCGCCAGCGACGTGATGCCGGAGACGATCGTGCAAAACACGATCGGCGCGATCATCATCCGCACGAGGCCGACGAATGCATCGCTGAGCGGCTTGAGCAGCGCGCCCGCCGACGGCCAGAAGTGGCCGACGCTCACGCCGAGCACCATCGCCAGCAGAACCTGCACGTAGAGCGAACGAAGCGGTCTTGCCAGCCTCACGATGCGGTGCTCCCCGATGTTCCGGCCGTAGGCCCGATCGTCGTCATCGGGATGCGTCGCCGCTTGCCGCACCGGCGCGTTTCGCGTCGACGATCGCCCGGTGAAACTCCTCCGCGGCCGGCGTCAGCGCGCGGCCGCGCCGTTTCACGATGCCCACCCGGCGCTTGACCACCGGTTCGACCAGGGGCACGCTCGTGAGCACGGGATGGTCGTGTCCGGGCATCGCCATCGACGGTACCGCGGCGACGCCGAGCCCGGCTTCGATCAATCCGAGCAGGGTCGTCACGTGGCGCGTCTCGCACACGCTCGGCGCCCGCGGCGCGACGGTCGTCAATGCCTGGTCGAGCAGCAGGCGGTTGCCGGAAGTCTTGTCCACCGACACATACTCGTACTCGTAAAGCTCGTTCCAGGTCACGCGCTTCTTGCGCGCGAGCGGATGATCGCGCCGGCACGCGGCAACAAATCGTTCCTGCAGCAGCAGTTTGAACTCGATCTCCGGCTCCTGGCTGCCCATGAAACTCACGCCGAAATCGGCCTCGCCGCTGATGACCGCGCCCAGCACGTCGTTCGCGCTCGCATCCAGCAGCTTGACCCTGATGCGCGGAAAGCGGCGATGATAGCTCGCGATCACGTTCGGCAGGAAGTAGTAGGCCACCGACGGCACGCATGCGATCGTCACATGACCGAGGCGGCTCGACGAAACGTCGCGGATGCCGAGCAGCGCGACGTCGAGATCGTCCAGCAGTTGCTCGGCGCTCGGCGCGAACACGCGCCCGACGGTGGTCAGCGTAACGCTGCGGGTGGTGCGCTCGAACAACCGCACGCCGAGCGCTTCCTCGAGTTTGTCGATCCGGCGACTCAGCGCGGGCTGCGAAATGCTGATCGCGTCGGCAGCCTTTCGGAAGCTTCCCAGCTCCACCACCGCGCGAAACGCCTGCAAATCGGTCAAATCGAAGTTGATTCCCACGGACCACGTCTCCACATTTCAGATGCCGGGTATTTTGCATGATTCGGGCAAGCTCACCCAGCCGGGAGATGCCCGGCTCCGACGCCTGCTACGCGCGGTGCCGCAGCGCATCGATCACGACGGAGAACGCGCGCGATGCCTGGCGGCGGCTCGGATAATACGCGTGATAGCCGGGAAAGACCGGGCACCAGTCCGGCATCACGATGCGCAGCGTGCCGCTGCGCACGTGTTCGAGTACGATGTCTTCGGTGACGAACGCGATCCCGAACCCGTCGAGCGCGGCCTGCACCATGTGCGGCTGCGTATTGCAGGTGATCCGTCCGTTCACGCGCGCCTGGATCTCGTTCCTGCCCTTCTTCAGCTCCCACGCATAGATGCCCTTCGCGGTCGCGAGCCGCAGCGTCACGCAGTCGTGGTCGAGCAGGTCCTGCGGCGTTTTCGGCGGCTTGCGACCGTCGAGATAGGCGGGCGACGCGACCATCGCCATCCGGATGTCCGGGCTGATGCGCACCGCGATCATGTCCTTCGCGACCTGGTCGCCGTAACGCACGCCGATGTCGTAGCGTTCCTCGACGATGTTCGACAGCCCGTAGTCGACCGACAGCTCGACGCGGATGTCCGGGAAATCGGGCAGCACTTTCCTGAGCTTCGGCCACACGATCGTGTCGATCGGATGCTCGGTGGCAGTGATGCGCACGACACCGGCCGGCTTGTCGCGGAAATCGGACACGGCGGCGAGCTTCATTTCGATTTCGTCGATGCGCGGCGCGACGGCCTGAAACAGTTCTTCCCCTGCTTCGGTCGTCGACACGCTGCGTGTCGTGCGCGTCAGCAGCCGCACGCCGAGCCGGGCCGCCGCGCGCGTGAAGCTCCGGTCGCGCGCCACCGCGAGAAACACGAGCAGATCGTTGAGGTTTTCGCGCGGCATGTCGGGCGGCTCCTGTCGAAACGGACGCCCATCCTAGCACCGACACCGCCCGGGACCGCCCGACGCGACTTCCGCCGATTCATCGGCGCAGCTTATAAGTCCAAGCGCGCCGTGCTACTTAATCGATCGGGTTCGAGCCGATAGACTGCGAAGCCTTCCGGTTCCCGCGCGGCCACCGCACGCGTCGGGACCGTCCACGCATTCTTTCCCGGAGCCCGCTCGTGAAACCTCTTCTTCGCTTTTTCGCAGTCGCGCTTGCCGCCTCCAGCCCGTTGCTCGCTCATGCGCTCGGGCTGACGCGCGAGCAGGTGCGCGAGGACATGATTCGCTACGAAGCCGCCGGTTTCAATCCGGCGCGCGCCAATCCGCGCACGTGGGTCGACGACGCACAGGCCGCGGCTGCAAGCGTAACCGGCGCGCGCGATGCCGGTGGCCGCACCCGCGTGGCCGATCGCAGCACGGCCGGCGCCCGCTGCGACTGACGCGCGTTTGCGCCGCGATTCCACCCGACCCGAGCCGATGTCGACGATGCAAGCCGCTTCCACCTCCGATCGCGACGACGCGACCGTTCGCCCCGCCGCATGGGGCGCCGTCCTCGCGATGGCGCTTGGCGCGTTCGTGCTCGTCGCGTCCGAATTCATGCCGGTCAGCCTGCTGACGCCGATCGCGAGCGACCTGCATATCAGCGAAGGCCGGGCGGGCCAGGCGATTTCCGTGTCCGGTGCATTCGCGCTCGCGACGAGCCTGTTGATCGCGTCGCTGGCCGGAAGGCGCGACCGCAAGCGGCTGCTGCTCGTGCTGACGCTGCTGACGATCGTGTCCGGCACGGTCGTCGCACTCGCGCCGAACTACCCCGCCTTCATCGCGGGGCGCGCGCTGATCGGCATCGCGATCGGCGGCTTCTGGTCGATGTCGGCCGCGACCGCGATGCGCCTGGTGCCCGATGCGCAGGTGTCGCGCGCGCTCGCGATCGTCAACGGCGGCAATGCGCTCGCGACCGTCGCCGCCGCGCCGCTCGGCAGCTTTCTCGGCGGCATCGTCGGCTGGCGCTGGGCGTTCTTTTGCGTCGTGCCGATCGCGGCGATCGCGTTCGGCTGGAAGCTCGTCAGCCTGCCGCCAATGAAAACCGCGTCACGCGCGGCGCCGGCCAATGCGCTGACGCTGCTCGCCCGTCGGCCGGTCGCGCTCGGCATGGCGGCCGTCAACCTGCTGTTCATGGGGCAGTTTGCGCTGTTCACGTACCTGCGCCCCTTCCTCGAAACGGTGACGCACGTCGGCCATACCGCGCTGTCGCTGATGCTCCTCGTCATCGGCGTGGCCGGTGTCGCGGGGACGATCCTGATCGGTGCGTTCCTGAAGAACGCGCTCTACCGGACGCTCGTCGTCACCCCGCTGCTGATGGCGGCGATCGCCGTCGCGCTCGCATGGTGCGGCGCGTCGACGGCGGCCACCGCGGGCCTGCTTGCCTTGTGGGGGCTGACCGGAACGGCCGCGCCCGTCGGCTGGTGGACGTGGCTCGCGCGCACGCTGCCGCACGATGCCGAAGCCGGCGGCGGGCTGATGGTCGCGGTCGTGCAGCTCGCGATCGCGCTCGGCGCGACGACGGGCGGCCTGCTGTACGACGCGCACGGCTATCGGGCGACGTTCGCGACGAGCGCGGCGCTGCTCGTCTTCGCCGGCGTGCTGGCGTGCGCGGCCGGACGCGCCGCCGTGCCGCGCGCGGCCGCCAAGCCGTGATACCGGCGGCTCGGCCCGGGCCTGCTCGCGGGCGCATCCGACGCCGACCCGAGCAACGTCGCCGTCTACGCGCAGGCGGGCAGCCAGTTCGGCTTCAACACGCTGTGGATGGTCGTCGACATGCTGACGCGATCCGGCTCGGTCGAATCGTTGCGCCCACAACGTGATGGCACGTGATGGCAGCCGGGCCGCCGGCAATCCGCCGCTGCCCGGCTGGCGCGCCCGTCACATCAGCCCGTCACATCATCTTGCCGCGCGAACGTTCGGCGCGTGCCGCATCGGCCGCCGACTCGACCTTCTTCACTTCCTCCGGCGGCGGCAGCACGGCCTTGAAGCCCATCGACTCGATCCACATCTCGCGTGCCCAGCCGCGCGTGTGGTACAGGTGGTGATCCTCATCGGCCTCGACCTCGTCGTGCGCGCCCTTCAGCACCTTCGCGGCATCGCCCGACAACTGGTCCGCCGCATAGCCGATCAGTTCCCAGTTCAGATGGTCCTTGGTCTCGGCGAGCACCACGCATTCGGCCGCGACGACCTGCGCGACGGCCGGATCGGCCTGCTTGCGCGCCTGCTCGATCACGTGGACGAGCGACTTCCCGGTGGCTGCCACCGCGCTGCGTCCGGGCGACTGCGCGTCGGGGTCCATGCCGAGCGCGTCGAACACCTTGCGCAGCACCTCCTGATGATGCAGCGTCTCGCGGTGGTACTTCTCCCATTCCTTGTGCAAATCCTCGTCGGTCGCGCACTGCAGCGCAGCCTCGTAGATCTTCGCGCCGCCAAGCTCGGTTTCATACGCCTGACAAAGCAGTTCGCGGATGCCTTCGTGCTTCTGTTGCCGGTGTGCCATGAATGTCTCCAGGATACGGCCGCGCATGCGGCCCGGGGTTGAACGGGCACGCGTTATTGCGCGCCCACCTTGCGTTCGAGCGCCTGCGCCATGCTCAGGTGATGCCTGAGCGTCGGCAGCGCGGTGCTCGCGAACGCGCGCAGTTCGGCGTCCCTGCCGTCGTGCGCCTCGCCTTCGAACAGCGCGACGGCCTTGCGGTGCGCATCGGGGCCGGCCGCCGCGACGTATGCGACGTCGAAATCGCGGCCGCTCTTGCCGCGCAGCGCTTCGACGTCCGGGTCCGCGATCTGATCGGCCTGCGGCTTCATGCCCTTGCGCGCGGCAATCTCGTTCAGCCGCGCGTTCGCCTTGCCGTGATCGGCCACCATGCGCTGCGCGAACGCGCGCACGTCCGGCGACTGCGCCTGCTTCAGCGCAAGCTGGCTCGCCTGCACCTCGGCCTTGCCGGCGATCGCGGCCTTGTCGATGAATTCCGCGTCGCTGCCTTGCGGCGCCTTCGCGATCCGCGCGTCGCCTGCACCCGACGACGGGTCGATCACACCGCCCGGCATCTGCGCATGCGCGAGGCCCGGGACAGCGAGCGCGGCGAGTGCCGCGATCGTCCAGTTGAAGTACTTCATGCGATTTCTCCTTGCTTGGGGGCGGCCGTGGTGGGCAACCGCCAGCCGCCGGCGATCGAACCGTCGTTCGGGCGCGACGTCCGGCCCGTCCCGCCGCTCGCGAAATCGGACACGAGCGGCACGTTGCAGCCGATCAGTTCGTCCTGCTCCCCGGCGCGGCGTCGTCCGGCCGGCGCACCGGATCGAAGTCGCGCCATTCGCCGTCCTGCCAGTCGCCTTCGACGCGCTCGATCGACATCGCGCCGCTCGCGCGCAGCACGCCCTCCGCCGTGTTCGCGGTATCGGACGTCACGCGCGCGGCCAGGATCACGCCGGTGTCGCTGTGCGCGAGCGCGCCCTTGCCTTCGGCGCGCTCGCCGCGCATCCGGCCGAGCGCGCCGCCGAACGCGCCGAGATACGCGCCGGCCAGCGCGCCGGCGGCCGGTACGAACCACTCGCGCACGCCGAGTGCGTAAACGGCCAGCCCCGCGACGGCGCCGATCAGCAACCCGCGCATCGCGCCGATCATCGCGCCGCGGCCGCCCGGCTTAGCCGCCGAGTCGGCATACACGTCGCCGCCGATCGGAAAGCGCGCGTGCTGACCGCCCGGGTTCAGGAAGAAGATCGACACGTCGTCCGGGCCGAACGCGCGTTCGTACAGATAGCGCGCCCCGCCTTCCGCTTCATCGAACGTCGTGAAGCGGCCTGCGACGATCATCGCCATGTTCGTCTCCTCGTAACGGTGCGCCGGGCGTACGGCGCGGCACGGCGGCGCTCACATCAGCCGCCCGAGTTCCTTCGACACGGACGCCGGCGTGCCGTATTCGCGATCGGGAATGCGCGTGAGCAGGTCGATCACGCCGCGGTCCGCATGCGCGCGCTCCGCGCACTGGACGACGTCCGCCTTGCTCGCCGGATAGTCGAGCCCCTTCAGCGTCTTCCGGATGTCGACCGGGCCCGGCGCCTTGCCGTGCCCTGCCTGGTGGCCGCCCTTGTCGCGGTCCTGCACCGCGCGCTCGCCTTCGTGCGAACGCGAGCGACTGAGTTCGTGGCCCGTATGCAATCGGGATGTCATCGAAGCCTCCTTCGGAAAAAATGCCGGGCTCGGCTCACGTGGAAGCGCGTCGCGAACGCGCGAGCGCGGCGACCACGAGCGCCGCGCCCAGCGCGACCGCACCCGCGACCTCCGGCCGCTGCACCACCGTGTTGTACGCGCAACCGCGCAGCACCGGCCCGTCCATGCCTTCGCGCTCGTGCAGCGCGTGGCGCGACTCGTACAGCGCGTTGTCGTCGCGCGGCCGCGCGGGCCGCACCGTGCGCTGGCCGCGCGAGAACAGCGTGGCCGCGACGCGATCGAACAGGTGCGGCGCGTGGTACGCGCTCGCCGACGCGAATTTCGCGGCGCCGCCGACGAACAGCGTGCGGCGCGCGTGCGCGGCCGCGAACAGGATCGCGTCGGCGACGAGGGTGGGGTCGTAGATCGGCGGCGGCAGCTTCGCCTCGACGTTCATGTAGTTCTTCGCGTGCATCACGAACATCGTGTCGATCGCTGCCGGCTTGATCAGCGTGACGGATACGGGCAGGTGGTCCGCTTCCATTTCGAGCCGCAGCGAATCGGTGAAGCCCTTCACCGCATGTTTCGACGCGACGTAGGCGCTTTGCAGCGGCACCGGCGCGTCGGACGCCTCGCTGCCCATGTTGATGATCGCGCCTCCGTGGAAATCGCTCTTGCGCCGGAAATGGTCGGACGCGACGAGCGACCCATGCACGACGCCCCAGTAGTTGGTATCGAACAGCCGCCGCTGATCCTCGAGCGGCACGGCAGCCGCCGTGCCGAAGATCGACACGCCCGCGTTGTTGATCCACGTGTCGAAACCACCATATGTATCGACCGCGGTCGCGGCCGCGCGCTGCAGATCCTCGATGTTGCCGACGTCGCCGGCGACCGGCACCGCGAGACCGCCGTGCTGGCGGATTTCGTCGCACAGCGTGTTCAGCGCCTCCTGGTTGCGTGCGAACAGCACGAGCTTCGCGCCGCGCCGTGCCGCCTTGCGCGCGGTGACGAGGCCGATGCCGCTGGTCGCGCCGGTAATCACGATCGTCTGCTCGCCGACCGGTTTGAGCATGCAGTTCATGACTGGACTCCTGTTACGGCGCCGACGTCACTTGGGCCGGATGGTCAGCTGATCGCGCACGCTCCGTACGCCGTCGAGCTGCTTCACGACGCCGACGGCCTGCGTACGCTGCTGCTCGTCGGGCACGCTGCCGGTCAGCGTCACGATGCCGCGCCGCGTCTTCACATGGATGTCGCCGGCCGTCAGGCCGCTCGTGCCGATGAGTTCGGCCTTCGCCTTGGTCGTGATCGTCGCGTCGCGGATCTTCGTGCCGGTCGTCGAATGCGACGACGACGCGGCGCTGTCGTCGCCGGCGGCGAGTACGTTCGGCGCGACCATTGCGCATGCCGTGGCCGCGGCAATCGCGACGGCCATGCCGATGCGCTTCGCGGGGTAACTGCCCGATCGCGCGGAACGGGCTTGCAGCGGGAATATCCTCATCGTGACCTCCTTTCGTCGGGCCGGCATGGCCGGCGGGCACGTGTCACCCGCGCAAGGCGCGTGCCGCGGCGCCGGCGCCGCATGCACGCGCGTGGCGCCTTGTGGAGGTGCTTTCATCCAATGCGTTGTAATTTTTTCGGCGTGTATCTGCCGGGCATGACGATTGCCCGGCGATGGGTAACGGGCGGGTAACAGGCGTGTATTGGGTGGGCAACGGGCGCGCGTCGACGCGCCCATCTGCATCGGCGGCGACATCATGCAGGGAATCGCATCGATCGGCGAACCCGCGCCGGCGCGGGAAAGATATGCCTGTGGAATCCTCGGCGCGACGGCGCGCTACCGCATGCGCGGCGTCAACCGTTGCGCTTCGTTATCTGCGCAATCTTGCGTGCCAGTTCGCGCACGTCGACGGGCTTGCACAGATAACCTTCGAACCCGGCTTCGAGCGCGCGGCGTTCGTCGGCGAGGCCCGCGTGCGCGGTCACGGCCAGCACCCGCAGGTCGGTCAGCGCACCGTCGCCGTTCATCGCGCTGCGCCGCAGCGCGTCGAGCAACCAGAAGCCGTCGCCGTCCGGCATCGCGAGATCGGACAGCACGACGGTCGGCCGCATGTCGGCGGCCACCGCGAGCGCTTCCCGGCCCGACGACGCGATCGCGACGGTCGCGCCGAACGTGGTCAGCGCGGCGGTCAGGCTTGCGCGCGTCGTTGCATCGTCGTCGACGATCAGGATGCGCTGCGTATCCAGCACGAGCGGCTCGTGACGGCCATCCGCCTGCGCGATCCCCCAGGCCATCGCGCCCATCGGCTGCCAGCCGGCCGGCAGCGTCACCGTAAACGTCGCGCCGCGATTGCGGCCCGCGCTCTGGACGGCCACGCTGCCGCCGTGCAGTTCGGCGATATGCCGCACGATCGACAGGCCGAGCCCGAGGCCGCGCCGCGACGACGCGGGCGAATCGTCCGCACGGCGGAACATGTCGAACACGAACGGCGCGAACTCCGCCGCGATACCCTGCCCGGTGTCGGACACGGTCAGCACCACGCGCGTATCGACACGCGCCAGCGCGACCGTCACGGCGCCGCCGCTCGGCGTGAACTTGAGCGCGTTCGACACGAGATTCGACAGCATCTGCCGCAGCCGCTCGGCATCGCCCGACACGATGCAGGTGGCCGCCGTGCATTCGAACTCGAGCACGATACCGGCCGACGACGCGGCCGTCTGGAACGCGCCGACCGAGTCGGAGAACAGCCGCACGACATCCACCGGCATCGCGTCGAGCTGCAGCTTGCCGGTCGCGAGCGACGATGCGTCGAGGATGTCGCCGACCATCCGCGTGAGCGAGCGCGCGCTGCGGTCGATCGCGTCGATCGCCTGCTGCTGCAGCGCGTCGTCGCCCGAGTTGCGCAACACCTCGACCCAGCCGTAGATCACGTTCAGCGGCGTGCGCAATTCGTGCGACACCGTCGCAAGCAATTCGTCCTTCAGGCGGTTCGACGTATCGGCCTGGTCGCGTGCATGGCGCGCGCGCTGCAGCGAGCGCAGCGTGCGCAGGTCGCGCAGGCGCTGCGCGCCGGTTTCGCGCAATGTCAGCGACAGCGCGACGCACGCACGCGCGTCGCCGCTCACCGGGCCCGCCGCCGCCGTCGCACGAAAGCGCCGGCCATCGCGTCGCACGCACAGCAGGTCGATCGGCCCGACCGGTTCGCGCATATCGTCGAACAATTCGGCGAACGGCCTGCGTTTCAGCCAGCGCATCGCGACCAGCGATTCGAACGCGCGCCCGAGCGCATCGCCTTCGTCATAGCCGAACAGGCGCTGCGCGGCCGGGTTCCAGCTGACGATGCGGCCGTCGGCATCGACGCCGACGATCGCGTCCGGCGATGCGTCGACCACCGCGCGCTGCAGCCGCGACGCGTCGACGCGCGAACGATCCGCGCCGGCATCGCGCAACAGCAGCACCGCGCCGTCGATGTTGCCGTCGGTATCGGCGATCGGCGACGCGACCTCGACGATCGGCACCGGCTCGCGGCCGTCCGCATGCAGCCAGTGCTGATCGGACACGACGCCCGCGCCGCCGAGCGCGCGATCGAGCGGCGTCGCAGGCACGCGGCGGCCGGCGCGATCGAACACCCGCAGCACGTCGCGCGCGGCGCGGCCCGTCGCATCGCCCGGCGTGCAGCCGACGAGTGCGGCCGCGGCCGCGTTCATGTACGTGAGCCGTCCGTTCGTATCGGTTGCGATCACACCATGCGGCAGCGCCTGCAACATGGCTGCGAGCCGCCGATGCGCGGCCGCTTCGCGCCGGCGCGCGTGTTCGTTCGTGAGTCGCGCGTGCCGCAGCATCGACGCAATCGCGCAGACGAGCGCGCCGACCAGCACGAGCATCCCGAGCCGGACGAGCCGCTCGGGCAGCGGCTCCGTATAGGCAGCCGGATCGGACAGGAACAGCGTCCACACGAGCATGCCGCTGATCACGGTCGCCACCATTCCGAACAGGAACGAAGTGGCCCACGCGGCGCCCGCGAGCAACGGATAGTAGAGGACGAACGGCAGGTTCACGCCGCCAAAGCGGATCGCGAGCGCCTGCAGCACGGTCGCGATCGCGACCAGCATCACGGCCGTTGCGTAATTCCCGGCGCGCATTCGCGAGAAGTCGATCATCGGATACGCTCCTGCCGCGCGACGACGATGCGCGACGCCACGCGGGAACGGGTGCACGGGCGCGGGCGCGGCGGCATCAGGAATCCGGCTTGTCCGCTTCGTCTTCCAGTTGCGCGAGCCGGTTGTAGATCGTCTTCAGGCTGACGTCGAGCACTTCGGCCGCCTGCGCCTTCACGCCGCCGCATTGCGCGATCGTGCCGAGGATCAGCCGCCGGTCGACTTCCTCGAGCGGCGTGCCGAACGGCACCGTCACGCGATCCTCGTGCGAATCGACCATGTTCGACAGCTCTTCCATGATCGGCGGCGGCAGCGTCTCGATCACGTCCGCATCGCTGAAGATGCTCGCGCGCTGCACGAAGTTGCGCAGTTCCCGCACGTTGCCGGGCCATTCGTGGGTCTTCAGCGCTTCGCGCGCGGCCGGCGCGAAGCGCAGATGCCGGCCGCTCTCTTCGTTGAAATGCTGCAGGAACGCGTCGGCGAGCATCGGGATGTCGTCGCCGCGCTCGCGCAGCGGCGGCAACGGAATCGGAAACACGTTGATCCGGTGAAACAGGTCGGGCCGCAGCTTGCCGTCCGCCATCGCGGCTTCCGGATCGCGGTTCGTCGCGGCGACGATGCGCACGTCGACGTCGATCTCGCGCGTCGAGCCGAGCCGCGTGAGCCGCCCCGTCTCCAGCACGCGCAGCAGCTTGACCTGCGATTCGACCGGCATCTCGGTGATCTCGTCGAGAAACAGCGTGCCGCCGTCCGCGCGTTCGAAGAAGCCCTTGTGCTGGCGCTCCGCGCCCGTGAAGCTGCCGCGGTCATGGCCGAACATCTCGCTCTCGACCAGGTTCGCGGCGATCGCGCCGCAGTTCACCGCGAGAAACGGGCCGCGGCGGCGCAGGCTCAGGTCGTGCACCGTCTGCGCGGCGAGTTCCTTGCCGGTGCCCGATTCGCCCGTCAGCAACACCGACGCCTCGGTGCGTGCGACGCGGCCGATCGCATCGTAGACGGTCTGCATCGCGGGCGAGCTGCCGAGCATGCGGCCGAAACGCCCGAGGCGCTTCAGCTCCGAGCGCAGCTCGGCAATCTCTTCGTGCAGCGCGGTCGTGCGCGGCACGCGCGCGAAGATGCTGTTCAGCCGCTGCATGTTCAGCGGCTTCACGAGATAGTCGGTCGCGCCGCGCCGCAGTGCGTCGATCGCGGTTTCGAGGCTCGCGTGGCCGGTGGTCAACACCATTTCGCAGTGCGATCGTTTCGGCAACGCGTCGAACAGATCCATGCCGTTGCCGTCCGGCAACACGAGATCGCACAGCACGAGATCGGGGGTATGCGTCGTGACGAGCGTGCGCGCTTCTTCGAGCGTCGCGGCCGTATCGCATGCGAGCTGTTGCGTGCGAGCGAGCGTCGCGAGCATCGTGCGCGTATCGGCATCGTCTTCGACGATCAGGACATAGGGCATCGAGGCTTCCTGGTGAGAGGCGGCCCGGCGCGGGCGCTGGCCGGTACCGCGACGGATATGCGGCGCAGCACGCGCGGCCGGCACATGGCGACGCCTTCCGCTCTGCACACCAATGAGCGGATCGGCCGTCCTGCAATGAAAAATGCTGCTTGGAAGTATAGGAGACCGCGGTCGCGCATTCATCGCCCATCGAATAAATCTATCTGTCGCGGTGGCCCGCATTGCCAGATTCAATGTCGCGCCGTTGGTATAAAAGGTAAGCTCCCTACAGGAAATCGACGCATGCCACGTCGATTTTTCATCAGACCTCCACAATATTCGGTCAAATCTTCCTGATTCGATATCGCGCCATGGCGAAAACCGGCGATGACGGCGCGCGGCTCTTCGGTCGCTCGCGTACGATCCAGGCCCTTTTACTGAAGGTGTCGCGCGTCGCGACCACGCACGCCAGCGTGCTGATCGTCGGGGAAAGCGGCGCGGGCAAGGACATCGTCGCGCGCCTGCTGCACGACCTGAGCCCGCGGCGGCGCGGGCCGTTCGTCCCCGTCAACTGCGGCGCGATCGCGCCCGACATAGCGGAATCGCACCTGTTCGGTCACGAAAAAGGCAGCTTCACCGGCGCGGTCGCACAGCATGTGGGCATGTTCGAAGCCGCGTGCGGCGGCACGCTGTTCCTTGACGAGATCGCGGAAATGCCGGGCGAGCTGCAGGTCAAGCTGCTGCGCACGCTCGAATCGAACACGATCGTGCGCGTCGGCGGCCACGAATCGATTCCGCTCGACGTGCGGATCGTCGCGGCCACGCATCACGACCCCGTCGAGGCCGTGCGCAGCGGCCGGCTGCGCGAAGACCTGTTCTACCGGATCGCAATGATCGCGCTGCATGTGCCCCCGCTCAGGCAGCGCGAGGACGACGTCGGCGATATCGCACTGCAGATCGTCGAGCGGCTGAACGCGCGGCACCGCACGAGAAAGCGCCTGTCGATGCAGGCGATGAAGGCGCTGCGCGCGTATACGTGGCCCGGCAACGTGCGCGAACTGCGCAATGCGCTCGAGCGTGCGTTCATCCTCGCGGACGAGCAGATCGACCTGCAACTGCCGCGCCGCCAGCCGCCGCACGAGGAAGTGCGCCACAACGCGATGACGCTGCATATCGGCACGACGCTCGCGCACACGCAGCAGCGCTTCATCGCCGCATCGCTGCGGCATTTCAACGGCGACAAGCCGCGCACCGCGAAGGCGCTCGGCATCAGCCTGAAGACGCTGTACAACCGTCTCGCGCTGCTGCCCGAGCACGAGCGCAGCGCGGTGAACGGCGCGGCGGCACCGAACCCCGGTGACGCCATCGCCACCACCAGCGCGAGCGCAGCCCCGCCGCCGGGCGCACTGAATCAGTGAGCACGGCAGCGCATCGCGCACCGGGTTCAGCGCGCCCCGTGACCGCGCATGCTCACGCCATCGCGCGGCACATCGCTGCGCACGTTTCGCACGCGAGCGCGCAATTGCGGCAATGATCGTGTGCGTGCAGCAGGCATTCGGTCGCGCACAGGTCGCACGCCTGCGCACACAGCGCGCACACGCTCGGCACGAGCGCACTGCGGCGCGCCATCGCGCCCGACGCGAAGCGGCACAGCTGCGCGCATTCGATATCGAGCGCGATGCAGGCCGCCAGCGCATGCCCGTCGGGTTCCGCGAGGCATGCGGCCATACACGTATCGCACGCGTGCGCACACGCGTCGCACGCAGCCATGCAGTTGTCGTATCGATCGTCCATCGCATCGCTCCTCGTTCCGGTTCGCATTCGTCAGGGTTCGAGCTGCACCTTCATCCGGCCCGGTTCGCGTGCGACCGCATCGGCCATATCGGCGATAACCGGGTCGGGCACCGTATCGATGCGAATGTCGCCCATGCCGTGAAATATGACGGCTTTCATGTGCGGCCCTCGTTGTCGAAAGCGGGACGGCGAACGTGACCGTCGAACTGATCGAGCAAGGCGCGCGCCCGGGCAACGGCGCTGGCGTCGGGTCAAACAGCGGCGGGTTTTCGACGAGTCGGGCGGCGCCTTCAACGCGGCAGCGCGAACGCGGCCTTCAGGCTCGCGACGATCATCTGCATCGCGATCGCCGCGAGAATCATCCCCATCAGGCGCTGCGTGACGGCCGTCACGCGGACGCACGACTGCGTGTCATACGGCGCGCAGCACCGCCGGATTCGGGCCGCTGTCACGCGGCTGCAATCTGCCGCTCCAATGCCGCTTCCGCCTTCAGGCTGTCGAGATCGCGGCCGATCGTCACGACCGCGAGCCGCGTGTCGCCGCGCCAGTACGCAATCGAGCAGTCGCGCGCGCCGAGGTCGCCGTCGATCTCGACGCGATCCCATTGCTCCGCATGCCCGACGTAGTTGATCGTCATGTCGTAATGCTGACTCCAGAAAAATGGCACCGCATCGAACGGCTGCTGCTGCCCGAGCATGTTGCGCGCCGCGACGATGCCCTGCCGCTCGGCGACGACCCAGTGCTCGACGCGAATGCGCTGGCCCGTCAGCGGATCGGGCCAGCGTGCGATGTCGCCGGCCGCGTAGATGTCGGGCACACTCGTCTGCAGGAAACGGTCGACCGTCACGCCGCGCTCGACCGCGAGCCCCGCGTCCTGTGCGAGCGCAACGTTCGGATGAACGCCGATGCCGACCACCACGACATCGGCCGGCAGCACGTCGCCGGTCGACAGCGTCACGCTGTCCGGTGAGATTTGCGCGGGCGTCGCGCCGAGATGGAACACGACACCATGCGATTCGTGCAGCGCCTTGATCGTGCCGCCGAGCGCTTCGCCGAGCACGTGTGCCATCGGTTGCGCATCGGGTGCGACGACATGCACGTCGAGCCCGCGCGTGCGCAACGCAGCGGCCGCTTCGAGCCCGATGAAGCTCGCGCCGACCACGACGCAACGCCGCGCCGTTTTCAGCTTGCCGATCAGCGCGTCGCAGTCGGCGAGCGAGCGAAGCACGCACACGTGCGGCAGATCGGCACCGGGCACGGTCAGCCGGTTCGGTTCGGCGCCCGTTGCAAGCAGCAGCGCGCCGTATCCGACGCGGCTGCCGTCGGCCAGCTCGACCGCATGCTGCGCGGGATCGATTCGTTCAACACGCGTGCCGCACCGCACGTCGATTCGATGGTCGGCGTAGAACGACGGCGCGCGCAGCGGCAGCCAGTCGGCATCGGCCGTGCCCGCGAGATAGTCCTTCGACAAATTGGGCCGATCGTACGGCGGATCGCGGTCGGCACTCAGCAGCGTGACGGGATGCGGATAACCTTCCTGCCGCAGCGTCACGGCGGCTGCGATCGCAGCGGCGCCGCCGCCGACGATCACCACCGATGCGGGCAACCCGGCCGCGTTCAGCGCAGGCGGCGCGGCGGCCGGCCGTGCATCGAGCACGACGGCGCGGCCATCGCGGCGTTCGACGCGCCAGCACGGCAGCCCGTCGAGCGCCGGCGCGCGCAGCCGCGCGCCGGTGCGCAGGCAGAACGCCGCGTGGTGCCACGGGCAGCGGATCGTGTCGCCGACCAGCAGGCCGTCGGCCAGCGGCGCGCCGTAGTGCGTGCATTGCGCGCCCACCGCAAACAGTTCGTCGGCGCGGCGCACGAGCAGCACCGCTGCGTCGCCGACATGGCCCTCGATCATCGCGCCGTCGGCGATGTCGTCGAGCGCGATGCCCTGCGCGAGATCGGGGTGTGAAGACGAGGAATCGCTTCCGGACATGACATCGCTCCCGCAGAGTCAGGTAACGATCCCATTATCGGCGTCCTTCATGAAAAGAACAGGTACAGACGCCCCGCAGCGCACGCAAACACGGACTGTAGCTTGTACGCGATCCATGACCGGCGTAGAACGTCATCGACGTTGCGGCGCAACACGCGGCCGCCGTGTAATCGTAGTTCCGCGCGTACTCCCGCGCGGCCCGCGCAATCCGCGTGCCGCCCCGCCTTCATTCCGTTACCAGGAGCGCTTCCGATGGCCACCGTCCTGTGCGTGCTCTACCCCGATCCCGTCGAAGGCTATCCGCCGCGCTACGTGCGCGACGCGATTCCGGTCGTCGCGCAATACGCGGACGGACAAACCGCGCCGACGCCGGCCGCCCCCGTCGGCTTCCGGCCCGGCGAACTCGTCGGCTCGGTATCCGGCGCGCTCGGGTTGCGCGACTATCTGGAAGCGCACGGTCACACGCTGATCGTGACGAGCGACAAGGATGGCCCCGGCTCCGAATTCGAGCGCCGGCTGCCCGAAGCGGACGTGGTGATTTCGCAGCCGTTCTGGCCCGCGTACCTGACGGCCGAACGGATCGCCCGCGCGCCGAAGCTGAAGCTCGCGCTGACGGCCGGCATCGGCTCGGATCACGTCGATCTCGACGCCGCGGCGCGCGCGCACATCACCGTCGCCGAAGTCACCGGCTCGAACAGCATCAGCGTGGCCGAACACGTGGTGATGACGACGCTCGCGCTGGTGCGCAACTACCTGCCGTCGCATGCGATCGCGCAGCAAGGCGGCTGGAACATCGCCGATTGCGTGTCGCGCAGCTACGACGTCGAAGGCATGCATTTCGGCACGGTCGGCGCGGGGCGCATCGGTCTCGCGGTGCTGCGCCGGCTGAAGCCGTTCGGCCTGCATCTGCACTACACGCAGCGGCACCGGCTCGACACCGCGATCGAGCAGGAGCTCGCGCTCACGTATCACGCCGATGCAGCGTCGCTCGCCGGCGCCGTCGATATCGTCAACCTGCAGATCCCGCTGTACCCGTCGACCGAGCACCTGTTCGACGCGGCGATGATCGCGCGGATGAAGCGCGGCGCATACCTGATCAACACCGCACGCGCGAAGCTGGTCGACCGCGACGAGGTCGTGCGCGCCGTCACGTCCGGGCATCTCGCGGGCTATGGCGGCGACGTGTGGTTTCCGCAGCCTGCGCCGGCCGACCATCCGTGGCGCACGATGCCGTTCAACGGGATGACACCGCACATCTCGGGCACGTCGCTGTCCGCGCAGGCGCGCTATGCGGCCGGCACGCTGGAGATCCTGCAATGCTGGTTCGACGGCAAGCCGATCCGGAACGATTACCTGATCGTCGACGGCGGCACGCTGGCGGGAACGGGCGCGCAATCGTACCGGCTGACCTGACGTAACACAACGCGCGGGTTGCGTGTCGTGGCACGCGCCCGCGCGGTCAGCCGATGCAGGACGCGGCGAGCTTGCCGACCGCGATCACCGCCTGCTCGATCTCCGGCGACCACGGGCTGCTGTAGTTCAGCCGGATGAAGTTCCGATAGCTATCCGTAATCGAGAACATGTAGCCCGGCCCGATCGTGATCCCCTGTTCCAGCGCAAGCTGATACAGCCGCATCGCATCGACCTGCGCAGGCAGTTCGACCCACAGCACATACCCGCCGGCCGGGCTCGAGATGCGCGTGCCCTCCGGAAAGAACCGCGACACCATCGCGCGCATCAGGTTCGCCTGCTGCGCGTACGCCTTGCGGATCCGCCTCAGGTGATGCTCGTAGCCGTCACGTTCGAGAAACTCCGCGATCGCCAGTTGCGGCAGCGACGGCGTCGCGAGCGTGTTCAGGAATTTCAGCTTCTCGACCTGTTCGCGATAACGACCCGGCAGCGCCCAGCCGATCCGATATGCAGCCGTCAGGCTCTTCGAGAACGACGAGCAATGCAGCACGATGTCGTTGCGGTCGAACGACTTCAGCGTGCTCGGATGCATGTTGCCGAAGTACAGTTCGTTGTACACGCCGTTCTCGATGATCGGCAGGTCCGCTTTCGTTGCGAACTCAACCAGCTCGCGCTTGCGCTCGTCGGGCATCTGGAAGCCCAACGGGTTCTGAAAGTTCGGCATCACCATGCATGCGGCGATCGGCTGCGACTTCGCGATCGCGGCCAACGCGGCGATGTCGATCCCGTATTCCGGATGCGTCGCGACCTCGATCGCCTTCATCCCCATCCGCTCGATCGCGTGCAGCATCGCGTAGAACGTCGGCGACTCCACCGCGATCGTGTCGCCCGGCTTCGCGACCGCCTGCAGGCACAGGTTGATCGCCTCCGTCGCGCCGACCGTCACGATGATCTCGTTCGGGTCCACCGACATCCCGTTTTCCAGGTAGCGGCGCGCGATCTGCCGGATCAGCCGCGGATGGCCGGGCGGCAGCCCGTCCGTCACGCCCCACAGCGACTTGTCGCGGCCGGCCGCATACGCATAGCGGTTCAGCTTCTCGAACGGGAACAGGCTCGGGTCCGGATACGGCGAGCCGAGCGGCACCGCGTCGTCGGTGCCGATGGAGCGCAGCGTCGACAGCACGAGTCGGCTCACATCCACCGACGACGAGATCGCGATCGGCTTCGACGGCCGCAGTTCGCGCACCGGCGCATGACCGTCGTCGCGACGCAGGTTCACGAAATAGCCCGATTGCGGCCGGCTTTCCAGCAGCCCGCGGCTTTCGAGCAGCAGGTATGCATGCAGCACGGTCGTGATGCTGATCCGGTGCTGCTGGCTCGCCTGCCGCACCGACGGCACACGATCGCCGTGTCGATACACGCGTTGCCGGATGAGTCTCTCTATGTCGTTCGCAAATTTCTCGTAGAGCTTCATCCGCCTCGCCCCGCCAGCGGTGAACCGGCCCGGGACGCGTGCGCGACCCGGCCGCGCCGATGCACGAAGCCGGATAGCCGTGCCTGGCCGCGGGCGTCCCGGTTCGAGCCTCGTCCGTTACCGAAATTGAAGGCGGATAGCAATGCGGATCCCATCAAGACAAGGATCGGCATCCTACTGCGTCATTTCGACGAATGTAAGTGACAGTTTGGCGATCAAACGCCAAATCCGGTTGGCGTGGTGAACAGATTCAAACGCCCGGTGCGGCACCGCGCTGTGCCAGCACAAGTCGTCTTGCATTTCCGATTGCCGTCAGCCGGCGACGACTCGATGCGCGTATAGCGTGGCGACGCGCGAACTCACGCGTCGTCGACGTTGTCCGCGTAGTGGTCGATCGCGACCTTGCACTCGTCGAACACCACCGTCAGCTGCTCAACGTCGTTCGACTCGACCCACTTGCGGATCTGCAGGAAATAGCCGGTGCCGAGATCGGCGATGCGGGCCGGATCGTCGGTCGTCACGTCGACGGTCGCGATCGCGCGGTTGCCCGGCAGCGGCGACAGCGTCGCCGCGATGTCGAAGCGACGGTACGATTGATCGATGCGCATGCTGTTCTCCAGAAGCGGTTGGAACGCGGCGCTCAGCCGAGCGCCTGGCGGAAGACCTTGCCGCCGAATCCCGTCACGACGTTGTCGACCGAGAATGGCGTGGCCTCCTTCGCCTCGAGAATGATCGCGACGCTGCCGGGCACGAGCCGCGCGGCCACCGTCTCGACGAACGTGCCGTCGAGCAGCGCGTTGCCGGCTGCGTCCGCGAGGATGCCGGCGCCCGCGCCTGCCGCCATGCCGGTGACCACGCCGAGCGGCCCGGCGAGGATCCCGAGCAGGCCGCCCGCGATCGCACCGATCACGCCGCCCTTGAACGGCCGCGATTCGGCGGCGAGCACCGCGAGCTTGCCGGCCGCGTCCTTTTCGACGATGACACCGTTTTCGATGTGGAATCCTTCATTCTTCTCCGACAGCGCCTCGAAATCGTTCGCGGCCTGACGGGCCGTGTCGACGCTGCCGAACACGGCGACGATCAATTGCTGGGTCATTCGACACCTCTCTCGTATAGATGGGCATGCGCGGCCGCTGCACATCGCGCAGCGCGACGATCCGGGGCCGCACGCGCGCGGTGCGCCGGCAACCCGGCGTTCATTCAGATGCCTGTTGCTTCGACACGCGCGCGGACTGCCTCGACATACGCATGCGCGGCCGCCCGCTGCATCGCGACGACGAACGGCGCACGTGCGCGCGCCGGATCGGCGTCACGCGCGTCGCGTGCCTGCCGGTACGCGTCCGACGACGCGTGCTGCAATTCGTTCGCCTGCTTCGTTGCGACGGAATCCGTGCTCATCCGGCACCCTCCTGCAGAGACATCATGCATACCGTTCTCGCGTCACCGGCCCACATGCGCATCCTCCTCGACATCGTCGACGTCGGCCGGAAAGCGATGCTGACCGAAGCTCAGGATCAGCACGCCCACCGCGAGCAGCACGATCCCGAAGGTCGTCATCAGCATCCGCTCGGGGCTGTCGGTCGCGCCGCGCAGGATCAGGTCGCGCGCAAGCGACGTCATCGCAATGAACAGCGGAAACCGCACGGGCAGCCGGCCGAGCCGCAGGTAGCGCACGTTCATCGCGAGCACTTCCAGATACAGGAACATCAGCAGCAGGTCGGTCAGCGACACCTCGCCCGCGAGCACGACCTTCCATGCTTCCTGCGTCATCGCGAACGCGGTCGCGAGACCGATCACGATCAGCCCGGCCAGTTCGGCCGTGTGAAGGAAATGGCCGAAGCGGCGACGGATGCGCTCGGACGGCGAACAGGAAACGGTAGACGTATTCAAGGTGACGGTCGGTATGAAGATGCGTGAGCGGTACCGGACGGCGGGAAATCCATGCAATGCGCAGTGCAATGCGCGGCATCGAACGCATCCGGCGCCGGCGCGCGGGCCGCACCGGCCGCGCCGGTCGCCTGCTCGACCGCGGACAGCGTCCGCCGGCAGCACGCGTAAAACGCGACACCGGCGTCGGTGCATGCCACGTCGCCATGCTCGCGGCACAGCAGCAGCCGGCAGCCGAGATACCGTTCGAGACGGTCGATCCGGTCGCTCACCTGCGCGTCGCCGAGCTTCAGTGCGGACGCGGCGCCGGACAGGCCGCCATGCTCGACCACCGCGACATAAACACGCATCGCTTCCAGCAGGTTCATGGTGACGCTCCTCGTCGGCGGCGCAGCGGGACCTAATCTACTGCACGCGGCACGCACGCTCAAGAGCACAGCGCCGCGCATGCCAGGAGTACAGCTGCGCGGCCAGCGCGCAAAATCCGGCCCCGTTTGACACATTCGAATGACAGATTACCGCTACCAGTGCAAAGCCCCGCCGAAGCTGCTAGATTGCATGCTCGACGACGTTACGCGGTGCGCGCAGGTCACGCGCCGGGCGGCCGGCCGCTACTGCGGCGGCGGCCCGTAGCGCGATGCGCGCGCAACGTCCTTCATCCGCATGTCACAAAGAGAACAGTCGCATGACACAGTCCAACCGTTCGCCATCGCGCGCCGCGGCAGCCGCGGCCCGCCTGCCCCGACATGACTGACCGGCAAGCCGCGATGCAGACACCTCCCCCGCTCTCCCAGGCCGTTCACAGCCCGATCACGCGCAGCGCGATCTTCCTCGTGGCGACGATCAATCCCGGTGCCGATCACGCCGACACGATCCGTTCATGGTGCGGCGACATCGCCGCGCTCGTGCGCTCGGTCGGCAAGCGCGTGCCGGGCGGCAACCTGACCTGCGTGTGCGGCTTCGGCGCCGACGCGTGGGATACGCTGTTCGGCGCCCCGCGCCCCGCGTCGCTGCATCCGTTCCGCGAATTCGGCGCCGGGCAGCGCGTCGCGGTCGCGACGCCCGGCGACATCCTGCTGCACATCCGCGCCGAAGCGATGGACCTGTGCTTCGAACTCGCGACGCAACTGCTCGGCGCGCTCGGCAGCGCCGTCACGGTCGTCGACGAGGTGCACGGCTTCCGCAATTTCGACCAGCGCGCGATGATCGGCTTCGTCGACGGCACCGAGAACCCCGAAGGCCGCGAAGCGGTCGACTTCACGGTGATCGGCGATGAAGATGCGGAATTCGCGGGCGGCAGCTACGTGATCGTGCAGAAGTACCTGCACGACATGGCCGGCTGGAACGCGCTCGCGGTCGAGACGCAGGAGCGCATCATCGGCCGCACCAAGCTGTCCGACATCGAGCTCGCGCCGGACGTGAAGCCGTCGTGTTCGCACAGCTCGCTGACCACGCTCGACGAGTACGGCCAGGAAGTGAAGATCCTGCGCGACAACATGCCGTTCGGGCGTCCGGGCGCCGGCGAATTCGGCACCTATTTCATCGGCTATGCGCGCTCGCCGGCGCCGATCGAGCAGATGCTCGAGAACATGTTCGTCGGCCGCCCGCCCGGCAATTACGACCGCCTGCTCGACTACAGCCGCGCGGTCACCGGCTCGCTGTTCTTCGTGCCGTCGGCCGACCTGCTCGAAGCGCTCGCCGATCGCGCGGCGCCGGCCGCCGACGCCGCGCAACCTGAATCCTCGCCGTCCGCGCCGCAGCGCGACGGCTCGCTGAAAATCGGCTCGCTGAAAGGAACCCAAGCCTATGAATAACCTGCACCGCGAACTCGCCCCGATCTCGTCGTCCGCCTGGGAACAAATCGAGGAGGAAGTGGCGCGCACCTTCAAACGATCGGTGGCCGGCCGCCGCGTCGTCGACGTCGACGGCCCCGCGGGCCCCGAGCTGTCGGCCGTCGGCACCGGGCACCTGGTGGAGGTCACCGCGCCGCGCGAGCAGGTGAACGCGCGGCTGCGCGAAGTCCGCACGATCGTCGAGCTGACGGTGCCGTTCGAGCTGAGCCGCGATGCGATCGACAGCGTCGAGCGCGGCGCGCGCGACGCCGACTGGCAACCGGCGAAGGACGCCGCGCAGCGGCTCGCGTTCGCCGAGGACAACGCGATTTTCGACGGCTACCCGGCCGCCGGCATCGTCGGCATCCGCGAAGGCACGTCGAACCGCAAGCTCACGCTGCCGGCGGACGTCAGCGCGTACCCGGACGCGATCAGCGACGCGCTCGAAGCGCTGCGGCTCGCGGGCGTCGACGGCCCGTACACGGTGGTGCTCGGCTCGGACGCGTATACCGCGCTCAGCGAGGCGCGCGACCAGGGTTATCCGGTCCTCGGCCATATCAAGCGGATCGTCAGCGGCGAGATCATCTGGGCGCCGGCGCTCAGCGGCGGCTGCGTGCTGTCGATGCGCGGCGGCGATTACGAGTTGCACCTCGGGGAAGACGTATCGATCGGCTACACGAGCCATAACGACAAGGCCGTCCGCCTGTACCTGCGCGAGACGTTCACGTTCCTGATGCTGACGAGCGAGGCATCGGTGGCCGTGGCGCCGCAGGGCAATCCGGCGGCCTGACAGCGGTTGCCTGCGCCCGATGCCCGCCCGCCGGGCGTCGCGCGGCCGGCCGCGGCGCCGGCCGCATGTTCGTCGCCGATCGAGCCCATCTTGCATGGAGGATGTCATGAGCGATACGAATGATGCACTGCAGGCGCTGCAAGCGTCGGTCGACAGCCTGAAGAAGACGGTCGACGCGAACGCGGGCAGCGAGGCCGCCGACACCGCCGTATTGTTTACCGTCGTGTCGCTGATGCTGGCCGAGCTGCCGCCCGACACGCGCAACCTGATCGAGGATTCGTTCTCCGTCTGGGCCAATGGTCTGCCGAATGCGGCACTGTCGACGGACGTGAAGCAGATCGCCCGCCAGCGGCTCGCGATGAAACTGTCCGACTGATCGCGGTTCGCCATGTCCGGCCCGCACCGTGCAACCCGACCTCTCCTTCGGCTGCCACGTACGCATCGGCTGCGGTGCGCGCGTGGCCGGACACGACCGGTTCGCGTACGCCACCGGCGTGCGCGCTCGCACTGCGGCGCTTCTGCCGCGCTTACCCACCCGCAACGCCGTCCGTTTGCCGGCAACCGGCGCCCTGCGCGCCGATGTCGCACCGCGCTCCGTTCGCGTTCCGCTCCTTCCTGCCTCCAGTCACCGCGCGCAGCGCATGCCGCGCACGCCCGTGCCGCCGCGTGCGCGCCCGTCTGTACTCCTTGCCCCCCGTGTGCGCGCGCATGAGAGGGTGCAATTCGCGGTCGGTCCGGTGTGGAACTGTGTCTTGGATGGCCCCCGCCGATTCGCTATTTTGAACGCAGTCGAAGCGATGCCGTGGGCTCCTCGCAGCACTCGCGCTTCCCGCCCCGACCGCGACCGTGTGACACGCCGGCGCGCGCTGCGCGACAGCGTGGGCGCGGCACGCGCACCGCCGCGCCACGCGTCGTGTGTTCGCGGTCGGGACGCGCGCGCGCCGCACCGCATCGGGACTTCACTCTTCGACCCACCTTCACTGACAGGAGCCAGACCACCATGCCCGCACTTTGCGATATCTGCCACGCCCGGCCGGCCGTCGCGCGCGCAACCGTGATGCAGGACGGCGAGCGCAAGACGATCTCGATCTGCGACTACCATTTCCGTCAGCTGATGCGGCATCAGAGCATGCTGAACCCGTTCGATGCGCTGCTGGGCGGCGGTGGCTCGTCGTCGCTGTTCGGCGGGCTCGGCGACGAATCGCCGCTCGCCGCCGAGGTGCCGCGCGAATCGGTCGACCCGACCGACGCGTTCAGCGAACAGACGCTCGAACTGCTGCAACGCGCGGCCGAGAAGGCGCACGAACTGCGCCGCAGCGAGCTCGACTCCGAACACCTGCTCTACGCGCTCGCGGACACCGACGTATGCGCCGCGCTGCTGAAGGAACTGAAGCTGTCGCCGCAGGACATCAAGTCGTATATCGACGAGCATGCGCACACCGGCACGGCCGCCCCCGATGCGCCGCTCGACAAGCTGTCGATCTCGCCGCGCGTGAAGAAGGCCGTGCAATACGCGTTCCAGGCGTCGCGCGATCTCGGCCACTCGTATATCGGCCCCGAGCACCTGCTGATCGGTCTCGCATCGGTGCCGGACAGCATCGCAGGCACGCTGCTGAAGAAATACGGCGTGACGCCCGAGGCGCTGCGCCAGAAAGTCGTGAAGGTGGTCGGCAAGGGCGCCGAGGACGGCCGCGTCGATGCGCCGACCGGCACGCCGAACCTCGACAAGTTCGGCCGCGACCTCACCGCGATCGCGCGCCAGGGCAAGCTCGACCCCGTGCTTGGCCGTGCGCAGGAAATCGAGAGCACGATCGAAGTGCTCGCGCGCCGCAAGAAGAACAACCCGGTGCTGATCGGCGAGCCGGGCGTCGGCAAGACGGCGATCGTCGAAGGGCTCGCGCAACGGATCGTCAACGGCGACGTGCCCGAGGTGCTGCGCAACAAGCGGCTCGTCGAGGTCAACATCAACTCGATGGTCGCCGGCGCCAAGTATCGCGGCGAGTTCGAGGAGCGCGCGAAGCAGCTGATCGACGAAGTGACTGCAAAGCAGGACGAACTGATCCTGTTCATCGACGAGCTGCATACGATCGTCGGCGCGGGCCAGGGCGGCGGCGAAGGCGGCCTCGACATCGCGAACGTGCTGAAGCCCGCGCTCGCGCGCGGCGAGCTGAGCCTGATCGGCGCGACGACGCTCAACGAATACCAGAAGTACATCGAGAAGGACGCGGCGCTCGAACGGCGCTTCCAGCCGGTGTTCGTGCCGGAGCCGAGCGTCGAGCAGACGATCGTGATCCTGCGCGGGCTGCGCGACAGCCTCGAGGCGCACCACCAGGTGACGTTCGCGGACGACGCGTTCGTCGCGGCTGCCGAGTTCGCCGACCGCTACATCACGTCGCGCTTCCTGCCCGACAAGGCGATCGACCTGATCGACCAGGCCGCCGCGCGCGTGCGGATCGGCGCGACGTCGCGCCCCGTCGACATCCAGGAAGGCGAAGCGCAGATCGCGCAGCTGAAGCGCGAGCAGGACTACGCGACGTCGCGCAAACGCTTCGACGAAGCGAAGCAGTTCGAGGAGCAGATCAACGCGAAGCAGAAGACGCTCGATGAAAAAATGGAGGCGTGGCAGCGCAAGACCGGCTCCGAAACGCTCGAGGTGACGGTCGAGTCGGTTGCCGAAGTCGTGTCGCGGCTGACCGGCATCCCCGTGTCCGAACTCACGCAGGAAGAGCGCCAGAAGCTGCTGAAGATGGAGGAGCAGCTGCGCGAGCGCGTGGTCGGCCAGAGCGACGCGGTGGTGGCCGTCAGCGACGCCGTGCGGCTGTCGCGCGCGGGGCTCGGCCAGACGCACCGGCCGATCGCGACGTTCCTGTTCCTCGGGCCGACCGGCGTCGGCAAGACCGAGCTCGCGAAGGCGCTCGCCGAGACCGTGTTCGGCGACGAGCAGGCGATCATCCGCATCGACATGTCCGAGTACATGGAACGGCATGCGGTCGCGCGGCTTATCGGCGCGCCGCCCGGCTACGTCGGCTACGACGAAGGCGGCCAGCTCACCGAGCGCGTGCGGCGCCGCCCGTACAGCGTGATCCTGCTCGACGAGATCGAGAAGGCTCACCCGGACGTCTACAACGTGCTGCTGCAGGTGTTCGACGACGGTCGCCTGACCGACGGCAAGGGCCGCGTGGTCGACTTCAGCAACACGATCATCATCGCGACGAGCAACCTCGGCGCCGCGATCATCATGGACAACCTGACGCAGCCGGAAGCCGCGCGCAAGACCGACAAGGCGATCCGCGGCGAACTGATGCAGGTGCTGAAGGGCCATTTCCGCCCCGAGTTCCTGAACCGGATCGACGAGGTGATCGTCTTCCACGCGCTGTCGAAGGAGAACATCCGCGCGATCGTGCAGATCCAGCTCGACCGCGTGGTGCGCACGGCCGCCGCGCAGGACATCACGCTCGTGATGGGCGATGCGCTCGTCGAGCACCTGACCGAGGCCGGCTATCAGCCGGAGTTCGGCGCGCGCGAGCTGAAGCGCCAGATCCGCCAGACCATCGAGACCAGGCTCGCGAAGGAGATCCTCGCCGACCGGCTGAAGTCGGGCGACCGCGTCGAGGTCGATTACGACGAGGACAGCGGCGAAGTGAAGTTCGACAAGCTCGCCGCGCCTGAAGCGAAGGACACGAAGGACGCGAAGAACGACGCCGACGGCAAGACGAAACCGAACGGCAAGGCGGCCGCTAACGCATCCGGCGAAGCGAAGGACGGCGATGCGCCCGCCGACGTGCCGCCGCCCACCGCGAAATCTTTGGCCAAGAAGTCGTCCGGCGCGAAGAAGCACGCGCACTGAACCCCGCCTGCCCTGCAGCCCCGGGGCACGCATGACCGGCTCCGTCCGACGGACGGAGCCGCACCACGCCGCGACACGGCGCAACCCGAGCCACCCGCACCGGGCCCGGCTCATGGAGATTCACAATGACAAATCGACGCGAAGTGCCAGGCATCAGGAAGTACGATGGGCCCGCCGGCGGTTGGGGCGCGCTTCGCGCGACAGCCGATGCCGTGCGCACGCAGATGGAAACCATCGAGGCGCCGATCGTGCTGATGCGGACCAACCAGCCCGACGGTTTCGACTGCCCCGGCTGCGCATGGCCCGACAAGGAGCACAAGTCGACGTTCCAGTTCTGCGAGAATGGCGCGAAGGCCGTCACGTGGGAAGCGACGACCAAGCGCGTGACGCCCGAGTTCTTCGCGGCGAACACCGTGTCGTCGCTGCTGCGCATGTCGGACTACGAACTGGAGAACATGGGCCGGCTCACGCATCCGCTCGTCTACGATCGCGCGACCGACACGTTCCGCGCGATCGAATGGGACGACGCATTCGCGCGCATCGGCGAGGTGCTGCGCGCGCTGCCGCCCGAGCAGGTCGAGTTCTATACGTCGGGCCGCGCGTCGAACGAAGCCGCGTACCTGTATCAGCTGTTCGCGCGCGAACTCGGCACCAACAACTTCCCCGACTGCTCGAACATGTGCCACGAGCCGACCAGCGTCGGCCTGCCGCAGTCGATCGGCATCGGCAAGGGCACCGTGTCGCTGGAGGATTTCGACCACTGCGAGCTGATCATCTCGATCGGCCACAACCCCGGCACGAACCACCCGCGGATGATGGGCACGCTGCACGAATGCTCGCGGCGCAACGTGCCGATCATCGTGTTCAATCCGCTGCGCGAGCGCGCGCTCGAACGCTTCGCGGATCCGCAGGACATGATCGAGATGGCGTCGTTCGGCTCGACGCGGATCGCGTCGACGTACTACCAGCTCGACGCAGGCGGCGACGCAGCCGCGCTGAAGGGCATCATGAAGGCGCTGCTGCAGCTCGACGCCGAGCGCGGCGACGTGCTCGACCGCGACTTCATCGCGCAGCACACCAACGGCTTCGACGCGTTCTCGGCCGATCTGCAGGTCACGTCGTGGGACGACATCGAGCGCGCGAGCGGCCTCAGCCAGGCCCAGCTCGAACAGGTCGCGCTCGCGTACGCGAAGTCGAATGCGACGATCGTCACGTACGGGATGGGCGTCACGCAGCACAACAAGGGCACGGCAACCGTGCGCCTGATCGCCGACCTGCTGCTGATGCGCGGCAACATCGGCAAGCCCGGCGCCGGCATCTGCCCGCTGCGCGGCCATTCGAACGTACAGGGCAACCGCACGGTCGGCATCACCGAGAAGCCGTCGGCCGAATTCCTGAAGAAGATCGAGGACGTGTGCGGCTTCACGCCGCCCGCGCATCACGGGCACGACGCCGTGCAGGCCATGCAGGCGATGGTCGACGGCAGCGCGAAGGCGCTGCTGTGCCTCGGCGGCAACTTCGCGGTCGCGCTGCCCGATCCCGAGCTGTCGTTCCCGGCGATGGCGAAGCTCGACCTGAGCGTGCACCTCGGCACGAAGCTGAACCGTTCGCACCTGCTGGTCGGGAAGGAGACCTTCATCCTGCCCGTGCTCGGCCGCACCGAACTCGACATGCAGGCGAGCGGCCGGCAATCGATCACGGTCGAGGATTCGATGTCGATGGTCCACGCATCGGCCGGCAAGCTCAAGCCGGCGTCGGACCAGTTGCGCTCGGAGCCCGCGATCGTCGCGGGCATCGCGCATGCGACGCTGCCGAACAGCAAGGTCGCGTGGCTCGACCTGATCGCCGACTACGATCGCATCCGCGACCTGATCGACCGCACGGTGTCCGGCTTCGAGGCGTTCAACGAGCGCATCCGCACGCCGGGCGGCTTCCGCCTGCCGCTGCCGCCTACCGAGCGCGTGTGGCCCACGGCGACCGGCAAGGCGATGTTCTCGGTGTACAAGGGCGTCGCGGAAGACGCGGAAGTGCTCGGCGGCGAGAATGTGCTGCGGCTGATCACGCTGCGCAGCCACGATCAGTACAACACGACGATCTACGGGCTCGACGACCGCTATCGCGGCGTGTTCGGGCGGCGCGACGTGCTGTTCATGAACCCGGCGGATCTCGCGAAGTACGGGCTCGAACACGGCGACCTCGTCGACATCCAGACGATCACTGCGTCGGGCCGCACGCTGCGTCTCGAGAAGATCACCGCGATCGAGTACGACATCGCGCCGGGTTCGGTCGGCGCGTACTACCCGGAAGCGAACGTGCTCGTGCCGCTCGACTACATCGACAAGGAAAGCGGCACGCCGTCGTACAAGTCGGTGCCGGTGCGCGTCGCGCGCTCGGCGGTCGTGTAATGCACGCGCAGGCTTGCGGCACGTCACCCGCCGCGGGCCTGCCTTCGTCATGTCGAAACGCTGCCACGGGCCACCGCATCTCGACCGATGCGGTGGCCCCCTCTTCCTGCTCCGCGTCGAAAGGCGCCCCGCTTACTGCGCTGCAGTCGGCGGCAGATGCGCACCGCCCTGCCGGCGCCGGTACGCGCTGTCGCGCGTCGCGAGCCAGTAGTACAGCGGCGACGTCAGCAGCAGCCCCACGAGCCACGACAGGTCCGCGCCGCCGAGATGCGCGGGAATCGGGCCCGCATACATCGGCGTGTTCATGAACGGAATCTGCACGAGAATGCCGATCGCATACGCGAGCAGCGCCTGCGGATTGAAACGGCCGTAGATGCCGCCGTCCGCCATGAAGATCGACTGGATGTCGTACTTGCCCTTGTGGATCACGTAGAAGTCGATCAGGTTGATCGCCGTCCACGGCACGAGCACGACGAGCAGTGCGAGCACGAGATCGACGAGGTTGCCGACGAAGTTCGTCGATGCGCCGATCGCCGCATAGCAGCACGCAACGAAGATCACGACCGACACCGCCGCGCGGGTCTTTGCGGTCGGAATCCATTTGTATGCGAACGTCTGCACCGACGTGATCACCGCGAGCACCGCGCCGTACAGGTTCAGCGCGTTGTGGCTGATCACGCTCAGCAGGAACAGCACCAGCATCAGCGGGCCGAGCGGGCCGGTCGCCTGCTTGACCGCATCCATCGTGTCCGCGCCGGCCGGCACCGCAAGCACCGCGACCGCGCCGAAGATGAACGCGAGCGTCGAGCCGATCGTGCAGCCGAGGTAGGTCGCCCAGAACGTCGACGCGACGCCGACGTCCTCCGGCAGATAACGCGAATAGTCCGATACGTACGGCGCGAACGCGATCTGCCACAACGCCGACAGCGATACCGTCGCGAGCCAGCCCGCGAAGTCGAAGCCGCCGCGCGTCAGGAAATCGTCGGTCGTCACGTGCGTGAGGATCATCCAGAAGCCGACCAGGATCCCGATGCCGAGCACCCACGTGCCGATGCGGTTCAGGATATGGATGAAGCGGTAGCCGACGATGCCGATCAGCCCCGATCCCACCGCGCCGATCACGATGCCGACGGGCACCGGCACCGACGCCGCGATGCCGTGCACCGACTTGCCGGCGAGCACGATGTTCGACGCGAAGAAGCCGACGTACATCACGGCCGCGATCACGGTAACGAGCAGCGCGCCCCACGAACCGAACTGCGCGCGGCTCTGGATCATCTGCGGGATGCCCATTTGCGGCCCCTGCGCGGAATGCAGCGCCATCAGCACGCCGCCGACCGCCTGGCCGACGACGATCGCGACGATGCCCCACATCAGGTTCAGGTGAAAGAGCTGCACGCCGAGTGCGCCGGTCACGATCGGCAGCGGCGCGATGTTGCCGCCGAACCAGAGCGTGAACAGGTCGCGCACCTTGCCGTGGCGCTCCGCGGGCGGCACGTAGCCGATCGTGTGTTTCTCTATCATCGGGGACGCGTTGCGGTCCACGTTCGTCATGGTGAAGTCTCCTGTCCTGCGCGGCGATGCGCGCGTGCCGTTTCAGCCGACGCGCGTTGGGGTGCGCGCCTGCAATCGGGTCCGGATACGCGAGCGACGACGCGCCGCGTGCACGCGCGGCGGTGTCGGCCGAAGCGGACCATGCGCGGCATGCGGGGACGGATGACATGTCCCGCCGGCACGTGTGCAGCCTCGTTGCGATCCGGATTGGAGACGATGGTGCGCCACCGATGCAGCGACGGAGAAATACTAAAAATATTTCCGGGACATACGAAAAAGCTCTGTAGCGGAAATTTCGGCTTCGGGCTTCTTCAGGTAAGGTGCTACGCGAAACCATGGACAGAATTCGCCCTCGGCGGCATGCCGGGGCCGGGCATCAGAGGTGCTTGTGGCTCACTACACTTTGCGGCAACTGAAATACTTCGTGACGACGGTGGAATCCGGCAGCGTCGCCGAGGCGTCGCGCCAGCTCTTCATCGCGCAGCCGTCGATCTCCAGCGCGATCAAGGGGCTCGAGGAAAGCTTCGGCGTAAAACTGTTCATCCGCCATCACGCGCAGGGCGTGTCGCTGACGCCGAGCGGCACGCGCTTCTACCGGAAAGCGCAGGAGCTGCTGCGCATCGCGCACGAATTCGAACAGAACGCGCTCGCCGACAACGACGTGATTACCGGGCAGATCGACATCGGCTGCTTCGAGACGGTCGCGCCGCTCTATCTTCCTCAACTCATCGCCGGGTTTCGCGAGCGCTACCCGGGCGTCAACATCCGGCTGCGCGACGGCGACCAGCAGGAACTCGTGCAGGGCCTGACGTCCGGCACGTTTGATCTCGCGCTGATGTACGACCACGATCTCGACGGCACGATCGAAACCGAGCCGCTGATGCCGCCGCAGCAGCCGTACGTGCTGCTGCCGGAGAACCACCGGTTCGCGGGCCAGCCGCACGTGTCGCTGCGCGACCTCTGTGTCGAGCCGATGATCCTGCTCGACGTGCAGCCGAGCCGCACGTATTTCGTCAGCCTGTTTCATGAGCTCGGGCTGACGCCGAACATCGTGTTCGGCTCGCCGTCGATCGAGATGGTGCGCGGGATGGTCGGCCAGGGCTTCGGCTTCTCGCTGCTCGTCACGCGTCCGTATTCGGAATACACGTACGACGGCCGGCGCGTCGTGACGATCGGCCTCAGCGAAACGGTGAGCCCGTCCGGGCTCGTGAGCGCGCGGCTGAAACGCGGGCAGCTCACCAAGCAGGCGCAGTCGTTCGTCGATTTCTGCCGCGAGCGGCTCGCGCAGATCGTCGCGGAATCGGCGCAATAACACTGAGCACTGAAGAAAACGCACGCGCCGCAGGACGGGCGCGTGCGTGTCGGCAACCCGATCAGGCGGCCGAAGCAAGATGCGCGGCCAGACGGCTCAGCATCGCGTCGCATCCGTGCAGCTGTTCGAGCGTGACGAACTCGTCGGGCTTGTGCCCCTGGTCCATGCTGCCGGGCCCGCACACGACGGTCGGAATGCCGGCCTGCCCGAACAGCCCGCCCTCGGTGCCGAACGCGACCGTGCCGAACGCATCGGACCCGCTCAGCATTGCGAGCAGGCGTGCGGCCTCGCTGTCGGGCGCGGTTGCGAGCCCCGGGTACGCACCCAGCGGCTTCAGTTGAATATCGGTATCGGGCTGCACCGCGCGCATCCTCGGTAACAGTTCGGATTCCGCATAGTCCTGCAGCTTCCGCGGCACGTCGTACGCATCGAAATCCGGCAGCGCACGCACCTCGAAATCGAACTCGCATTCGGCCGGCACGATGTTCAGCGCGCGGCCGCCCTTGATCAACCCCGTCTGCACGGTCGAGAACGGCGGATCGAAGCGGCTGTCGTGCCGTTCGGGCCGCGCGAGCGCCGCGCCGATCTCGCCGAGCCGGCCGATCAGCTTCGCCGCATAGTCGATCGCGTTGACGCCCGACGGCGCATACGCCGAGTGGCACGCGGCGCCCTTCACGCGGCAGCGCATCGCGAGCTTGCCCTTGTGACCGAGCACCGGTTTCAGTGCGGTCGGCTCGCCGATCAGGCACAGGCGCGGCCGGTGCTCGCGCGCGGCCAGTGCTTCGAGCATCGGCCGCACGCCGAGACAGCCGACTTCCTCGTCGTACGAGAACGCGAGATGCACGGGCACGCCCAGCGGCCGTGCGACGAACGCCGGTACGGCCGCGAGCACCGACGCGATGAAGCCCTTCATGTCGGCCGTGCCGCGGCCGTACAGGCGGCCGTCGCGCTCGGTCAGCCGGAACGGCTCGACCGTCCACGCCTGCCCGTCTGCCGGCACCACGTCGGTGTGGCCCGACAGCGCGATGCCGCCGCGATCGCGCGGCCCGATCGTCGCGTACAGGCTCGCCTTCGTGCGTTCCGCGTTGTAGAACAGTTCGCTCGATACGCCGAAGCCCGCGAGATAGTCGCGGATGAACTCGATCATCTCGAGATTCGAATCGCGGCTGACCGTCGCGAACGCGATCAGCCGTTCGAGCAGCGCGCGGCTCGATGCGTCACTCATCGCCCGGCACTCCGTAGCTCGGCGCGGCGGTCGGGTTCAGCGCGCGGGTCTGGTAATCCTGCATCTGCGGCCGATATGCGCGCCACAGCACATCGAGCTGCCCGATCGGGTCGGCATCGGCCCAGTCGACGCGCAGGTCGACGATCGGCCAGGTCACGTCACCGGCCACCTTCAGCGCGGCCGAATGCACCGGCCCCGCCTCGCCGCCGGCTGCGATCGCCGCATGCATCGCGGCCAGCAGGCGATCGGCGAGCAGGCCGGGCGCCTGTTCGAATGCGCGCACCATCGCATCGATCACGGCCGGCGCGGCCAGCAGGTTGCCGGCCGCCACGCATTGCTCGCCCTTCACCGCGTGACGCGTGCCGAGCGCTTCCTTGCCGGTGAAGCATGCCGTCTGCCCTTGCCCGTCGATCACCGTGACCTGCCGGTACTGGCTCCAGCCGTTCGCGCTGAGCGCGCGGTCGAGCGCCGCGGCGGGCGCGAGCTGTTCGTGCTCGATCAGGTCGAGAATCTGCGGGCCGAGCGCCGGCAGCGTGATGTTCTGCGTCGCGACCGCGCCCACGCCCGCACGCACCCACGGGCAGCGCGCACCCACCGCGATGCTCGACGAGCTGATCGCGATGCCGAGCTGGCCCGTCTCCGGGCAGCGCCCGACGATGGAGAAAGTCATGTCGCCTCCGGTGCGCGGTTCGGCTGCCAGTTGTCCGGGATCACCGCGATCACGTCGATTTCCATTAGCCACTGCGGCTGGCCGAGCGCGGACACGACGAGCCCCGTCGAGATCGGATACACGCCCTTCAGCCACTTGCCGACTTCCTGGTACACCGGCTCGCGATAACGCGGGTCGATCAGGTAGGTCGTCGTCTTCACGATGTGCGTGAGGTCGCTGCCGGCTTCTTCCAGCAACTGCTTGACGTTCTTCATCGCCTGCCCGGCCTGCGCGCGCGCGTCGCCGAGGCCGATCAGGTTGCCGTCGAAATCGGTGCCGACCTGGCCGCGCACGTAGACGGTGTTGCCGGCCCGCACGGCCTGGCACAGGTCGTTGTCGAGCGTCTGGTTCGGGTAGGTATCCTTGGTGTTGAACATGCGGATACGCGTATGGGTGGGTTGGCTCATCGAGGTCCTTCGATCGTCGGTGGAAACACCCGCCGCACCGGCAGCAGACCCAGCGCGGCGGGTTCGTGTCTGCTCGTCAGTTCGCCGCTTCGGCAAGCGGGCGCGCGTCGGCCTGCGCCGCTTGCGCGGCCGCGCGGTGTTGCGACGCGTCGTGGTAGTCGAGGTACTTGCGCTGCGTGACGATGTGATCGGCGATGTGCTTCGCGTCGTGCCACACGCCCCAGATGAAGCTGGAACCGCGCCGCGACAGCCACGGCAGCCCGAGGAAATAGATGCCGGGCTCCTTCGACACGCCGCGCTGGTGCTGCGGCCTGCCGTTCGCCGCGAACGCGTCGACGTTCAGCCAGCCGTAGTCGACCGCATAGCCGGTCGCCCAGACGATCGACGTGACGCCGGCGCCGGCGAGGTCGAGCGCAAGGATCGGATGCGCGACGCATTCGGGGTCCGGCAGGATGCGGCGCGCGTCCGGCTCTTCCGGCAGGTCGAGGCCGTTGCGCACCGCATACGCGTCGGCCGCGTCGAGCAGCGACAGGTAGTTCTCGTCGCCGCGCGCGAGATTGAGCGCGAGGTCGCGTTCGAACACGGCCACGCCGCCGTCGAACGACTTCGTCAGCCCGACCAGCGTCACGCCCTGGTTCGCGAGCGCGCGGAAATCGACCGTATGGCCGCCGCGTGCGCCGCTCACCGCGATCGTCACGTGTTCGCGGCCGGGCGTGGCGACTTCCTTGTCCCATTCGCCGAGCACGCCGAGCCACCAGCAGAAGTCGCGGCCGCGATACGCGCGCGGCGGACGATCGTGCGGCCCGACCGACAGGTACACCTGCCGGCCCGCGCGTTGCAGCTCGTCGGCGATCTGCACGCCCGACGAACCCGCGCCGACCACCAGCACCGCGCCTTCCGGAAGCTGGCCCGGGTTGCGATAGTCGGCGGAATGGATCTGCACGAGACGTGCGTCGTCCGGCGCGATCGGCGGAATCACCGGGCGCTGGAACGGCCCCGTCGCGACCACCACGCGGTTCGCCTCGATCGTGCCGTCGGACGTCTCGACGACGAAGCCCGGCTTGCCTGCGTTGCGCACCACGTTCTTCACGTCGACGCCGGTGCGGATCGGCGCGTTGAATTTCCGCGCATACGCTTCGAAGTAGTCCGCGACCTGGTCTTTCGATGCGAACGCATCGGGTTCGAGGCCGTCGAATTCGAGCCCCGGGAAGCGGTCGTGCCACGCGGGGCCGTTCGCGACCAGCGAATCCCAGCGCCCGGTGCGCCAGCGTTCGGCGATGCGGCTGCGCTCCAGCACGAGATGGGGCACGCCCAGCTTGCCCAGGTGCTCGCTCATGGCCACGCCGGCCTGCCCGGCGCCGACGACGAGCGTATCGATTGAGGTTGTTTCGACTGCCACGGCTGTCTCCTTCTGAAGTGCGGCTCGATGCGACGTTCTTGCTGTCGCACGAGCTGGAATGGAGACATTCTGCTGACACACCGCCGGAGGCGAAATGATGATTTTTGTTGGTGTTGACGAGCAAAAAGCTGGGTGTGGCGCGGGCGGCGAGCTGCGCAGGACGACGCGCCCGTACTGCACCGGCGCCCACCCGGATGGCGGGCGCCGGTTTCAACGGGTCGCGCCGGCTACGCGTTGGTCCATGGACCGGTGCCCTTCTGATACTGGATCACGCCGCCGTTGATCCGCACCCGCAGGTTGCCGTCCGGCACCTGCACCCAGTTTTGCATGTCGAGGCTCAGCATCAGCGCGGCGAAGAAATCCTGCAGCTGTTGCTGCTGGCTGGCCTGCCAGAGATCGATGCGCCCGAGGCAGGTACGCAGGTCGCCGCTCTGCTGCATGATCGTCTCGACCTGCCCGGCCACGTTCGCCGACGGATCGTAAACCTTCGTGCCGTCGCCGCTGACGATCGACAGATGGATGGCGCGCACCGAAGTCGGCTGGCCCGGCGTCTGCTCGACGAGCGCGATGCAGCTCGTCATCGCGCCGAAATCGATTTCCGTTGCATCTCCCCAGATGCGCTCGCCAACCGCCAGCGGCGCGGGACCTTGTACGTTGTGAATGTCGTAGGGCATGGGTTCCTCTTTTGACTCGATGGGACTGCCGGTGGCGGGGCCGCGACCTGTCCGGGAAAACGGGTGCGCGTCGGTCCCGCCGCTCACATCCCGCATCCGGCCTGATGGCCCGGCGGGTCGTGTCGGTTGATTCCTTGCCGCTGCGCGCTCGGTCGCGCTCTACGTGCCCTTCTTGTCCAGCAGCGCCTGATACTTCTGCAGGCTCTCGTCGATCTTGTCGAGCGCGACGCTCGCGGCCTCCCCTTCGATCGCCTCCGCGGCACCCGCGACGATCGCCGCGGTCGCGACGAACAGGTCCGTCAACAGCAGGCCCACCGCATCCATCGCCATCCCGCGCACGTTCTCGTCGATGGTCTTCTGCGCCAGATCCTTCATCAGCACGCTCTTGCCCGCGATCGCCAGCGACGTCGACGCCTCGAAGTAGTTCGCCGCCGCCTGCGCGACCATGCCGCCCGCCTGCGTGATCATCATGTTCGGGCCGACGGCGATCTGCGTCGTCGCGTAGGACGCGGCTTCCGCGTTGATCGCCTGCACGGTCTGCAGCGCCGAACCGCCTGACCCGGCCGTATCGGCGATCTGGTTCGGCGCCTTCAGCGCGTCGGTGAGCCTGCGCAGCCGGTTGACCGGCCACGTACGCGCGCCGGCCTTCGACGCCGCGGTGTGCGGCGCGACATCGGCCGGCGTCGGTGCTTCGGCTGCGGCGTCTGCGACATCGCGCGGTGTCTGCGGTGTCTGCGGTGTCTGCGGTGTCTGCGGTGTCTGCGACGTCGGCGGCGGGCCGTCGCCGCGCCCGCCCAAAATGCCTTTCATGTTCATGGTTCAGGTATCCCGAGAGTCAGCGCGTCCTAATGCGTGGAACCCGTCTGCGGCCCGGCCGTCGGCGCATGCGCCGCGCCGCCCGAGGCGGGCTTAGGCGACGCTTCGACGGACAGGATCATGGCCACCGCCTTCGACACGACGGCGTTCGAAATCTGGTTCAGCGCCGCCTGCTGCTGCGTCATGTTCTGCGCCGAGATGCCGACGGCCTGGCTGAACATCTGGTAAAGCGTGCCCAGCGCCTGGGCCGGCGATCCCGCGACGACGCTGACATTGGTCTGCGTCAGCGCGTCGGTAACCTGCTCATTGACTTTGTCTGCCACGAGGCCTCCTCGGATCTCGGCTCCGGCATGCGATTGAAGGAACGGCGGGCCGGCAGGCCATCGACGCCGCGCATGCCGTTAGGAACGCTGCGTGCCCGCGTTCGTGAACGTGCTCACGCGAGTTCCTCGCGCAACTTCTTGCGCAACAGCTCGACACGCTTTCTGGCAAGCGGCTCGTTGATCCCGAGCGTCGCCGCGATGTTCAGATAGGGCCGGTCCTCCTCGAACTTCAGCGTGAACAGCATCTGCTGCTGCTGCGGGAGCGTGGACAGCGCCTGCTCGAGACGCAGCAGCAGCTGCCGCAGCAGCAGTTGCTGCTCCATCGACGGCGCGTGGCCAGCCAGCTCGACGGTGTGATCGTCGTCCCAGTCCGGGTCGAATTCGAGCCTGCCGCTTTCGCGGAGACGGCGGCGCGCGCCATCGAGGAACGCATGGTTCAGCGCCAGAAACAGAAAGCCGGCCAGGTTCTGAACGCGCTCGGGCGAACGCTGCAGGTAAATGTGGACCTTGAGTGCGGTATCGGAGAGCAGTTCGTCGGCACGGTAGATATCGCCCTTGCACAACAGGCGCGCGCGGCGCCGCAATTTCCCCTGCATTTCCCGCCATGTGCGATCGAGCTGCTGCGCCGGTGACTCGGGCGGCGGGGCAGCGTGCTGGTTCGAGGTTGTCATCCCGTGCCTTCCTTTTTTATGGAAAACACAGAATCGATTCGATGCCGCGAATGACGCTGTTACCCGCGTAACACCGTTATCAAGATAATCGGCTTCGGTAAATTTTCTTGATTATTATGAACGGAAATTTAAATCCCCCGGCATAGCTCCCATCCGTCGTTTCAGGCGCGCCGCCGGGCGTGAATAACGGCATTGCGATGAAAAAGAACGACTGCCGCCGCGACGCGTTCGCGAGCCGGCACGCTGCTATCCGCGTCGATCGACCAAGCGTCCTTGCCGCCGAAGTGCCGCCATATCCGGACTGCTTGCCGATTATCTGGCTATCTCCATTGTTCATTTTTCACGCAGTGCCAAAGGCAGCGTTTTTCGCTAGGTGGCCGCATCGTCAAACAACCTTGCACGGAAAACATGCCTGCCCTTGCTAACGTTCAAACGCTGCGCAATATACCGATACTCACCGATCTGCCGGAAAGCCTGCTGGCTCATATCGAGCGGCATGTCACGCCCTGGCCCGAACACGGCAATCGCCTGTTGTTCTTCAAGGGCGATCCGGGAGATTTCGTCGCCTTCGTGCACCGCGGCCGCGTCTACATGACGCTGCACGAACCCGGCGGACGCGAAATCATTCTCGGCCACTCGGTGCCGGGCGAACTCATCGGCGAAAGCACGCTGATTCGCGCACACCGGCGCAGCTTCACCGCCCAGTTGAGCCCCGACTGCCGCATTTCGCTACTGCATCGCCAGTACTTCGCGCCGCTGCTGGCCAACGCGGATTTCATGGAGCGCATCCACGAGCAGCTGTGCCGGCACATCCATCAGCTGAGCGACTTCGTCGAGTCGGCGTGCCTGTACCGGCTCGAGGCAAGGCTCGCGCGCCATCTGCTGAACCGCATGCAAGGGAGCGATCTCGAGGTGCCGCTGCCGGAGAACCAGAGCATCCTGGCAGCGATGCTCAACGTCAGCCGGCCGCGGCTGAACAGCAGCCTGCAGAGGATGCAGCGCGACGGCCTGATCCGGCTTCACGAGCACGGCGTGACGATCGAAAAACCGGAGCAGCTCCGGTACATCGCCGACGCCAATTGACGCCCCGGCAAGCACGTGCGTCGTGCCGCGACGCGGTGCGGGAAGGTTGCGCGCGCCGGGTTGCGCGGCGCGCGGTGAAGGTCAGCCGCGCCAGTGGCTGATGGCGTTCATCAACTGCGCGATGGCAGCCAGCTGCGACGCAAAGTTGTCGTTCGCCGAGCGCGCCGCGGCGGCGGCCGCCACCGGCGAGCCGGCATAGAGCTGCATGATGCCGACGGTCGTGGCGGCGAGGTTGGACGCCGCCTGGTTCGCCTGCATCTGCACCGCGTTGTGAAGCAGGATCGCGGACGCATGGCTGTTCGACTGCATGAGCGTGCCCAAGGCCACGGCCGGGGATTCGCCCACCACCTTGACGTTGGCTTGCGTGACTGCATCGGTAATCGCGGCGGAAACCTGTTCCGTCATGTCGTTACTCCTGGTTTGCTCGCCGCTGCGGCGCAGTCACGGCGAAAGCATGAGTGGATCGGTCGACGATGCGCACCGCACGCGCGCTCGCCGTCGCGGGCGTCGACACGGGGTCGGGTGCCGGGCGGCAGCCACGGGATCGAGGCTGCCGCCCGGCGTCGACGCCGGGTTACGCGTCAGGCAAGCGCCTTGCCGAGCGCGAGCACGTCAGCCAGTACGGAAATCACCCCGCTCGAGCCGATTTCCGTCGCGGCGGCGCCGGCGCTCGCCGGCCCGAGCGTATAGAGCTGCATCGTGCCCACGTTCGTCGAGGTCGGCAGCTGGACCGCGGCCTGCGACTGCTGCTGCACGGCGTTCTCGAACAGCACGCTGAGCGAATGGCTCTGGGCCTGGTACAGCGAGCCCGTCGCCATCGCGGGCGCTTCGCCCACCACCTTGACGTTGGTCTGCGTGACCGCGTCGGTGATCGCGGCGTTGACCGTGCATGTCTTGCAGTTGCAGGGGTCCTTCGGATCCTTCGGGTCATTCGGGACCCTCGGGTCTTCGGCGTTCGCGTTTGCGTCATTTGCCATCGTGTTTCTCCTGGTTTGCGAACGGGCGCCGCATCGAATCGGCTCGGCCCGTTCTGTCGGTTGCTCCGGAACACCGCGCGGCACCGCTGTTCAGGCGCCGGCGGCCGTGCCGCGGATCCGCGGCAGGGCGGCGGCATGGGCGGCTCGTGCCGCTTGCGCCGCCGCTCGACCACGGCGTTGCGACGGTGCCTTAGGTGTGGGCCACCGCCTTCCCGATCGCGATCACGTCGGCCAGCAGGGAGATGATCCCGTTCGAGCCGATTTCCGTGGCGGCCGCACCCGCGCTTTCCGGTCCGATCGTGTAGAGCTGCATCGTCCCCACGTTCGTCGACGTCTGCGACTGGATCGCGGCCTGCGACTGCTGCTGCACCGCGTTCTCGAACAGGATGCTGAGCGAATGGCTCTGGGCCTGGTACAGCGAGCCCATCGCCATTGCCGGCGCCTCGGCGACCACCTTGACGTTGACCTGCGTGACGGCATCGGTAATCGCAGGATTGACCTGGCACACTTGACACTTATCACCCATTTTTTGCTCCTTGATTCACGTAGTTGAGAGATCGCACATCGGGGCCGGCCGGTTTCGCATTCAGCCGCTCGACTTCAGCCGCATGACCCGCGTGCTACTCCATGGACGCTGGGCCGGGCGTATCGTGAACGGCAGCGGTGGCGGCAGCACCCGGCGCGGTCGGTTCGGACAGTTCGGTCGGACCGGCGCCGACGCTCCGCAGCCGGTCGTCTATCGCGTCGAGCCGTACGGAAAGCCGTTCGGCGAGCGAATCGACGTATTGCCGAAAGCAGGCTTCGATTTCCTGCCGGATGAGGCCCGTCAGCTGTTCGCCGATCATCGCCAGCGCCTGGCGGGTGCTGTCCTGGATATCCGCCGTGCCGGAAGCCTGCGCGTCGCCCGGCGGCTCGTTCGCGTCGAGTACGCCGGACACTTTCTGCTGTTCCGACGCCAGCATGCCGAGGGTCGTCTCGTTCTGCGCGTCGATCGTCTGCAGGATGCCGCGCATCTTCTCGTACGCTTTCTGCTGGTTGAGCTGCAGAAAATGCTTGACCTGCTCGCGCGCCTCCCGCCGGGTTTTCAACCGCGGCAATGGCGGGTTCGCGGCGCTCGCCTGCGTGGCCGTGCCGGCGGCCGGCGCCGGCGGGTTCCCGTGCCTGCCCGGCAGCCGCTCCAGCAGCGCCTGTTCTTCGCCCGGCTCGAGCGGCCGTCCCAAGCGCTTCTCCGCAAACTGCCGCAGCAGGGGGTCGAGTGCTTCGCTGCTCATGGCTCACACCTCCTCGATGTCCGCCCGCGGCGCCGGTGCGTGCGGTTCGGGTTCGGATGGACGCGGCGCCGACGCGCGTTGGTCGGCGTGCTGCAATGGATATCGCATGGTGTTCTCCGGGAAATGGATGCGCGACGGCCTTGCCGGAAATTTCGGCAGGACTGCTGCAGGGACGAAGGGTGTGACGGGTCTGTGAAGTCGGTCGCCGGCGCGCGGCGGCTGCGTGTGTCGGGTACCGGATGTCGCCGACGTTCGGGCTGCGCGTGGAAGCGTGCATCGATACGGCGACCGATCGCCCGGTCCAGTGGTTCGTGGACAATCTGCTGCCGGAAGAAGCGATGCGCATGTCGCTCGCGCGCGACGCTAAAGGCGACGCCTGGGGGCCTGCTCGCATACTTCGGGCGCGAATCGGCCGGCGCGCTCACGCTGCTCGCCGAAGGCGAGCGGGAAGCGGCGGCAGCACTCGGAGGTATCCGGAATTCCGTGTGCGAGGCGGGTTAGGACTCAGATTCCGATGTTGAATCGCTCTGGGTAAAGCAGCGCAAACTGCGTCATCGCGCTTTTCCGATCGCTGACCTGAGGCAGCTTCGCGAACCCGAAGCGATTGGCCTCGTTCCACCACATCCACGTCACGTCCGCCGGCGATACGTCCAGATGCATGGCCCGCGGATCGGGGAACGTGTCCCCCCGCATGACGCAGGCCTGGCGATACCACTGATTGAACGTGGCCGCCCGACGATGATCGTCCGTCGCGCTGGCCTGCCAGACGCCCGTCACCGGACACGCGCGCGTGCCTCGACACTGAACGGCAGATCGGGAAATTCGGTGGCGCGCAATGCCTTGCGCTACGCGGGAATGCGATTCCGCCTGTTGCGCGGGCATGGGAATCGCGTCGCCGACGTAATGGAAGAAGATGCGACCGTCCTCAGAAAGGACGTTCGGCGGTCGGATACGTCAGTTGTGCGAGCCAGTAGCCGCCGACAGGGGCGGCGGTCGTTTCTGCCTGCGGAGGCACGCCCGCGGGAGGCGTCGCGGGCAGCATGTAACCATCGGGCACGTGTGCTCGACCGGTACCTAGCGAGACCGGATGCACCGCGACCTTGGAAGGTGTTGCCGGCACCGACATCACCACCTTCGCCGCATTGATCAACGTCTCCTTGTTGCCGTCCCACTTGGGCAATTTGGCCGGCGGCAGCGGCACCACCTTGTCCAGATTCGGCAGACGCAGGTCGGGGTCGCCCTCAAGGCGATCGGCAAGAACTCCGTAGCGTTCGGCGCGTGCTTCATCCTTGACATGACCGACCAGCGCATCTCCCTTACCGAACGACGCACTTAACCATCCGGCACTCTCTGCACTGCCGAATTTCACGCCCGCGTGCAAAGTCTTGAGTGCGCGTTCGTTGTTCTCGCTCAACTCGGCTCGATCGCCCGCAATTGTCGTCCCCAACTCATATGCCGCCCGCCCATTTCCTTGTGCGACGGCACATTCAAGCATTTGGAGTGCGATCTTGCGGTTGCCCCAGAAGCCTGCCTTCGGATCGTCATAGAGCGCGTCCATCTTGCCGCCCAAATAAGCCATCGCACTCGGGCTACCCTTGTCCGCAGCAAGTTGCCAGAATGCATATGCCCGGCTGGCGTCCTGCTTTACTCCAACTCCGTTCATATAGTACGTGCCCATCAGATCGTAGGCCGCAGGTATGCCCAGCTTCATTGCCTGCTCGGTGATCTGCACCGCACGCTCGGTATTGCGATCGACCCCCAGTCCTTGAGCGTACGCATTCGCAAGATTCAGCATTGCCTTCCAGTGCTTGCGCTCGGCAGCCTTGCTCCATAGCGCGACGGCACCAGCATAGTCGCGCTGGTTCGGCCACAACAATGCGCTTGTCATCTTCATCGCCTGCTGATTCCAGCGATCCGCCTCTGGATCCACGGCTGGAACGACAGCGGCTTCGTGCACGCAATCAAACGTCTCGCGATGCGGGTTGAAAGCGTCGAGCGACATATTTCGCGGAAGGGAATCCTTCATCGAGCAAGCGGTACAAGCAAAGAACAGGGAGACGGAAAACACGCCCACCAGGCGCAATCGTTCAGACGTTGTAGAACTCATCGGAACCCGCATGATCTGAAAGTGCGCTAGGCCAGCCGAACGCTGGACGTACGATCGTCTTGAAATGCCATCAGGAAGCCCGCCGGCTCTAGACCGCGCTTCCATCGTCTGGCATTCGAATCCATGAGTTTTTGCCACTTCATGAACGTTTCCTTGATGACGACGGGACTGCCGTCGCTGCCATCATGTTTGCCACCGGTATGCAGATTCCAAACGCGCCTCCGCAGATCGGTACTCTTGGCACGATCATCGCTGCCCACGTTGATCTCGGCATCAACCGCCATGCTCCGCAAATTCAGGTTGGCGCTGCCCAACGTGAAGAAGCCGTCGCCGATCGGCAGCAGTTTACTGTGGATGTAGATTTCCCTGTACCGAGCCGCGATCGACTCGTCGGCAACGGTAGCATCGGCGCCATGTCCGGGTCGGGCAATTTTTATTGAAGTTTTTAATATTTCAGATACCCGACGGAAAAGGTCCCGCGTCCGACCACTCTTTAACCCGGCCATTGCCCGACAATTCTTGACTGTTCGCGAACCGCCAAACTGATAGCATGCGCGTCGCCTCGCAATATGTGACGCGCAGCATGCGTTCCGGAACCCGAGCGGACCATCTGATCATCCCCTTTTTTACGTCGCGCAGCCGCCCACGCCACTGTGCACCGCCCGTTTCCCCGCAACACCCCGGCGTCGCCCCCAACCCGACCCGTTGCAGCAACCGTTGGAGTGGCGCATCGCGCGCCTGCAAGCATGAAGAAACCGAATCAACCCATCCGCCCCACGCGCAACAAAGACCGCACGCCGCTGGTGCGCGCGGGCGCGCTGCTGCTGATGGCCGGCCTACTGTACCTGCTGTGGCCGTCCGCCGAAACCGCGTACCTCGCGATGGAATCGGTGTTGCGCTGACGCGCATGGCCGTCCCCGCGCTATACTTTTGCGATGGAAACCAAACCTGCCCTGCCGAACCTGCATTGCTGGTGGCGCGCCTGACCCAGGCGGCCCGTTTCCTTTTGCATGTCCCAAACGTGATGCCGCCAGCCATGGCGGCATTTGCGTTTCTGCGCCGACATCATGGCTGGCGGCTTCGACAACCCGGAGCCAACGACACCATGCCCCACCCGAACCGCCCGACCATCCTTACCGGCGACCGCACGACCGGCCCGCTGCACCTCGGCCACTACATCGGCTCGCTGCGCGCACGCGTGCAGATGCAGCACGAAGCGCGGCAATTCCTGCTGCTCGCCGATACGCAGGCGCTGACCGACAACATGGGCCGCCGCCAGCGCGTCACCGAGAACGTGATCGAGGTCGCGCTCGACTATCTCGCCGTCGGCATCGATCCGGCGATCTCGACGATCGTCGTGCAGTCGCAGGTGCCCGAGCTCGCCGAGCTGTCGCAATACCTGCTCAACCTCGTCACGGTCGCGCGCCTCGAACGCAATCCGACCATCAAGGAAGAGATCCGCCTGCGCGGCTTCGAGCGCGACATCCCGGCCGGCTTCCTGACCTACCCGGTGAGCCAGGCCGCCGACATCACCGCATTCAAGGCGACGCACGTGCCTGTCGGCGACGACCAGTTGCCGATGATCGAGCAGACCAACGAACTCGTGCGCCGCTTCAACGCGACCGTCGACCAGCCGGTGCTGGTCGAATGCGAGGCCGTGCTGTCGGCGGTCACGCGGCTGCCGGGCATCGACGGCAAGGCGAAAATGAGCAAGTCGCTCGGCAATGCAATCACGCTCGGCGCGACGCCGGACGAGATCGCGCAGGCCGTGAAGGACATGTATACAGATCCGAATCACCTGCGCGTGAGCGACCCCGGCCAGGTCGAGGGCAATGTCGTGTTCACGTTCCTCGATGCGTTCGAGCCGGATGTGCAGAAGGTCGATGAGCTGAAGGCGCACTATCGGCGCGGCGGGCTCGGCGACAGCGTCGTCAAGCGCGTGCTGAACGAACGGCTGCAGTCGTTGATCGAGCCGATCCGTGCGCGCCGCCGAGAGTTCGAGGCCGACAAGGGCGAGGTGATGGCGATCCTGAAGCGCGGCACGATGCACGCGCGGGAAGTCGCGGGAGCGACGCTCGCGGAGGTGAAGGGGGCGCTGGGGCTCACATATTTCGATTGAGCGGCGTGGGCGGCGATGCATCGCCGTCGCTGCAGGAATTCAATGAGCGCGGCCTCGTCGCCCAACAAAAATTCTCGACAAACCTGATCCGGTCTGACGTTGCCGCGCATCTGCTCGGTATGCCGCGATCTTTCCGCGAACCCGCCATGTGACGCTACTGGTCAGCATCAATGTCATCACGTTCGATCACGCGATCGCGGCACCTTTCAGTACACGCCAACTCACCGATCTCGGTGTGTGCGTCATTAAGGTCAAACCTTTTAGGGTTCGCGATTTCGCACATGTCTCGGACGAGCACGCAATGGCGACTCGCGCTGCGCGTTTCAAAATCGGGATGCGGCCGATCTATTCAATGCTACCCTTGAATCAAACACTGATGACCACGTCGTATAACGGCGACATCTGATGATCTACTACGGGGGAACCAAATGGCAATGCTGGGTAATAGCCTGATCGGAATAGGTGTGCTTGCCTCACTGATCGGCATCAACGGCTTTATCGACACGCGCAAGGTCGATCGGAGATTCAAGACTGGGTACAAGAATAACGAACCGGATTCGAGAAACTTTGGCCGCTCTATGAAAATCCTGTTGTGTGGAGTCGGCCTGTGTCTCATCGGGTTAGCTGCCAATCGCTTATTGGATCCAGAAGTAGAGCCGATTCGATCGCTGCCGCCCCAAACTGGGGCGAGCCACAAAAGCACGAACGCAGGGGACACCTCCTCCGCAAACACAGCTCTGTCGACGAAAGAAAATCCACCGCTTGATGGAATTCACTCGTCCTCTCGATCCACTTCCGTTATGTCCGATCCCACAAGCGCGCCGCCCGGGATATCCGGACAGGGCACCGGAACATCCGGCGCTCCGACCGAGCATGTGGTCCCAGTACAAACTTTCGCAACCAGCTTCGACTGCTCACAAGCATCATATGACGACGAGTCGGCGATTTGTCACGACCCTGGCTTGGCAGCAATGGACCGAAGGCTGGCTCAGCTATATTCGTCCGCACTGCGGACTGTCTCGGATCCGGAGCTTCTTCGGCAATCAGAGTCAGATTGGATTACCGCACGACACCAGTGCGGCAAGAACCTCGACTGCTTACGTCGCGAATACGGTGAGCGGATCGGCCAGTTCGTGGGTTCGCTAGGTTCCAAGCCTTTGCTTGCAACGGACGGAAATTAAATTCGCTTCGCAACTGACTACTCCGACGTGCGGCAGATCCCACGCTCGGAGTGTCTTCGCTCGGAGCTGCTCATCCCATCGTCCGCTTGACCGCTTCCGTACCCGACATATCGTCCATATCGGCAACAACCTTAAGCGGCACCTCGCCGACACCCATCGCACGTTCGATCAGCAAATCATCGCCATGTTGTGCAAGCAGCGCTTGCAACCGGCCGAACTCCCCACACCAAAGCGTTTCGACATCCTTGTCACGGGCGACATCGCGATTCGCTACGAGGGATACCGCCCGAACCTGCAAACGGCCAGTCTGGGTCTGACCACCGACTTCGACACCATAGCCCGGCAGGGAGGGTTTCTTGACGACGACGCGACCGTCCTTCGCCCACGCGGTCGTCATTCCCTCGCGGACTTCATAGCCTAGTCGCGCCAGGCCACTCAGGATCGCGCTGCGCCGAGCCTGCGCTGCTTGCTCCTGACGCACCCGCGCGATCAGATCCTGGCCGACTCGCGTCAATTCAGCCACGACGTCTGGCAATGTAGTGGTATCGCACTGTTGAGCACGTTCGACGAATGCGGCCGCGTCCGCGGTGTCACACGCGCGAATCTCCGCCGTCAGTTCCTCCAGTGCCGTGATAGCCGCGCGACGTGTGCGGGCAACCTCGACCGCACTCGACAAGTCAAGGATCAGACTGTCAAGCAACAGACTTCTCCGCGCCTCGTTCATCTCGTTCTCGAGGGCATTCAGCTTCGACGAAAAACCCTCGATTTCCTGCGCGTCCAGAAACACCCGTGCTTCGCCAATACGACGATCGAGACGGTCAATCGCAGGATCACGAGACACTGCCAGTTGCGCGGCTTTCCAGGCCTGAAAATCCCTAGGCGCATCGGCCGACATCAGGCGATTCGCCAGCGCCCGTTGCGCATCGTTGAGCGTTCGCTCCACGTCCGGCACCAGAAGGGAAAAGCCTTGCGCTAGCAGCGCATCGGCATTTTCGAGTGTTCCGCCCGAGCGCAATCGATCAAGCTGATTCCGGAGCTCAACCGGAATCTCGATGCGTTTCGTTTCCAACGCGCCGAGCAACGTCGTTGCGCTGTGCCGCCCCTGCCGCCGGCGTTTCGCTGCCTGTTCGGCTTGATCCACCGCCGCCTGTTGACGTCGTTCGAGATCGGCCTTCAGGAAAGCAATCTCGTCCGGCACCTTCTTCTGCAAATCCATGAACGCGTCGACGGCGATCAATGCAGCCAGCACTTCACGGCGAGCTTGAGTCGCCGCGATTTCTTCGTCCAACAGCATGCCCATACGCCGACCTTCGGCAACCCACGTGGCAATAGCTCGATCAAGGCGCCGCAGATGTCCCTCGCAGATCGCGACGATTTCCTCGCGCGTCACGATCCGTACCACTTTCGGGCCGCTCATGCTGTCACCTCCTGGCTCAGCGCTAGCTCAACGGCTGCTTTCAAGCGCGCCCGTTCTGTCTCCGGTTCGTGGTACCAGGCTTGCAACGAGACGCGATGCAGTTTCGGAATAGCCCGTCCCAGCACAGACGGACGCCAGATTTCCCGGGCTCGCGCGTGCTCGAGCAACGGATGGCGCGGCGCATCGCACTCAATGCCAATCGCATAGAGGCCGGTTTCCGGGTCCGCAATCGCGAAATCAAGCCCGAAAGCATCGCCCTCCTGTGCCGGAACCGGCGACAGTCCGAGCATCCGTAGATAGGCAAGAACATCCTCAGCGAATCCGTCTGCGGCGCCATTCTGTCGCAACTTCGCATGCGCCCGTTCGCTGCTCATGCGACCGAGCAACGCTCGGCCCGCAGGCAGCTCACCATTCGACATCGCACGTGCATATTCCATATAGCCCTGAAGATAGTCGCGCGGAATCGCCGGCTTGCGCTGTGTCGTGAGCATGTCGGAGATCTCGCGGATGGGCATCGACGTGACCAGCACGATTTTATGTCGGGCACGCGTCACTGCCACATTAAGACGCCGCTCGCCGCCGCTCTGGCCAAGCACGCCAAACCGACGCAGAAATGTGCCTTGGCCATTCCGCCCGAAGGTCGTGGAAAAGACAATCGTGTCGCGTTCGTCCCCCTGAACATTCTCGACGTTCTTCACGAAGACAGCCATATCCTCGCCACGATCGGTTCGATCGAGTTCCTCACGATAGGCATCACGGAATGCCTCGTCCAGTTCCGCCCGCTGCTCCAATCGCTCCAGGATGAGGTCAGCCTGCTTGCGGTTGAACGTGACCACTCCGACCGAGGGCCGCTGTACATAGGGTTGTTGCCACAGTTCCGCCAGATAGGTGACCACGCGGTCCGCCTCGTCGCTGTTGGTCTGCTGCTCGTAAAGACCATTCACCTGGATGAGTTCGAGCGGCTTGATCTCGCGCACCGTTGCATCCGGATGGCGGACCGGCACGCTGAGGTTGTTCTCGTAGAACGCGGCGTTCGAATAACCGATCAACTCCCGATACGCCGAACGGTAGTGAATCTGCAGCGTCGACACCGGCAGCGCGCTCCGTGCCAACTGCAGCAGGTCGGGGCAGTCCTTGATTTCACGCCGATTCCAGGTGTCCTCGAAGCGCTCGCGCTCGTCCTCCGTCGCCGCCTCGTCGGGCAGCTCACCATCGAAGATTTCCGTCTCGTCGCTATCCGTTCGGCTCGAAAAGAACGCCGTTGGTGGCATCTGCTTTTCGTCGCCGCTGACGATCGACAAGTTTCCACGGAACAGCGTCGGAATCGCGTACTCGACCGGCATCTGTGATGCTTCGTCATAGACGACCGAATCGAACAGCCCCGATTTCAGCGGCAGCACACGGCTGGCTACGTCGGGATTCATCAGCCAGACCGGCCGCAGCGCCATCAGACCCAGCCCCGTGCCGAGTTCGATGAATTCGCGCAGACGCCGGGAGCGCCGACCGGTCAGACGCGTTACATCTTCCCAATCTCGAGCTGAACCGAGTCTACCGTGGTCGACACCATTACGAAGCATCTCTCGATTCAGGCGGCGCATTTCCTCGTCGGCAGCCGCGAGCGCATCGATCTTTGCAGCTGTTTCGCTCTGGTCGAGCAGCAGTTCCGGATTGTCCTGCTCCATTCGACGCTTCCATCCGAGTCGGGCCTCGCGGTTGATCATGCGCCGTACTGCGTCGTCGAGGTGCTGGGGCGGCATGCGCGTCAAGGCGTCCTCGTGCTCGCGCATGATGGCAAACACGTCGAGCGCCTCCGCAGTGACATGCCGCGCCCGGGTCCGGAATTGCTGATAGGCGGCCAATGTCGGCAGGGCATCGCCGATTCGGTTCAAAGGCGCCTGATAACTGATGTTGTCGGCAATCGCCTGCCGACAAGCCGTGACGAGTTCTGAAGACAGCCATTCCTCGAGCGGCCTTAACGCCTGAAGACTATGCTGACGCGCGTTGTGTCGCACGAACGCAGTCTCGAAACCGTCGAGCAACTGCTCGACGGGCGCTCGATCTCCGGTCATCACGGCCGAGTCGAACTCGTCGCCGCGTGGAGCGATTGCAAGATGCTGCGCAAGCTCGCGGATTTCTTCGAGCTGGCGCAGGCGGGTCAGACAGGCATCGGCAAGTGCCAGTCCGCAGGTAGGCTCGACCGTCTCGAGATGCAATGCCCGGCTGATAGTGTTCAGTGCGTTGCGCAATGGCCTCCAGATCTTTTCGAGCCGAGCAGTAGCCAGCAGCTTGCGAAGCGTTTCGTCCGTAGCAGGCGCGCCGCAGTCAGTGACAAACTTCATCAAGCGACCGCGCCGCAAATAGGATATGGGATTCAGGCGGCTCAACAGAGATGGAGCGCGAGTCGCCAACGTCGCCTGGGCCTCGATCTTGCTGAGTTCTTGATCTGGCAAGCGCGCTACCACACCCGACAGCACGGTATCAAAGTCACTGGTTCCAACAGCCAACAAATCGCGATGCAGGCCGCCAAGCGCCGTGTAATGTCGATGACCTTCCGCATCGGCATGATCGGCTGGACGAAATAACGGCAGCCACTGCGCAAGTCGTTTGCGCTGCGTATCGTCCAATGCGACGAGGCGGCTGGCATTGGCATCAAGCCAGGCCCGATATGGGGCAGGATCGTCGATATCGAATCGCGCGGGATGTGCGGCGAGCGTCTCGATCCGCAGGCGTTCGGCCTCGCGGAAATCAGCGAAGATTGCGTTGAAGGCTTCGATCGTGGCGGCGTCCGTCGCGAACGACTTCAATTGCGCCAGCGCGCTGCCCTCGAACTTCGACGGTAACCAATAGCGTGCTAGCGGTGCGCAATGTTCCTCCAGCGTCGTCAGTGCCGAGATATTCAACGTGGCAAGCCGTGTGCGCAATTGCGGCACGCTGACCGGGGGGGTGCCGGCTTCGAGCTGGATCAGTTCGCCAAGCAGTGCTCGATAGCTGAGACCGGTCGATTCGTCGATGCGATGAAGGGCTGCGTGCTGACGATCCAGTTCGCCCTCGAGCGCCTCGATTCTTGCGGCCATGCGTTCGCGCTGGCGTATCAATCCGCTGTCGAACACGGTACCGCGGAAGATTGCATCCAGTTGCTCGCGCACCGCCCGGATTGTCGGCTCGCGGTCCTTGTTGACGTCGTTGACCATCACAATGCGATCGCCCAGTCCTTCCGCGACGAGGCGCTTGCGAACAACTTCCAGCGCGGCATGCTTCTGGCAAACGATCAACAGGCTCCTGCCCCGTCCGATCGCATCGGCAACCATATTGACGATTGTCTGGCTCTTGCCGGTACCGGGCGGCCCTTCAACCAACAATCCGGGCCCTTGTCGCGCCTGCAGGATTGCCGTTTCCTGAGATGGATCGCTCGCCACAGTCAGGAATCGGTCGAGTTCGGTCGAGGCTGCTTCGGACGTGTCGTAGGCTGATTTGTCCTTAAGCCGCAGCATTGACTCGAGCGCCGTGCCGGACGGGGACAACTGCTTGAGCTGGCGCAGATCCTCGCCGATGGCCTGACCGGCGAAATCAACGTGAAAGAGCACGCCGGCGCAAGTGATGCGCATCGCGCCGACGGGCACGTCGAGGGTCGGCGGCGGCAGTGCGCCGAGTTTTCGATTTTCCACGTCAGCCAGCAGGCCAAAGGCATCGACGACGTCGGCCGCCTTCAATGCGGAACGTCCGAGCACCTCGTCTGCCGCGACGCGCCATGCCTTGACGGCCTCGCGTCCCAACAGGCCCTCGAGCGCCGGATTCAGGCGAACCTCTTCGCGCTCGCCGTCAAAGGCCATCCCGACCTGTCCTCGCGTGCCAAGCTCCAGCAGCAGTTTGACCGGCCACAACAGGACGGGGGCGATGCGGGGGCGTGTCGTGCTGCGATGATCCTTGTAAAGCAGGAACGGGAAGCCCAGATAGAGGCCGTCGATGCCGGTATCCCGCTTATACAGCGAGGTCTGCCGGTATAGCGTGTTCAAGCGGCCTTCCAGCGTTCCGCTCGCACCAAACACCGCAGGATCTACCGATACCGTCTGTACATTGCGCTGGAGCAGATGGTCGAGCAGAGCGCTGCTGGCGAATCGCTCACCGTTTAGTTCGTGAAGATCGACCCGCCCGGTAGTCTTGCCGATAGTCATCCGAACCAATGGACCACGCAACACGGTTGTCGCGACCTTCTTCTCGAAGAAGTCGAGAATCTGCGACACGTATTGCTGCTTCTGCGGTTCCAGCCATTGCTCGGCGGGCACGGACAGCAGAACGACCACTTCGTGCAGCGGCAAGCGACGTTCCAGCCGGAACTGTTCCGCCCATTCATCGACCGTCTGGTTGCCCGTGCGCGCGAATCCGGCAATTCGGTCGTCGACCGAGCGGAACAGCTCGACGCGCGGCAGTGCCAGTGCGGCTTGGGCCGCCTGGCGATCGAAAACCAGAATCTGCTCCCGCGCCGCGATGACTGCCGCCTGGTCAAGGATCTCGTCGACCGAACGAAACTGGGAAATTGCAGCGCTCAGCAGGACGATGAGATCTTCCTCGCTGAGGACACGGCGCTCCGACAACGACAGCAGGCCATGATGGTCCGAATCCGGCAACAGCAGGCGTCGCTCTTCCCATTGCGCAGCCAATTGAGCACGCGATGTGGAAAGCAACGCAATGCGCACCATATCCTCGTCGAGCTCGATGCCGAGCTGGCCGGCCCGGTGTCGCACATCCTCGGCTCGCGACCGCAAGCGGGACAACCAGCTTTCCGTGCCCAGCCGCTCCAGGAACATGGGTACCGGCCCGGTCACAAGGTCGTAGCCCTCCAGCGGGTTTTGCAGCAACCATCCGGGCGTGACGATATCGCCGCGCAGAATAAGCGGCATGTCGGGGTTCAACAGCTTGAGCGCGATCATCAGGCGGCAGTCGTCATCAACGCCGTCGAGTTGAACAACCTGACGCAGGCCAGCCAGCACTTTCGCGCCGACGCCGGCTTGCTCCGCCCATGTCGCTACGACGCCTCGATTCAGGTGATCTCGGGCCGCTTCCCAATTCTCGCGCTCCGCCGCAGCAAGTGCGAAAACCGCCGGCCTGTGATATTGCCGAGCCCCCAACGCGATGCTGACACCCTCGTCGCCATCGGAATCTAAAGTCGTTGCCGACGGCGCGTCGACCGGCTTGCCTTCCAGCCAGGCCTTGACTTGCGGCCATTGCCAGCGTTGGTGCCGGTCGCGCGCCAGCAGTCCCCGCAGCAGCAGGTGAAGCGACGGATCCAGATCGTCCGGCAGCGCGACGCCGTTGGCCAGCACATGAATCAGAAACGCGCGTGGGTTGATGCCCTCAAAGCAGCGGCCGTCGGTCAGTTGCTCGAGCAGGATCATCCCGAGGCTCCACCAGTCGGACGCTGCGGCAACACCGCCGGCGATGGCCTCGGGCGCCATGTAGCGCGTCGTTTCGAGCGGTGAGACGATATCGAGGTCGAATTCGGACAGCCGCGCCGAACCGAAGCCACTGATAACGAGGTCCAGCGGTTCACGGCTGCGCACAAGCAAAGTCCCGGGCCGAAGGTCCCGATGCCGAAGACCCACTTCCGAAAACGCCTGCAGAGCCTGACCGAGTTCATCGACTACATGGCGAATCGTTGCGATGTCACGTACCGCCATGCCGAGATCCGCCAGCGTCCCGCCGCTCAACTCCTCTGCGACTTCGTAAGCACGTTGATCCCAGCGTCCGGTAGCGATGATTTCAGGCACATGCTCGCGCGACAGACGGCGAACCACGTCGTAGACCGCCGGATCCGGCTCTGCACCCGGCCGGTAAAGCGTCAGGACAGCCTGCCGCCCGATCTCGTCGTGCTGCGCCACATAACGTTCTCGCACGCCGTCCGTGCTTGAAATCTGACGCAGCAAGCGCCAGCCGTCGATCCGCGTTTCTTCGATTTGCGCCCGCGGCGGATCCTCCGTAGCGCGGCCCCCGGCTTCGTCGGTTCCCGCGTCGCGATGCTGCGCGTCGGCTTGCACGGCGGGGTCTGCACCGCATTCGAGGCACATCAGGTCGCCATCGTTCATCGGATGGCCGTTTACGCACGACAACGGTGTCGTTGTGGCGCCTCCGGACGCGACCGAAGCAGCCTGCTGGTTGACGGCTTCGACCGTCACCACATCCTGCGGACGCCAGCCGGTCGCCCGAATCGGCACACTCGACAAATCCCAGTTGCAGGTGGCACCGCCAACCGTGCCGGAACAAAACCACTCGTTGGCCGACCGCTCGGTCTGGCAATTCGGGCAAAAACGCATCATGGCTGACATTTCCTGTCTTATCTGTTTTTCGCCTTGTCGGCGCTGATCCGGACGCGATGGCCCTGATCGGTCAATAGGTCTCTCAAACGTTGAAAATCGTCCCGGTCCGGTATCCCCGCGAACCAGACGCTACCATCCTCGTCGAACATCACGTCGAGCGCCTTACCATTGTTCCTCGACGCATGCTCGTACTGCGCAAAACGTGCGCGGCCGAGCGAAGTAAGGCAATGCAGCCGCTGATTGTCGCTGCCGCGCAAGGGACGTGTTTGTGGCGCGTCGATGTCGAACGGATCGGAGATCAGCGCATCGATCAGGCCATCGGCCCGGATCAAGGTGTCGGCCAAGGATTCGATCGCGTGACCGCTATAGACGAGGATGTCGCCCGTCGATAGCTGCCGCAGGCCATGCAGGAGCATGATCAGCGCCTCTGGCTGATCGAACGGCTCACCACCCGAGATCGTAATGCCAGCAGCTTCAGGCAACCAGATTCGGGCCTGCGCCAATACGGCATCGACAGTGGTTTCGCCTCCGGTGCTCGCCCAGGTATCCATCGAAATGCACCCCGGGCATCGGATCGAACAACCCTGAAACCAGATTCCGATCCGCTCGCCCGGCCCAAGCGTCGTGACGGGAAAGTGCAAGCGCGAAACGCGGATGTTCATGGCCTAACGCTTTTGCAGTTGGAACGAACCCGAGTCGATGCCCGAGATGACAAACCGATCGCCGGAGTTTGCATCCTGATCGAACAAGCCGCGTGCTAGCGGATTGAGCAGATGCGCTTCGATCTGGTTGCGGATGCCGCGGCCACCGTTCGATAGATCGCCGAGGCATCTCGCCTGAAGCGCAACCCTGGACTCCGCGTCCAGATCGATTTCGATACCTTGGGAAGCGATGTCGTCAAGTACGGCACGAACCATCTGCTCAAAGATATCCGTCGCGACATCCTCACGGATGAAGTCGAAAACGATGATGTTCTCGCCGATGCGGTTCAGGATTTCGGGCCGGTTCAGAACCAACTTGAAATGTCGCTGGATTTCCCCGAGCATTTTTTTCTGCATCTCCGCAAAATCGTCACCTGGCTGGACGTTTGCGACTCGCTGGCCCGATTCGTCCTGACGATAAATGCCGAGGTTCGACGTGAAAACGATCAACGCTTCGGAAAAATACACGCGATCGCCGCGTCCTGACGTCAGCACGCCGTCGTCGAGAATCTGCAGGAATTTGTCGAGAATGCGCGGATGCGCTTTTTCGATTTCGTCGAAGAGCACCACGCTGAACGGACGTTCGCGAATCGCATTCGTCAACTCCCCACCGACGTCGTAGCCAACATAGCCTGGCGGGGCGCCGATCAGTCGCTGGTCGGCATGTTCCGCACTGAATTCCGACATGTCGAAGCGGATGTAGGCGCTTTCATCGCCGAACAGCAAGCTCGTGATGGTCTTGGCGAGTTCGGTTTTCCCGACACCGGTCGGACCAGCAAGGAATGCCACGCCGCGCGGCCGGTTTCCCTTCCGGCGAGAGCCCACACCAGTCATTGCCCGCTTGACGAGGTCGAGCATGTGCGTGACCGCATGCACCTGCCCCTTGACGCGCTGACGAACGAACGTCTCGGCGTGACGAATCTTGTCACGATCGATCTGCAGCCACGGATCCTCGGTGACACCGACCTTGTAGCGCCTTACAGCATCGGCGATCTTCTCAATGGGAACGTGCTCGACGCGAGCGAGCGTGGCGATTGCATTCATGTCGGCGAGCAGCAATCCCTCGGAACCCTCGACGAATGCGGATTCCGCCTCGGCGAGACCGTCCGGCGTGGCCGCTTGGGCACCTGGCACGCCGCGCAACAACGCACCGGCCAACGCCCGACGCGCGGCGCTGTCGGGTTTCGATACGGGAATGTGCCGTATGCGCGGGTTGTCGATCAGCAACCAGTCGGGCAGATCACCCTCCTTGTCGACGATCCAGATTACTGTATTGAAAAACGGACGTCTCAATTCTCCGGCGGGGCGAGGTACAGCCATATGCGCCAACACCAGAGCGCGCGAGAAGAGTGTGTGCTCCGTCGAGTTCAGCGTTTCTGCGCGAATCGCCAGTCGAGAGGCAAAATCGACGACGAGGGCAATCGGCAAGCCGGGCAGAGCAGCTAGGCGTTCAAGGCACGCCGTAAGTGCATCGATACCGCCCGGAGCCGCGCCGTCAACCGGTATCAGACCGAGATGCCGTAAGGTTTCGTCGGCCGGCTCCGTTGGCGGCACCCGACTTTCCGGCACAGTGAAGCCCGAAATCGGATTCCAGACAACCAACTGTGCGTAGCCCGCCTCCCGGAGATTGTCCCCGAGCGTACTGACCAGCGACTGCGCCGTCACGACTCCCGGCGCAACCTCGCAGGCTTGCAAATCGCGCACGTTTCCCGATAGCACAAACTGGCTCTTTAACGGGAGGAAACGCAGCAGATCCCGTAACCATCTTGGTTTGACGTATGCAGGCATGTCGTGACGGCAGGCTCAGAAAGCGAAAGCAAAACGTTACCATAGCCCGTCGATCGGTATATATCGAATGGATGCCAACATCGGAAAAGAACCTACGCGCCTCCGGACAACGAGACATTTTCTCTGCGCATGCGATCGCAAGACGAGAAAGTGCTATCAGTGTATCCACAACAGACAAACCGTCAGAGAATTGCCAAACGCGCCGCGAACTACCCGAATCGGCGAAGTCACTATCGGAAAACGATTGCATCGGCGATGCTATGCGCACCAGTCCGGAAAACGTCGATCAACCGCGAGATGCTCGTATCCGAATCACCGTTTCCCGATACAACCGGATTGTAAAACCAGAGGGCAGTATTCAGTAATGGACGACCGTCAAATTTGGGGAAGGCTAGAAGCGTTCGTTCGTCAGGAAACGGCCGTATCGAGCAAACGCCAGATTACCGAGGACACCGCCCTATGTGACGATCTCGGACAAACCGGAGACGATGCGGACATCTTCATGGAACGTTTTTTCACCCGGTTCGACGAGGATCGCGGCGACTACGATTTCGGGCGTTACTTCCTGATGGAAGGCGAAGGATCCCTGTATCAGGTGATGCGCAAGGTCATACTGCGGAAGGCCCATACGTTCAAGCGGGAAGCATTGACCGTCGGCATGCTGTGCGAGGCCGTCTCGCTTGGCGCGTGGGCTTCCGACGCAATCAGAAGGTAATCCGCACGACTAGAACGCAGCTGGACGCACGACGCGCCGCCGGTCGCAGCGCTCTGAGCGAGCCCGCGCGACGCGCTACTTCATCTGCATCAGTTGAATGAGGTTGCCGCACGTATCGTCGATCACGGCAACGCGCACGGGCCCAGCGTCCATCGGCTCCAGCGTGAACCGCACGCCGTGCGCGGTAAGCCGCGCAAATTCGCCATCGAGATCGTCGACCTGGAACGAAGCCGCCGGGATACCGTCCTCGTAAAGCGCCTGTTTGTAAGGCCCCACCGCACGATGGCTGCTCGGCTCGAGCAGCAGCTCGGTGCCGTCCGGCTGGTCCTTCGACACGACGGTCAGCCAGCGATAGTCGCCCACCGGGATATTGTTCTTCAGCCTGAACCCGAGCTTGTCGGTATAGAACGTCAACGCCTTGTCCTGATCGTCGACAAAAATACTCGTCACGTAGATTCGCATGTCAGTCTCTCCTGAAGAGGCAACCGGCAATCGCCGTGCGCCCGGTCACGCCGCATCGTCGATAACAGGCAACGCCCCCGCCGCTATTCTTCGTCGAAATCGATGACAAACGCATAACCGCCGTCGATCAGCTGGCGCAGGTAGCCGTCGAAGTCGTCGGCGATCACCGCGTAGCTGTCGGGGTCGTGCAGGAAACGCACGACCTGCCCCACCTTGCCGCCGGGCGCGGGATCGAAATCGATGTAGAGCTGCGACGTGCCGCCGTTGTTCATGCAATGCGAGAAACACAGGCGTCGGCTCATCGGCAATGCGATGTCGATGCGCGGATCGACGAGTTCGCCGTCGTCGTTCACGTCGTCGCCGTAGATGTCCGCGATGCTGTCGCGGTACTTCGCGGCTTCGACGAGCATCTGCTCGGCCGACAGCAGGTAGTACGGATATTCGTAGACGTCGGAGCCCAGCACCAGCACGTTGATCGTCGTGCCGCCGTAGTCGCGCCAGTACGTGCCGTCGAGTTTGCCGAGCAGTTCGAGCAGGCTGGCCGGGCATTGCGGATACGCGGCGCGCAGCGCGTCGAGTTGCGCGGGCATCGCGCCGGTGGCGGCGGCGAGCGCCGCGTTGTCGGCGTCGGGCAGCGCGGCGCGCAGGCCGGCCAGATAGGTGTCGACGAGGGTCATCGCGTCAGGTCCGGGTTCGTGAAACGGGCAAGCGCCATTCTAGCGCCCGCCGCAGCCCGCTTTGCCGACCGGATAACCGATCCGTTGCGCCCGCCCGCCTACGTGATCTGGTACGTCGACGCCGGCTCGAATTCCTCCGGCATCGCGCGGTCGCCCAGTTCGAGCACCGACCGCTCGATCGTGCGCGTCATCGCATCGAGCGCGAGCGCATTCGGCGCGAGGCCGAACGGTTCGGCGACCTCGTTCGCGATCGCTTCGAGTGCGATCAGCGTGTACGAGATGAACACGCAGATCAGCGGCGTGAAGAACTCCGTCGAATCGACGAGGCCGAACGGCAGCAGCACGCAGTACGCATACACGGTGCGATGCAACAGCACGCTGTACGAGAACGGAATCGGCGTCGACAGGATGCGTTCGCAACCACCCACCGACTTGCCCAGTTCGTCGAGCTGCGTGTCGAACATCCAGCACGTCGCATCGCTGCCGGGCACGCGGCCCAGCGCGCGGACGATGCCGCCGCGCAGCTCGTCGAGGATCGCGACCGGCTTGAAGCATTTGCGTGCGAGCGCGCCGGCGCGCTCCGCGCCGAGGATGCGCTGCAGGTCTTCGGTCGGATCGGTATGGCGCAGCTGATGCTTCAGCGCATACGTGAACGCGATCAGCAGATCGGCGAGCCGGTTGCGCTCGGCATCGCCGACGCTGTCGGGCAGGTAGCGATTCAGTTGCGACGTCACGTTGCGCGCCGCGATCAGCAGGTTGCCCCACAGATGCCGCGCCTCCTTGAAGCGCTCGAAGCTCGCGTTGTTGCGAAACGCGAGGAAGATCGCGAGCGCGAGCCCGAACAGCGTGAACGGCGCGGTGTTGAGCGGAATCTTCTCGCCGAAGATGCGCCCGTTCGTGAAGACCGCCAGCGTGCTGACGATCGCCATGAACACCAGTTGCGGAATGATCGATTGCAGCACGGAGCCGTTCCAGACGAACAGCATCCTGAGCCAGTTTTGTCGTGGTCTGACGATCATGATTGTTTCTCGACTGACAAAGGAATACGCAACACGGAACGCCCGCACCCGATGCGCAACGGCCCGCGCGTGGCGGGCCGCTTTCGGGCAGGGGCCGTGCCGGGGCCGCGTTGCGCGCGACGATACGCCCGCGCACACTGCGCCCCGTCACATCGCGCGCCGCTCAGTGATAGCCGATGTCGCCCTCGCGCACCTTGCCGCGGAACACGCGGTACTGCATCGCGTTGTACACGAGGATGATCGGCAGCACGATCACCGTGCCGACGAGCGCGAACAGCTGGCTCGAATGGCTCGACGACGCATCCCAGATCGTCAGCGACGGCGGCACGATGTTCGGCCAGATGCTGATCACGAGCCCCGTGTAGCCGAGGAACACGAGCGCGAGCGTCAGCAGGAACGGCGTGGCCTCGTGCTGGCGCTTCACCGTGTGGAAGATGCCCCACACGCACGCGACGACGAGGACCGGCACCGGCAGGAACCAGCCGAGGTTGCCGCTGCCGAACCAGCGGTGCGCGACGGCCGGCAGCCCGATCACGGTCCACAGGCTGACGACGGCCATCACGCCAAGCAGCACGCCCGCGAGCGGCTTCATCAGCAGCCGCATCTTGCGCTGCAGTTCGCCGTCGACCTTCAGGATCAGCCAGCCGCAGCCGAGCGTCGCATACGTGACGAGCACGCCGATCCCGCACAGCAGGCTGAACGGCGACAGCCAGTCGAACGGCCCGCCCGCGAACTGGTTGTTCTCGATCTTGATGCCCTGCAGCAGCGAACCGAGCACGATCCCCTGGCAGAACGCCGCGAGCGCGGAGCCGCCGATGAACGCAAGATCCCACATGTGTTGCGTGCGGGTCGCCTTCGCGCGCAGTTCGAACGCCGCGCCGCGGAAGATCAGCCCCACCAGCATCAGCACCAGCGGCAGGTAATTCGCGGGCAGCAGCGTCGAATACACGACCGGGAACGCGCCATAGAGCCCCGCGCCGCCGAGCACCAGGAACGTCTCGTTGCCGTCCCACACCGGCGCGACGGTGTCGAGCATCACTTGCCGCTCGGCCTTCGCATCGAAGAACGGGAACAGCAGGCCGATGCCGAGATCGAAGCCGTCCAGCATCACGTAGATGAACACGCCGAGGCCGATGATCGCGGCCCACACGACAGGAAGATCGATTTGCATGGCTTACTCCGCTTCGGTGACGTTCAGCGGCGTGGACAGCGCGCTCTTGCGCAGCCCCGGATGCCGGTGCAGCTCGATGTACCCGGCTTGGGCAGCCGGCCCGCGCTTCATCAGTTTCATCATGTAGTAGATACCCGTTCCGAATACCAGGAAATACACGACCACGAAGATCAGCAGCGACACGCCGACCTGCTGCGCGCTGAGCGGCGCGACCGAATCGACGGTGCGCAGCACGCCGTAGACGGTCCACGGCTGCCGCCCGACCTCGGTCGTGATCCAGCCGGCCAGCAGCGCGACGATGCCCGACGGCCCCATGCCCACCACGAACCACTGGAACCAGCGCGTTTCATACAGGCGCCCGCCCTTTCTCAGCAGCAGCCCGAGCAGCGCGGTCAGCAGCATCAGCATCCCGAGGCCGGCCATGATCCGGAACGTCCAGAACACGATCGGCGAATACGGGCGGTCCTGCGGCGGGAATTCCTTCAGCCCGCGGATTTCGCCGCTCCAGCTGTGCGTGAGGATCAGGCTGCCGAGGTGCGGCACCTGGATCGCATAGCGTGTGGTTTCGGCCTGCATGTCGGGCAGCCCGACGAGGTTCAGCGCAGTGCCGCCCTTCTCGGTTTCCCACAGCCCCTCGATCGCCGCGATCTTCGCCGGCTGGTATTCGCGCGTGTTCAGCCCGTGCGCGTCGCCGACGACGATCTGGATCGGCGCGAGCAGCAGCAGCATCCACAGTGCCATCGAGAAGCTGCGCTTCACCGGCTCGTCGCGGCGCCCCTTCAGCAGGTGCCACGCACCGCACGCGGCGACGATGAAGCCCGCGACGATGAACGCCGCGATCGTCATGTGCACGAGGCGATACGGGAACGACGGATTGAAGATGATCTTGAACCAGTCGACCGGCACGACGAGGCCGTTCTCGATCTTGTAGCCCTGCGGCGTCTGCATGAAGCTGTTCGATGCAAGAATCCAGAACGTCGAGATCAGCGTGCCGACCGCGACCATCAGCGTCGCGAAGAAGTGCGCGCGTGGGCTCACGCGCTGCCAGCCGAACAGCATCACGCCGAGGAAGCCGGCTTCGAGGAAGAACGCCGTCAGCACTTCATACGTGAGCAGCGGCCCCGTGATGTTTCCGGCGACGCGCGAGAAGCCGGCCCAGTTCGTGCCGAACTCGTAGGCCATCACGACGCCGGACACCACCCCCATCCCGAAGCCGATCGCGAAGATCTTCGACCAGAACTGGAACATGGATTTGTAGGCGGCGTCGCCGGTGACGAGATAACGCCATTCCAGCACCGCCAGGAAGCTCGCCATGCCGATGCTGATCGCGGGAAACACGATGTGGAACGACACCGTGAACGCGAATTGCAATCGTGCGAGATGGAACGCATCGAAGATTTCCATGACCGTAATTTGCTCGTGATTGTGAGAACGTCCGCCCGAAGCAGGAAATCGCGCGACGGCTTGGCGACAACACATGCGAACACAAACGATCATTCGCATGGCATCGAAGCGTGAATGACGATATCGCGTTTGCCACGATACTCGCAATCACTCGAACGTGCGCTGAAACTGTGATGGTTCCGTCGGCGAGGATGTGTGCACGGAAAACACATTTCGCGCCTGCGGCGTGGTCAGCTGTACTGCTTTCCGCGTTGCGACGCTGTGCCTGCGGCGCGCTGTTCACCGCCCTTACCATGTGATGCAACGCCTGCCCGCGGCGACGGCGCGCCCCTCGGCGCCCGCCCGGCGGCATCGATTCCCGTCGCCCGGCGTACGCGCCGGGCCCGGCCGGCACACCGGCCGATCCGCCTGGAGAAAAACGCATGGAGCCCTGCACCCGCCGCGACGATCCGACCGGCAGCACCGCGTGTCATGTGACGCGTCATCGTGCCGGCGAAACGCGCGACACCGTCGATCGCGTCGTCGACGAAACGCCGGTTGCACTCGTGTTCAACGGCATCTCGCACACGGTCATGATGGCGACGCCGATCGACCTCGACGCGTTCGGGCTCGGCTTCGCACTGAGCGAAGGCATCGTCGAGCGCGCGTCCGACGTGTTCGACATCGAAAGCGAATGCCGGCCCGGCAGCGCCGAAGTGCGGCTCACCGTGTCGCAGCAGGCGTTCATGGCACTGAAGGCGCACCGCCGCGCGCTGGCCGGCCGCACGGGCTGCGGCGTATGCGGGATCGAAAGCATCGCGCAGCTCGACCTGCATCCGCCGCGCATCGATGCCGCCGGCGCGGCCGCCGGCATCGGCGCCGACGCGATCGCACGCGCCGCGCGTGCGTTGCCGGCCCGCCAGACGCTGATGCGCGAGACGGGCGGCATCCACGCGGCCGCGTGGTGCGACCGCGATGGCGCCGTGCTCGACGTGTTCGAGGACGTCGGCCGCCACAACGCGCTCGACAAGCTGATCGGCCGCCTCGCGCGGCGCCGCGCCGACCTGCGCGCGGGTTTCGTGTTCCTGTCGAGCCGCGCGAGCTACGAACTGGTGCGCAAGGCCGCGCGGGTCGGGATCCCGATGATCGCGACGATCTCCGCGCCGACGTCGCTGGCGATCGACGTCGCTCGCGAAGCCGGCGTGCGGCTGCTCGGCTTCTGCCGCAACGACGGCTTCGTCGAATACGTGTCGCCCGAGGCCGCCCATCCCGACCAACCGGCGCTTTCGCAAGCGCATCCGGCTCTCTCGTCATGAAACAACTGATCGATTTCGACACCGCGCAGCAGCATTTCGCCGGCGCGTTCGCACCGCTTGCTGCGGCCACCTCTGTTCCGGTGACAGACGCGGCCGGCCACGTGCTGGCCGCGCCGCTAACCGCCGTGCTCGACCAGCCGCCGGCCGACCAGAGTGCGATGGACGGCTACGCCGTGCGTCACGCGGATCTTGCGCACGGCGAGCCGCTGCGCGTCGCGCAGCGCTGCTATGCGGGCGACACGCCCGCGCCGCTGGCCGCGCGCACGGCCGCACGCATCTTCACCGGCAGCCTGATTCCGGCCGGTGCCGATACAGTCGTAATGCAGGAGCATGCGCACGAACAGGACGGCTGGGTCGCATTCGACGCGCCGCAGCGCAGCGGCTCGCACATCCGCCGCCGGGGCGAGGAAGTGCGTGCCGGCGACCTGCTCGTGCCGGCCGGCGTGCGGATGGGCGCGATGCACGTCGGCGTGGCCGCCGCGCAAGGTTTCGCGCGCATCGACGTGCGCCCGGCGCTGCGCGTCGGCATCCTGACGACCGGCGACGAACTCGTCGCGTGCGGCCAGCCGCGTACGCCGCAGCAGATCTACAACAGCAATGCGCCGATGCTCGCCGCGCTGGTATCGGGAACCGGTGCCGGCGTTGCAATGAGCCTGTACGCGGCCGATACGGCGCCCGCCGTCGATCGCGCGCTGCGCGACCTGCACGCGTGTTGCGATCTGGTGATCTGCGTCGGCGGCGCGTCGGTCGGCGACAAGGACCTGCTGCGCCCCGCGCTGGCCGCGCTCGGCGCATCGTTCGTCGTCGGCGGCGTGCGCATGAAACCCGGCAAGCCGGTCGCGCTCGCGCGGCTCGACGCGCGGCCCGTGGTGCTGCTGCCCGGCAATCCGGGCGCCGCGATGACCGCGTTCGCGCTGTTCGTCGCGCCGCTGATCCGCTGCCTGCAGAGGCGCGACGCGTGCGTGCCGACCGTGCCGTCGCTGCCGATCGACATCGACTTCGAGCCGGATGCGCAGCGCGAGCGCTTCGTGCGCGTGCGTTGCACCATCGGCGCCGACGGCTCGGCCGTGCTCGACACGCTGCGGCAGCAAGGCGCCGGCACGCTGCAATCGCTCGTGCAGGCGAGCGGGCTCGCGCGGCTGCCGGCCGGGAAGCGCATCGCGCGCGGCGACGCGGTACCGTACTACGAATTCGCGCACTGGCTAGCATGATCGCGACGCCTGATAGCCGCCCGATACTGAGCATTCGCCGCGCACCCCGCACGGCGAACTGTATTCCTGCAATTCGGGCGCGATTGTGTCCCTGCCGGAAAAGTCCGGCGGACTATGCTCACGATGAGGCTCGCCACGACCTGTGCGCCGATACGTCGGCACGCACGCGGCCGATCGGCGACGCCCCTCCGCTTACTTCATGCAGGCCGACGAACCGATCGTGAATGCCATCGTTTCCGCCGCGCCGGCCGCCGCCGCTTGCTCCGGCGGCGCATCGCCCGGCGCCTTCCCCCGCACGACCGACACGCTCGGCCGCCCGCTGCGCGACCTGCGCCTGTCCGTGATCGACCAGTGCAATTTCCGCTGCGGCTACTGCATGCCGCGCGAAAGCTTCGGCGCCGGCTACGCATTCATGCCGTCGTCCGAGCGGCTGTCGTTCGCGCAACTGGAAAAGATCGCACGCGCGTTCACGTCGCTCGGTGTCGAGAAAATCCGCATCACCGGCGGCGAGCCGCTGCTGCGCCGCAATCTCGAAGCGCTGATCGAACGGCTGGCCGCACTGACGACCGTCGACGGCAAGCCCGTCGAAATCGCGCTGACGACCAACGGTTCGCTGCTCGCCGCGAAAGCACGCGCGCTGCGCGACGCGGGGCTGTCGCGCGTGACCGTCAGCCTCGATGCGCTCGACGACGCTGTATTCCGCCGGATGAGCGACGCCGACGTGCCCGTGTCGCGCGTGCTGGCCGGCATCGAAGCCGCGCATGCGGCCGGGCTCGCGCCGGTCAAGGTCAACGCGGTGATCGAACGCGGCGCGAACGACGACCAGATCCTGCCGCTCGTGCGTCACTTCCGGCATACCGGCGTGGCCGTGCGCTTCATCGAATACATGGACGTCGGCGGCGCGAGCTTCTGGTCCGGCGACAAGGTCGTGCCGGCCGCGCGCATGCGCGAGCTGATCGACGAGCACTATCCGCTCGTGCTCGTCGGCGAACCGGGGCACGACGCGACCGCAATCCGTTGCGCGCACATCGATGGTGCCGGCGAGGTCGGCTTCATCGCGAGCGTGTCGCATCCGTTCTGCGGCACCTGCTCGCGCGCACGCGTGTCGGCCGACGGCAAGCTTTATACATGCCTGTTCGCAACCCAGGGCACCGACCTGCGGCCGTGGCTCGACGATGCGACGCCGGTCGACACGCTCGCCGCCGCCGTGCGCGATCGCTGGACGCGGCGCGACGACCGCTATTCCGAGCGCCGGGCCGCACGGCCGGCCCGCGCGCCGGGCAAGACCTATCCGACCGTGCGCATGTCGCTCGTCGGCGGCTGACGGGCCGCCGCGCGATACAGGACGCACCGCCTACAGGAGAACCGTGATGACGAGCTTCACCGAATCCCGCGCCGGGCTGCCGGACGATCCGCTGCGCGCCGGCAGTCATTCCCATCCCGCCGACACGACCGAACCGCACACCGAGCCGCCGCCGGCAATTTCTGCCGGCTTCGAAGTGCGCGTGCAGTACGCTGCGATCGACGCAGGTGCCGAGCTAGCACCGATCGTTCGCAATCCGAATGTCGGCGCGGTCGTGAATTTCCTCGGTGTCGTGCGCAACGAAGGCGACGTCGACGACGTCGTCGCGCTCGAGGTCGAGCACTACCCGACGATGACCGAACAGGCCCTGTGGAGCATCGTCGAGGAAGCCAGCGCGCGCTGGCGGCTCGAAGCGGTCAGGATCGTGCACCGCGTCGGGCGCATCCCGCTCGGCCAGGCGGTCGTGCTGGTCGTGGTGGCTGCCGCGCATCGCGGGTCCGCGTTCGATGCGTGCGAATTCCTGATGGACTTCCTGAAGACCCACGCACCGTTCTGGAAGAAGGAGATCCGCCACGACGGCGAATCGGGCTGGGTCGAGGCGAAGGTGCACGACGACCAGGCGATGCGGCGCTGGGGCTGACCGCGCGCGCCTCACGTTTTCCGATTCCGCCGATTCCGATTCCACTCAAGACATCGCGATGAAACTGACGATCAAATACTTTGCAAGCATTCGCGAGCAACTCGATACCGACGAGGAAATCGTCGAGATCGATGCGCACGAACTTACCGTCGATGCGTTGCGCAGCACGCTGGCCGCGCGCGACGCGCGCAGCGCGGAAGCGTTGCGGATGGACCGGCCCGTGCGGGCGGCCGTGAATCTCGAGATGGTGACGGGCGGCTTCGTCGTGCGGGAAGATAGCGAAGTGGCGTTTTTTCCGCCGGTGACGGGCGGGTGACATGATGAGGAGCCGCAATCCGTCGTGACGTCGGTCGCCCCGTGCAGCACACGTCCGAGGGTGTTGACAGTTACCGCCGGGCGGTTGGCGTCGCGACGCTGCTGAAGGATTACGGCGTGCCCGGCGTGTTCACCGGGATCACGGTGTTCATGCTCCTGGTGGCCGTGATCATCGGCGCGTTCGGTCCGAGGACCAATGGCCTGCGGCTCGAAGAACTCAATCGCTGAGGCAGGCGACACGCGAGGTTCGCCGGGTGGCGGATGCATGCTGCACTGTCCGGACGAACTCCAACGCCATCGACGCTCACGCAACTGCAATCTTCAATGCCGACGCGTCGGCGCTCGGCCAGGAGCGTTCATTCCGGTGCCTTGCCGTTCTGACGTTCGGATGTCGGTCGTGTCCTGCGGATTCACCCCGTCGACAGCGAAATAGCCGGAAGCCGTTGTCATCAGTCGAACTTGATCAAGTCCTTGAAGATCAGATGACCCCAGCTTTTCCCGCGCGCATGCACAAGCAGTCCACCTTCCGAAAGCCCGCCAAGTTTGATTGGCGCGAAACCGAGATTTTCCGCAAGCTCGCCAATCTTCGCTGCGGCGCCGTCATCGTCGCTCGCGAGAAACACGACTCTCCTGCCACCGTGGACGGCCGGATCCTGATCAAGGACGGCCGCGACCAGATGGTTGAAGCCTTTCACCAGCCTGGCTCCGGTGAACACCTTCGCGACGAAGGCGGAGGACGGGAGACCGCTCAGTTCCTCGAGCGGGGCCTGCGTGTTCATCGCGTCGACGATGGTCTTCCCCGTCCAGTCGGGCAGTGCTTTTGCGACCTCCGGGTGCGACTCGAAACGAACCGCCAAAAAGATGATGTCCGCCTTGACGGCTTCGGTCAGGGTTTTGGGAATAATCGTGGGTCCGATCGCGGCTGCCTCGGCTGCAAAGCTTTTCGGGTCGCGCGTGGTTGCAACGGCCACTTCGATACCGTTGCGGGCGAACGCCTTGGCAAGTGCGTGGCCAATCTTGCCGAAGCCAATGATTGCGTAACTCATATGTTTCTCCTTCGTTTCCCGGCGCGGTCAGAGCTTGTAGCCGCCACTTGCTTCGATCGTTTGGCCGGTCACCCAATGGCCGTCATCGGAGGCCAGGAACGTTACGACGGCGGCGATTTCCGACGGCTCGCCAAAGCGGCCCAGCGCGATTTGGGCCTCGGCCGCCTTGACGAGCTCGGGATTCTCCCGCAAATCGGCGTTCGCATCCGTTCGCGTGAAGCCCGGCGCTACGGCGTTCGCGGTGATGCCACGCGGCCCCAGCTCGATTGCGAGCGTATGGGTCAGGGTGTTGATGGCCGCTTTCGCCATCGAGTAGACGGGCGCAGCCGTCACGGGCTTCGTTGCGGCAGCGGAAGAGATGTTGATGATGCGTCCACCATCGGCGAGACGATCGAGAGCGGCCTGAATGATGAAGAAGGGTGCGCGGGCGTAGACCGCCATCAGGGTGTCCCAACTCTCCGGCGTCGCGTCCTTGAAGCCAACCCAGCCGGAATTGCCAGCGTTGTTGACCAGAATGTCGAGGGCCTTGCTTCCGTTCCGCTTGGTGAACTCGTCGTCAAGTCTCTCGAACAACGCCGGGACGGTCGCCGGGTCGACGAGATCCGCATGGATCGCGAACGCGGTGCCTCCCGCTTTCTCGATGGCCGCGACCACCTCGTCCGCGCCGGATTTGCTGGCGTTGTAGGTCAGCGCAACCATCGCACCGTCCTTTGCAAGACGTTCGGCGATGGCGCGGCCAATGCCCCGCGATGCCCCGGTAACGAGAGCTGTTTTGCCCTTTAGAGATTGTGTCATTGCGTTTTTTCCTCAGAGTTGTGCGAGGCCACCGTCAACGGCGATCTCGCTGGCGGTCATGAAGCTGCTGTCCGACGACGCAAGAAAGGCGGCCACCGCCCCGATCTCCGCCGGATCGGCCATACGCTGGAGCGGATTGAGCGAAGCGAAGACCTTCATGCCTTCCTCGCCCAGCGCTTCCTTTGCGAGTTCGGTCGCGGTCGGCCCAGGGGACAGCACGTTCACCCGGATACCGGTGCCTTTCAGGTCCTCTGCCCAGGTCCGTGCGAGGTTGCGCACGGCCGCCTTGCTCGCGCTGTAGGCGCTGAACGCCGGGGCGCCCGTGGTGCCGGCGCTCGATCCGGTCAGGATGATCGAACCGCCCTGGCCCATCAGAGGTAGCGCCTTCTGGACCGTGAAGATCGAACCCTTCACGTTGGTGTCGAAGATTTCGTCGATGTGCCCGGCGGTAATCTTGCCGAGTGGCAGCTGGCTTCCCACCCCGGCATTGGCGAAGACGACGTCGAGGGTTCCGCGCTCGGCCTTCACCGCCGCGTAGAGCCGGTCGAGGTCGGCCAGGTCGGAGACCGAGCCCTTCACTGCGCGGGCATTGGGCCCGAGGTCGGCCACAGCGGCGTCGAGTGCTTCCTGCCGGCGGCCGAAGATGAAGACGAAGGCGCCCTCCTCTATGAAGCGCTTTGCCGCGGCGCGGCCGATGCCGGTAGCGCCTCCGGTGATCACCGCGGTCTTTCCATTCAGTCTGTTCATGCCCTGCATCCTTCGAAACAAAAGCGACAAACCGATTCTGAGGCCCTTGATTCATAAAGACAATTGACTGAATATGTATGAATACCATCTACTTTCCAGATAGATATATGTTGGACAACGTCACCATCAATCAACTTCGGGCATTCGTCGCCGTGTGTGACCAGGGGAGCTTTTCCGGAGCGGCACGGCAGCTAAGGCGTGCACAGTCGGCGATCAGTCATGCGATCAGCTCGCTCGAGAGCGCCTTTGATGTGGTGCTGTTCGAGCGCAACACTCGCAAAGCGACGCTGACGGCCGCGGGCCGCAGCCTCCTGCCTGACGCGCGTGGGGTAATCTCGCGCACCGAGGAAATGAAGATGCGTGCGGTTGCGATTGCTGAAGCCGGAGTCCCACAGGTCTCGGTTGCCGTGGATACCTATTTCCCACGTGCGCACCTGATCGAATGCCTGCGCACCTTGCAGGCGGACTTTCCAACGGTTGCAATCAATCTGCGCATGACAACCATGCAGGGTGGCGAGCGTTTGGTTCTCGAAGGCACGTGCGCATTGGCGGTGACGATCACGGACGTGCCGGAGCTGAGCCCCGGCACCATAGAACGGCAGCATCTATGTGACTCGCAAATGGTGACCGTCTGTGCACCGTCGCATCCGCTGGCCTCGATCGCGGGGCCAATCCCGCGGGAGGAATTTGGCCGGCACATCCAGCTTGTTGTAACGGACAATCAGCCCGATGCGGAAAAGACACAACAGGGGGTCGCCAGCGAACGCCAGTGGTGGGTGAATGACCTCGGCGCGAAGCACGATCTGCTCAGGGGAGGCTTGTGCTGGGGCCACATGCCGCGCCATATGGTCGATGAAGACCTCGCGAAGGGAACGCTCGTCGAACTCCAACGGCGCGCATGGCACATGCGTCCTCTCACCTTCATGATCTCGCTGCGGCGCGGGTACTCTATTTCCGAATGCGAGGCACGACTCGTTGAGCTTCTAGGCGATCGCCAGAACTGCCCGAAGGATGCTACCCAGAGCCCGGTCTTGCACAAAACCAAAAAAGCCAGAAAGCCCGCCAAGCGTGAGGAGCAACCAGTGCGGCCTGTCGCTCCTCGGCGGACGTCCGCCAAGTAGATGGCCGGAAGTCCGCTTTCTGGAATCCTCGATGGCAGCAATGCTTGGAATCGAGCCCGTCGGATCCTCGAGAATCAACCGGCGGAAACGGGTTGTCCTGAGCCGGCCGCCGTTGGGCTCTGTGCGGCCATTTTGAGCCGTTCAGCGGAAGCTTTCGCGGGTCCGCTCAAAGCTCAACATCAGACGGTCGCCGGTCGCACTCAGAGCTTGCCGTCCACCCTTAGAGACGGTTTCAAAAAGAGCCCGTGGGCCTGTTAACTTTCGCGGCGAGCTGTTAACCTCAGACATCGGAACAACCGAGGCCGAGGAGATGGGCAAGCCGATCATCGACGACGATTGTGGACACTGATCGAGCCGTTACTGCCGCCATCCAAGCCGCGGCGCGAGAAGAACCCGGGCCGCCTGCCTGTTTCGAATCGCGCCGCGCTGACCGGCATCTTGTTCGTTCTCAAGACCGGACTACGCTGGCGTGACCTGCCTGCCGAGATGGGTTGCGGCTCGGGCGTGACATGTTGGCGGCGGCTGCGCGACTGGCAGGCGGCCGGTGTGTGGGACCGCTTGCACGAGCTGCTACTCGCGAAGCTGCGAGCAGCAGACCAGATCGACTTCTCGCGAGCCGCTGTCGATTCGTCATCGATTCGCGCCGTTGGGGCGGGCCAAAAACTGGGCCAAACCCTACCGATCGCGCTCGACCCGGTTCGAAGCACCACATCGTCACCGATGCCAACGGCACGCCGCTTGCCGCGATCCTGACCGACGCGAACGTCAACGACGTCGCGCAATTGCTGCCGCTGATCGACGCGATTCCACCGATTCGCGGATTGCGCGGCCACCCACTGCAGAGACCGCGTGTGGTCTACGCCGACCGCGGATACGACTCCGAGCGACATCGAAAAGCGTTGCGCAATCGTGGTATCGAACCGGTGATTGCCAAGCGTCGTACCGAACACGGCAGCGGCCTTGGAAAATATCGCTGGGTCGTTGAACGCACGCATGCTTGGCTGCATCACTTCCGTCGCCTCCGTATTCGTTTCGAACGCCGTGCCGACATTCACGGCGCGTTCCTCAAACTCGGTTGCTGCCTGATCTGCTGGAATACCCTTCGACGTACCGATCGGAATATTTGAAAACAACTGCAAGATTGGTGAAAGCGGGGCGGGATTGAGATTATAATTTCCGCCGACCCGGAGGGTATTTAAATGAAAAAAATTCATCCGTTTATATTATTTTTGATTTTTTTATTCGGCTGCGTCAATGCGCCTGTCATTCAATCGCCCAGCCAGCTTGCGGCAACTCACGGTTATGTATACGTTTCCATCCCAAAAGGGAGTGCGAGCGATAGTGTACAACTGGAGTCTCTGAAAGACAATTCCACTTTTTTGCTGCAGCCGCACCCGGGCATTGATTCGTATGGGGCGGGGCTTTGGATTCCGGCCGGCGAGTATCGGCTGGCGAAATGGAAAAATTACAATCTGATAGATTATCCAAAAATAGAAGTTCAGCGAGGCCGGATAACTGACCTTGGTGGCTTGATTCAATTGTCGATTGGGGGATATAAATTTGTGGTGCTCCCGGTTAGGCATAGGGAATTTGTTGAAAACTTAAATTCCATCGCAAATGAATATCAATCGGTTTTGATGTCGAAATATCCGATCGAATGGGAGGTTCAGAAAGTGCCCGCGCCCATTGAAACCATATATCCCCTTACGGGGCTTGGCTTGCTGGCCGACTTATTGATGGATTATGAACGGCACGTCAACAGGCCAGCCATAAGCAAGCAACTTGTCGACACGCGGGCGGCGAATGATTTCTTTCAGTTATGGAAAACTGCAGCTCCGCCATTGACTCGGAAATTTGAACACGACGCATCTGGCAACCTGTACTACGGTGCGGATATGGGTCAAATTCGGATCAGAGGCCCTCAGGGGAACTGGAGATCGCTGGATACAGGCTCGCTCCACGAAGTAACTGCCGTCAAGGTAGACGGCAAAGCACTTCTGGCCGGATTCGACAACGGTGTTATTCGTGTCACCGAAGTTGGGCGGGGGGACTGGAAAATTCTTGCCGCCATGGGAAGTGATGCCAGAATCGTGGATATCGATCGAAAAGCCAACCGATGGTTCGTGGCGGTGGCACGAGGCGTGGTAAATGGTCCTGTCTGGAAGGAGATAAATAATATCGAAATCTATCAATCTGGCGAGAATGATTTGCGGGATCTGGTCAAGATAAAGCAAATTGGCGACGGAAAAGGACTCAAGGCAATTAATGCGTTTCCCGGGCAGATTGAGTCAACCGGCGATTTCTACTATGTTGGCACCCCGTCTCAACTATTAAGACTAAATTTGTCCACGATGGCGTGGACCCCAGTTACCCCGCCCACCGAAATGACCGGCTTTCACGCATCATCTGCATCCGGAGTGCTGACCGCTTATCATGCTCAAGGCGCTTTTTCCAAGTTGTACTTGTCAAGCGACAATGGTGAAACTTGGTTGAAATACAATACTCCGCCGTACGTTTTCTCGGATATTCGGTTTGATAATCTCAGTGAGGGAAGAGCGGTGCGTTGGAATACAGGAGCATTTAGCTCGGATATTGAATTAAGGGAATTCGATCGTCAGAGCGGTTCGTGGAAAACGCTTACGGAAGCGCCGCATGGCTGCCGGCGCATGTTGCCGGACACGAGCGGCACGCCAAGATTTTGCATAACGGCAGCCGGCAGTATTCTCAGCTATATAGATTCAAAGTGGTCGGTTGAATACGCTGCAGACTAGCAGGCTGCTGAAACAGGGGGGCTGGTCAGCGAAGCGCGCTTCGGGAAACAAAGCGTCAGCGGACTCTTCTTCCGCTGTCGCTTGGTGGGAGGTAGTGACAGATCGATCAGCATCCAGGATTCGCCGTTGATGATCGGCTTGCCCATCTCCCCGGCCCCGGTTGTTCCAATGCCAGAGGCTAACAGCTCGCCGCGGACGTCGAGCCCAAAACAGCATTTTGAAACCGTCTCTTAAACAGCAACCGCGAACAGCTATCTGAGAAACTGGCTTCGCCTATGTCGAAGCGCGCCGACATCCACGGACAAGCGGCTCAGATCACGCAGTCGGAACGGTTCCGCCGTCGATGACGTACTCGGTGCCGGTGATGGCGCTGGCGCGTGCGGAGACAAGGAAACCGATGAGTTCTGCCACTTCCCGGGGAGAGCATGGCCGGCCAAGAGGAATGCCGCCGAGCGAATCCATGATGACTTTCCGAGCGCCGTCCGTGTCGATGCCGTTCTGCTCGGCAATTCTGGCGACGAGATTCTCGGCGGCATCCGTTGCGACCCAGCCCGGGGAGACACGTACGACCCGAACGCCTTTCGGACTGACTTCCTTGGACAAGGCTTTGCTGTAGTTCGACAGAGCAGCCTTGGCGGCGGCATAGGCAATCGTGGCTTCCGGCAACGGCAATTGCCGCTGGATTGACGTAACGTGGACGATGACGCCCGAGCGCTGCTCGACCATTAAGGGTAGCAGCGCGCGATCGATGCGTACTGCCGGGAACAGGTTCAGGTTCAATGCCTTGTTCCATTCGTCGTCGTCGAGCACCCTGAAGCCACCCGCCGGCGCAGACGAGCCACCGGCCACGTGCACGATGATATCGACGCCGCCGAGCCGGTCGAGCACGGCGTCGACAACGGTTTTACATCCTTCGGCCGTCGCGATGTCCGCACCGATGAAGCTTTCTTCGGCAAGTTCATCAGGACGAGAACGTGCAGTCGCGAGGACGTTCGCGCCCGCCTCGCAAAGGTGCGCGACAACGGCTTTGCCTACGCCTTTGGTCCCGCCTGTAACAAGTGCCCGAAGGCCTTGAAGTTCGAATGTAGCGCTCATCAGCGAATCTCCAGAGACGCGATCTTGCCGTCGGCCAAGACAAACGTGTAGGTCAGTTCGAGCGGGCTACCGGGGAAGGAACCGGTGAGCCTGGCGCGCATCGTGACGACGGCGCCATTCTGGGACAAGTCCAACGGCTCGACGCGGTACTGGTACTTGGCTTTGCTGTCTTTCTTCCAGGCCTGGATTGCTTCGAGCCCCTTGATCGTGCGTCCCTCGTCGTGCACAACGGCATCCGAAGCGAAGCAGTGGACGAGAGGCGCGGTGTCGTTATTGGCCTCCGCGTTCAGATAGACATCCAGCGGCGACGGCAAGGTCACGTTCATCATACTTTCCCTGAAGATCATGGCTTCAAGTTCCAATGATGTCGCTATACTTACCGCATCGCAAGAACGCACTAAAAAGTAAGTAAGTCGTGCCTAACCGAAAAGCCTACACTCCCACGACCGCCGCGATCGATGTCGAGGCCGCATTCAAGCTTCTGGAAGGACGCTGGAAGCTGGTCATCCTGTTTCACCTGTTCGGTGGCCAGGTGCGACGATTTTCGGACCTCGAGAAGCTGATCCCCGGCATCACGCAAAAGATGCTTGCCCAACAGCTACGCCGCCTCGAAGAAGACGGCATTGTGACGCGCACGGTCTATCATGAGGTGCCACCAAAGGTGGACTATCGCCTGACTGACTGGGGACAGGCGCTGTGCCCGGCACTGGATGCGATCCTGAAATGGGCGGAGTGCCGTCAAGACTTTCCATCGGCTCCGTCGAGCGTGCGTGCCCGAGGCTGACCAACCTGTTTTATGTATTCGGATTCTGTGGGGCGTCGATGATGGCCGACGAATCAAAGGCCGACGCTTTATCAGCGGTCGTCTCATGCGGCGCCGGGAGCGGACGGTGGTAGAACCTGTCCGAGCGGCTCGATAGGCTCGGCAAGCAACACCCACGAGTATCCACGAAGACCCAAGAAAAAGCCGGCACCAGGCCGGCTTCGTCGTTGAAGCGCAAGAGACAACCCACGCCCCTTCACCGCATGCACGCCGCGGCCAGCTTCCCGACCGCGATCACCGCCTGCTCGATCTCCGGCGACCATGGGCTGCTGTAGTTCAACCGAATGAAGTTCCGGTAGCTGTCGGTAATCGAAAACATGTAGCCCGGCCCGATCGTGATCCCCTGCTCCAGCGCGAGCTGGTACAGCCGCATCGCATCGACCTGCGCCGGCAGTTCGACCCACAGCACGTACCCGCCCGCCGGGCTCGAGATGCGCGTGCCCTCCGGAAAGAACCGCGACACCATCGCGCGCATCAGGTTCGCCTGCTGCGCGTACGCCTTGCGGATCCGCCTCAGGTGATGCTCGTACCCATCGCGCTCGAGAAACTCGGCGATCGCGAGTTGCGGCAACGACGGCGTCGCGAGCGTGTTCAGGAATTTCAGCTTCTCGACCTGATCGCGATAACGGCCCGGCAACGCCCAGCCGATCCGGTACGCAGCCGTCAGGCTCTTCGAGAACGACGAGCAATGCAGCACGATCCCGCTGCGGTCGTACGACTTCAGCGAACTCGGATGCGTATCGCCGAAATACAGTTCGTTATACACACCGTTCTCGATGATCGGCATGCCGGACTTCGTTGCGAACTCAACCAGCTCGCGCTTGCGCTCGTCGGGCATCTGAAAGCCGAGCGGGTTCTGGAAGTTCGGCATCACCATGCACGCCGCGATCGGCTGCGACTTCGCGATCGCGGCCAGCGCGGCGATGTCGATCCCGCATTCCGGATGCGTCGCGACCTCGATCGCCTTCATCCCCATCCGCTCGATCGCGTGCAGCATCGCGTAGAACGTCGGCGACTCCACCGCGATCGTGTCGCCCGGCTTCGCCACCGCCTGCAGGCACAGGTTGATCGCCTCCGTCGCGCCGACCGTCACGATGATCTCGTTCGGGTCCACCGACATCCCGTTTTCCAGGTAACGACGCGCGATCTGCCGGATCAGCCGCGGATGGCCGGGCGGCAGCCCGTCCGTCACGCCCCACAGCGACTTGTCGCGGCCGGCCGCATACGCATAGCGGTTCAGCTTCTCGAACGGGAACAGGCTCGGGTCCGGATACGGCGAGCCGAGCGGCACCGCGTCGTCGGTGCCGATCGAGCGCAGCGTCGACAGCACGAGTCGGCTCACGTCCACCGACGACGAGATCGCGATCGGCTTCGACGGCCGCAACTCGCGCACCGGCGCGTGGCTGTCGTCGCGGCGCAGGTTCACGAAATAACCCGACTGCGGGCGGCTTTCCAGCAGCCCGCGGCTTTCGAGCAGCAGGTATGCATGCAGCACGGTCGTGATGCTGATCCGGTGCTGCTGGCTGGCCTGCCGCACCGACGGAATCCGGTCGCCGTGCCGGTACACGCCCTGGCGGATCAGGCGCTCGATATCGTCCGCGAGTTTTTCATAGAGCTTCATCGCGCGCCTCCCGTCGGCATGCGCCGCCGCGCCGCCATGCTGTGCGCGTCCGACACGCGCGTGTTCCACCCGCCGACCGGGCCGTCGTGATTCCTGATCCTTCCCTCCGGTTTTGCCTTTTCCATCACACTGGCTCTCTCTTGAAGATGCGCCGGCAGGGTTCCGGTACGACAGGATCTGCGGCACTGTGCACTTGATGATGGAATCTTAAAAGCAGAACAGTCAGCGACGAGTACACACATCGATCGCGCGAACAAGAGTACAGTTCGGCGCGAATCGCGCATGGCGGGAGAACTGTACGTCTTATGAAATTCCCGGGCGGCCTGAAGCCTTGCGCTGCGCCGCCGGCGCCAGAACGACGCGGCCGGCCACCTCGGCGTCAGCGAGTCGTTCATGGTCAAGGCCGAACGCGGCGCCGACACCGTGCGGTGGGCAAGGTGTTCCAGGTCCTGCAGGGGCTCGGCGTACGGATCGTCGTCTACCTCCCCAATGCGAGCGACGAACTGCTCGAACGCGAACCGGCGAGGTCGATCGCGTCGTGTTCTCGGAAGTGGCGCGCGCGGTCGACCTGCTCGTCAGCGTGTCCGCGTTCGCGCTCGACGACGACGCGACACGCGCGGCAGCCGCCGCCGTGCTCTCCGTCGACCCGATCCGCCAGCGCGAAATCGAAGCGGAACGCTGGCAGCGCCTGAACCGGCTGTCGGATTTGCCGCTGGGTGTGATGGCGCGGCATCGCAAGCACGTGCTGTCGCTCGTGTTCGCCGACGCGATTGCGCAAGGAAGGATGACGATCGACGAACGCCACGTGCGCGTCGGCACGTGGTCGGTGCATTGCGCGACCGGCCGCGTGACGCGCGACGGCGAACCCGTCGAACCCGTGACCGAGCCGTCGCCGTCGCCGCTGCGCGCGGTGCCGTGGCTGCCTTACGACGAAGCGCTGCTGCAGCGGATCGTCGACGTCGTCGCGGGCCTGCTCGACTGAGCGCCCGCCGTCAGATCGAGCCGAACAGCGCGCGCGGCCGGTCCTTCAGCGTGCCGGACAAAATCCGCAGCCCGTTGACGAGCTCGTCGCGCGTGGCCGGGCACGCGAGGTTGATGCGCACGCCGTGCTCGATTTCCGCGCGGTCGACCGCGAACGTCGACGACGGCATCACGATCACGCCCCGCGCCTTCGCGTTCGCGGCGAAGTCGTCGGCACGCCACGGCGGCGGCAGCCGCAGCCACACGAACATGCAAGCAGGGTCGGACTTCAACTGCCCGGCCGGCAGCAGTTCCCGCGCGAGATCGACGCGCGCGCGGATCTCCGCGAGTTGCGAGGCCATGATCCGCTCGGCGGTGCCGTCCTCGATCCATACCGTCGCGATCAGCATCGACGTGGGCGCCGGCATCCATGCGGTCGTGCGTACCGCTTCCGCGCACAGCGCGACGCTGTCGCGCGGGCAGCTCAGGTAGCCGAGGCGCAGCCCCGGCGCGAGGACCTTCGACGTCGCGCCGATATGGAACGTCAGCTCGGGGCACAGCCCCGCGATCGCCGGCAGCCGGTCGCGCACGAGCGGGCCGTACACATCGTCCTCGATGATCGTCACGTGATGGCGCCGCGCGATGTCGACGAGCGCCATCCGGCGCGCGAGGCTCATCGTCGTCACCGTCGGGTTCTGCAGGTTCGGCACGACGAAGATCGCCTTGACCGGCATGCGCTGGCAGATCCGTTCGATCTCGTCGGGCAGCAGGCCGTCGTCGTCGGCCGGCGCGCTGACGATCTCGAACTGGAACACCGGCGCAAGCGCCTTGAGCCCGTAATACGTGAGGCGATCGGCAACGATCACGCCGTCGGTGCCGATCAGGCTGTTCAGCACCGCGTACAGCCCGTGCTGCGCGCCGCTCGTGACGACCACCTGGTCGCGCGACGGCGTGAAGCCGGGCGCGGCAAGCCACTGCGCGCCGGCCGCGCGTGCCCAGTCGGGCCCCTGCGGCGGCTGGTATTCCTGCAGCGCGGCGAAACGCGGGTCGTTCGGCAGCGTGCCGAACGTCTGCGCGAGGCTCGCGAGAAACTCGCCGGTCGCCGGGCGGTTCACGGTCAGGTCGATCACGCCGTTGCCCGCCGCGAGCGCCGCACGGGCCGGCGCGATGCTCGGCATCGCGCCGCCGGTGACGAGCGAGCCGCGGCGCTTGCTGCCGATCACGAGGCCGCGCAGCTGCAGTTCCTTGTACGCGCGGGACACGGTCGACACGTTGATGCCGAGCTCGGTCGCGAGCTGGCGCTGCGGCGGCAGGCGGCTGCCCGGCGGATACGTGCCGTTGCGGATTTCCTCCTCGATCGAGCTCGATACCTCGACATAAGTCGGCCGCTTCGCCTGCACCGGCGCACCGCCGTCGCGCTCGCCGGAAAGTTTGTCTGATGCCATTTATCGCCTGTGACCACACAAAAAGCGTTTGTCTGCCATTTTGGCTTGCCCAGCGATTGTATATGACATCCCCTCCCCGTCAAACGTCAGCGGAAAAGTCTGTTGAATCAGCCAGTTGAAATAGGGTAAACACTAACGCCACACAATCTCATTTTGATTGCACACAAAAAATTACTGTGTGATTCTTTATCTCAACTTTGTGTGAACCATGTGTGCCGGAGGGAATGCGTCATGGCGAACGTCGCCATCGTGGGTGCAGGCTTCATCGGGCTCGGCGCGGCGGCATGGCTGCAGCGCGACGGGCATCGCGTGACGCTGTTCGATCCGGCCGGCGTCGGCCACGGCGCGTCGTTCGGCAACGCCGCGACGTTCGCGCCGTACGGCTGCGTGCCGGTGAACGGCCCATCCGTGTTCCGCGACATCCCGCACTTCCTGTTCGCGGCCGACAGCCCGCTGCGCATCCGCTGGCCGTACCTGCTGCGCGGTGCGCCGTGGCTCGCGCGGTTCCTGCTCGCATCGACGCCCGCGCGTCACGCACGCAGCGCGAGCGCGCTGGCCGCGCTGCTGTCGCGCGCCGCCGACGGCTATGCGCCGCTGCTCTCCACCGCGCGGCTCGCGGCGTTCGTGCGGCCGCGCGAATGCCTGTACCTGTATGCGCGGCAGGCGTCGTTCGATGCCGCGCAGCCGTCGCTCGCGCTGCGGCGCCGGCTCGGCGTGCCGTTCGAGTTGCTCGACGCGAACGCGATCCGCCGGCTCGAGCCCGCGCTCGCGCCGATCTTCGAGCGCGGCGTGCTGTTCGTCGGAAGCTGGTTTTTCTCCGATCCGCACGGGTTTCTCGGCGAACTGTTCGCGCATCTCGCAACCGGCGGCGCGACGCTCGAACGCGAGCGCGTCGAGCGGATCGAGCCCGTCGGCGACGGCGTGAACGTGCACGCGGGCGGCTCGGTGCGCACCTTCGATCACGTCGTCATTGCCGCGGGCGCCCGCTCGCGTGAATTCGCGGCTGCGTGCGGCGACGCCGTGCCGCTCGATACCGAGCGCGGTTATCACGTGCAGTTCGCCGCGCATGAGCAGATCGTCACGCGGCCGGTCGGCTGGGCCGAACGCGGTTTCTACATGACGCCGCTCGACGAAGGGCTGCGCGCGGCCGGCACCGTCGAACTCGGCGGCTTCGACGCGCCGATGAACCGCTCGCTCGTCGCACTGCTCACGCGTTCGGCACGCGAGGCGCTGCCGTCGCTCGGCGCGCCGACGCGCAGCTGGCTCGGCTTCCGGCCGACGCTGCCGGATGGCGTGCCCGTGATCGGCTGCGCGCGGCGCAGCGCGCGCGTGATCCACGCATTCGGTCATCAGCATCTCGGCGTGACGCTCGCCGGCATCACCGGGTGGATCGTCGCCGACCTCGTCGCCCAGCGCGCACCGCCGCTGGACCTCACGCCATACCGGGCCGCGCGATTCTGACGCGCGCCGCGATTTCAACCACTGCAAGGAGGCATCCATCATGAATCGTCGTAACTGGCTGGTTTGGCTGGCCGTCTGCTCGATCGGCGCGGTCACGGTGTCCGCGCAGGCCGCGGACCCCGAAACCATCAAGATCGGCTTCGCCGGCCCGCTGACGGGGCCCGTCGCGCGCGTCGGCAAGGACCTGCAATACGGTGCGCAGCTCGCGCTCGACGAGGAAAACGCGAAGCATCCGACCATCGGCGGCAAGCCGGTGCGCTTCGTGCTCGACGTGCAGGACGACCAGGCCGATCCGCGCATCGCGATCCAGGTCGCGCAGAAGCTCGTCGACGACGGCGTGGCCGGCGTGATCGGCCACTACAACTCGGGCTGCAGCATTCCCGCATCGGCCGTCTACCGGCAGGCGAACGTCGCGATGATCACGCCCGGCTCGACCAATCCGCAACTGACGATGCAGGGTTTCAAGAACGTGTTCCGCACGATGGGGCACGACGGCATCGGCGGCGTGGTGGCCGGCCGCTTCGCGGTCGAGCAGCTGAAGGCGAAGCGGATCGGCATCATCGACGATCGCACCGCGTTCGGCCAGGGGCTTGCCGACGCGTTCGAGAAAGGCGTGAAGGACGCGCACGGCAGCGTCGTCGGCCGCGAATACACGAACGACAAGGCCGTCGACTTCCGCGGCATCCTGACGACGATGAAGAGCAACAACGTCGACCTGCTGTTCTTCGGCGGGCTCGACGAACAGGGCGCGATGCTCGTCAAGCAAATGCGCTCGCTCGGCATCCGCGCGCAACTGTTCGGCGCCGGCGCGCTGAAAAGCAATGCATTCCTGAAGATCGCCGGCAATTCGGGCGAAGGCACGCAGGATCTCGAACCGGGCCCCGCGCTCGACAAGCTGCCGTCCGCCGTCGCGTTCGCGCAGCGCTACAAGGCGCGCTTCAACCAGGACGTCGAGCTGTATGCGCCGTTCGCGTACGACGCGGCGCTCGCGATGATCGCGGCGATCCGCAAGGCCGATTCGGTCGATCGCGCCAAGATCGTCGCGAGCCTGTCGGGCGTGTCGGTCACCGGCGTGACCGGGAAGATCTCGTTCGACGAGCGCGGCGACCTGATCAAGCCGCCCTACACGCTGTTCCGCGTCGAACAGGGACAGTGGCGCAGTATCCGCACGGTCGGCGGCGCGTCGAACTGAGCGGCAGGACAGCGGACGGCGTCGCCTACCGCGCCGCCTGCTGCCGCTGTATCTCCTGCGCTTTCATCTGCAGATACGCGCCCTTTTCCACTTCGTGCAGTTGCTGCGGATACTGCTCGGTCGCGTCGAACCAGCGCGCGAGGCGCTGGTCGAGCGGCTTGTCGAGCGTCGCGAGATACGTGTCGATCGCGAGGTAGTAGCGCATCGTGTTGCGCTCCAGCAGCCCGCGCACGCCGCCGATGTACTGCGGCTGCGCGGCCGATGCGCCGCTGGCGGCCGTAAACCCGACCTTGTCGCTGCCGACCGTCGCGAGGTAGGTCTTCATCGCCATCCGGCCGACCGTGCCGAAGCCGTACGAATAAGTGAGATGCAGGAACGTGCGCGACGCGCCGACCGGCACGGCCTCCAGCGCGATCCGGTAATCCTTCGTGCCCATCGGGCCGCTGTCGGCGGTCAGGTCGACCTGGAAGTAGTCGGGCGTCGCGGCCGCCACGCGATAGCGGAACTGCAGGCGATAGGTATCCGGCAGCTTCTGCTGGATCTTGCGGCCGACGTTCATGTCGAGCACCGGGCCGTTGCCGTCGCTCGATGCGCGACAGTACTTCGTGTTCAGGTGCAGGATCAGCACCGCGCACCAGTTCGCCGGGCCTTGCGCGGAATCGTTGAACTGGCCGTTCACGACCGCGAACGGATAGTCGACCACCGCATAGATGTCGCCCTTCAGCGACGACGACGCCTCCGACGATTCGAGGGTCAGCGGCCGGTGAAACGCGTTGTCCTTCAGTTGCGCGCCGAGGCTGTGGTAGCGGTCGAGCAGCGCCACCGCGCCGCCTGCGCCTTCCGCGCCGAACGCCAGCGCGCTCCAGCCGACACAAACGGCCGCGACGAGCGCGTGCCAGGCGCGGCGGGCAAGCTGCGCGCCGCGCGGATGTCCGGATGTCTCCATTCTTGTGCTCCCTCCGGGCGCGCGGTGGTCGCACGCATGTGTCACAGAATACGCCTGCGCGCTGCACGACGTGGCGCGTCGCGCATGCCCGCTATCGGCTTCGCTTCACCGGCACCGGCAACTGCGCCGCGGTGATCCGGATCAGCGCCGACAGCCATTCGCGGTCGTCCCAGCGATCGCCGGCGATGACGAGGTGCGGCTTCGCGCCCGGATACGGCGGGCCTTCTTCGCAGGTGCCGAGAAACGCGCGGCCTTCGGGTGTCGGCTTGACGAACAGCCGGTCGTCGCAGACGAGCGCGACCATCTTGCCGTCGCAATAGATGCCGTATTCGCCGAACATCTTGCGGGCCGATACCGTGCCGGCCGCCGCCATCTGCTCGACGATGAAATCGACCGTGCCCTGGCTCGATGCCATTCGCTGCTCCTGGTGAAAATGTGTATGACCGCAGTGTGCGCCGGACCGTTCCGTCTTGTCGGCGGATACGCTGCGGTGCGTCATTCATTCGCAGACGGGAAACGCGCCCAACCATCGACCGCCGTCGTCGCATGTGCGTTGCCTGCCAACACCTTCCGACTCGCCTACTTGTCGGCCGCAAACGCACTCGACATCTGCCGCGCCCGCTTCACATCGTCGCCATGCAGATAAATCGACGTCGTCGAAATCGACGCATGCCGCAAGTTGTCTCGCACGGTCGTCAACTCCGCGCCGCGCGCAAGCGCGTGCGTCGCATGCGTATGACGCATCCAGTGCGGGCTCGCCTGCCGCAGCTTCTGCGCGAGCGCCGGGTTATCGGCATCGACGACCTCGGCCGTCTGCGCGAAAAAGCGCTGCATCACCTTCCACAGCCGCACGCTCGTGATCGCGGCCGCGCCGTCTTCCGCGAGGCTCGGGATCAGCGGCGTATCGGGCCGCCAGCGCACCGGCGTGACCGGCAGCCGGCGCGCGACCAGATGACGATCGAGCGCCGTGCGCGCCAGCGGCGGCAGCGCGACGCGTGCGGCCTTGCGTCCCTTGCCGATCACCTTCAGCCACGCGTCGCCGTGCGCGTCCGTCTCGATGTCGCCGAGCGTCGCGCCGACCAGCTCGCTCGCGCGCAGCCCGGTCGCATAGCCGAAATCGAGAATGAAGCGCAGCCGCTGCGCGGCGGCGAGCGTCCAGCCGGACGACGCGTCCGTGCGGAACTCGAGCCCGTCGGCGATCGTGCGGACCAGCAGCCACTCGCCTTCGGTGAACGCATGCGACGTGTCGAGTGCGTTCGGGCCGCGCGTGTCGCGCACCTTGACGCCCGCGAACGGATTCGCGAGCAGGTAGCGCTGCTCGATCAGCCAGCGGAACAGCGCGCCGAGCACCGACAGCGTATACGCCGCCGAACGCGCGGACAGCCCGCCCGAGAACGGCCGCCAGTCGGGCGCGCCGCGCGGCCGCACGGGCCCGACCCAGCGTTCGTGCGGCGTCGGGCGCCGCACGAACGCGCGATACGCGACCGCATCCTCGGTCGTCAGCGACGACAGCGCACGGCCGCGCTCGACGATCGCCCACAGGATCAGCCGCTCGGCCTCCTTCCGGTATGCGCGCCGCGTCGCAGCCGATTCGTGCAGAGACAGCCATGCGTGCACGGCCGCGTAATCGTTGTCCGCGTCGAGCGTGCTGGTCGCACGCGGCGCGCGGAACGTGCCGGCCGAACCGTCGACTTCGTGCGGCAGCTTCAACTGCTCCCACGGCACGATGCTGCTGCGCGGCGTCGCGGCGATCAGCGCGCGCGCCCGTTCGGTCAGGTCCGGATGCGCGGCAAAAAACGCCTCGATGCGCCGCGCACTGGCCATGCCGAGGCCAGGAATCGCGCTCCACCACTGGCGCCGGCGCGGAATCCGGACGGTCAGATCGGCCAGCGTCGCGATCCCGTGCGCACGCAGCGCGGCGACCGCGCGCGCGGGCAGCCACAGGCCGACGTCGTCGCTGATCTGCGGGACCGGCGCGCGCGCATGACGCAACATGCCGATCGCTTCGGTCGCGGCCTTCGCCTCCCGTACACGCTCACCGTCGGGATGACCGAGCCGTTCCGCGAGATCGGGCCGGCCAGCCAGCCGCGCGACACGCACGAGGCGGCGGCGAATGCCGCCGATCACGCCGCGCGCCGAACGCCCTGCGCCGAGCCGATCGGGCAGGTAGCGCTCGACGGCTTGGCGCACGGTCATGCCCGCGTACCACGCGCGCAGCGCGGCCAGTTCGTCGGCATCGGGAAAGCCTGCGGGCGCAGGCGCGGAATCGGAGGAAGGCGGTGAGGCGAGGCGCGGTTTCATGGGCGCCAGTTTGACAGAAGCGCGCGCGGCCGGAAACGTCGCGCGCGGCGTCCGGCGTGTCGATCGACGCGAGTACACGACACGTGCCTGTTATGCTGCGCACTGCATTCGCGCGTCACCCGTACGCCTCTTCCAAGCATCACGGTGCGGCGAGCGGACTCCGCATTGAATTGCAATGGACGATCCGGCATCCGCAGCCCGCTGTTTATCGAAGGTTGCGCAGGTTGTTCAGTGCATTCCCGGCCGTCGGTCTATAAAAACCCTTACATATAAGAACCGCAATTCCATGACATCACGCCTTCTCGCCGCGCTCGTTGCCGCGGCCTTGAGCTGCACCGCGCTGCCCGCCGCCCACGCGCGCACCTACGTCGCATCGACACAGTCGTTCGGAAAAGGCGCTCATGTTCACCAGTTCGTGCTGCGCGACCCCGTCACGCACCAGCCGCTGCCGAATGCGCGGTACCGGCTGTTCCTGCCTGGCCAGGTCATCGCGGGCCTGCCCGTCAAGCCGGACGAGCACGACAGCGTGATCTTCGGCGCGACCGACGCCGCCGGGCGCACCGTCAAGATCCGGCTGCCGAAGGTTCATCCGCAGAAGCAGTGGGTGTTCAACCCGATCGTCGGCGAAGGCGACATGGGCGAATCGTTCCGGCTGGTCGAGCCATTCGGCAACGAGCCGCTCGGCAAATTCCCGTATGTACTCGACGTGGAAAACGAATATCTGGCGTGCGGCTACTCGGATGCGAGCGGCTACACCTACTACGCGCAATCGCGCACGCCGCGGAACATCAGTCTTTATGCCGGGACGCTGGCCGGGTCCGCCGACGATGACTGGTGCGCGGGCCCGGGCGCGGCCATCGCGAACGGCGCGAGCGATCCCGGCGCGCCGGACCTGTACACGCAATACCTCGGCAGCCTGGTAGCCAACGGCAGCCGTATCAGCACCGAATTGCGGCAACAGATCGTCACCAAGCTGCTGTCGCTCGCGATCGCCGGGCACGACTCGAACCGGATCGCCGCCGTGCTCGATCTCGGCGAGATCCCCGACGACCGCCTGAACGACATCGGCTATCGGCTCGTCGACGCGGGTGTGGAAGTCGATCGCGGGCTCGCGATGATCGACGCGCATCTCGCGAAGTCACCGGACGATGCGTACGCGCTCGACAGCAAGGGCTGGGCGCTGTATCGCCTCGGCCGCAACGACGAAGCGCTCACGTGGTTCGACCGGTCGATTGCGATCTTCGCGAAGAACGGCGACGACAGCGACGCGCACGAAGCCTATGCCACCGGCCTGACGCACAAGGGCGAAGTGCTGTGGAAGCTGGGACGTCAGGATGAGGCGCGCGCTGCGTTCGCGCAGGCGCGGAAGATTCAGCCGAACAACGCGGAGCTGGAGGAAACGGCGAAGCGGCTGGAGATACAGATCGGGCAGGACGGCGCGAAGGCGCGGGAAACGGCGGGCGCGCAGGCGGAGTAACGGCGCCGGGCAGCGGCGCGAAGCGACGGGGCCGGTGCCGATGCGGCAACGGCTACCGCCGGCTTTTCGAAAAGCGGCCGCCGGACCTGTCGGGCCCGGTCGACCGGGAGACGCGGGCAAAACACGCCCGCGTCACTCCTCGCCTTTCACGCCCGGATTGAGCATCACGACGAAGCCGGCCACGCCGACGATCAACGCGATCGCGCCGCCACGCAGCGCCATCGCTTCATCGAACAGCAACCCCGTCACGACGGCCATCATCCCCGCAAGCGACACGAACACGGCGATCGCCGCGACGACGATCCGGTATTGGCGGCGTATCATCTCGCACCCGCCGCATTAGGCCGCGGCGGCGGCCGATACGTCGGCGTCGTCGCCGCGAATCAGCAGCACCGGGCATTTCGAGCCGCGCACGAAGCGCTCGGCGACGCTGCCGAGCAGCACGCGCCGGATGCCGCGCCGCCCGTGCGTGCCGACCACCGCGAGATCGATCCCGCGTTCCTTCACGTAGCGCTGCAGGCGTTCCGCAACGTCCTCGCCGATGCTCTCGGTCTCGACGAGTTCGGCCTCGCCCTTCGCGCCGGCGGCCGCGACGATCTGTTCGGCTTCGCGCAGCACCTTGAACCCGTCTTCACGGATTTCCTCGATGAGCGCATGCGGGTCGAACCGGCCCGCGTAAGTGAACAGCACCGACTTGTCGACCACATACACGACGCTGACGTGCGCGTCGCCCGCCCGTGCCATCTTCACTGCCTCGGCAAGCGCCTGTTTCGACGTAGCGCTGCCGTCGACGGCCACCATGATCTTCTCGTACATGCGAACCTCGCTGGGGTGAACTGCCGCGCACCGTATCGCGCGCGGCCATGTCGCCATCATCGGCGGCTGGCGGGTTCGGTTGTTGATGACGATCAAGCCGGGCCGGTATTCGATCCGCGAACCGGCTTCGCGGGCGCCCGCCACGCGCGCGGCGTTCGGCCGCCGCGCAGGAAGGAAACCCGCGTTTCCCGTCGCTCGATTTCACTCGGGAAGGCGCTTTCCCTGTTGCGTCGCACAACGTGCCGGGCTTGCTGGCGCCGGGGCGAGCCGATCGTCCAGCGGAGATTCCGAGGGTGGCGTGCGGCGGCCGCGGGCCGCCAATGCGCGACCGGATCGAGCGGCCATCGCGCCGAAAGCGCTATCATCGAATGTACGACTTTCGTCCGGCCCTTTTTTGCCGGCTCACTTTCGACTCGCTCAACCGACATGACAACGACTACCGAACGCGTGGACGGCGCCGCCCAGCATCTCGTCGCCGCCCGCCATGCCGGCTCGCCCGGCCCGCTGCTGCCCGATGCGCTGCGCCCCGAGGACGTCGACACCGCGCTGGCGATCCAGCAGCGCGTCGCCGACCTGCTCGGCGAACCCGTCGGCGGATGGAAATGCGCGCTGCCGCCGCCCGACCGCGTGATCCTCGCGCCGATCTTCGCGTCGACGATCCGCGAAGCCGATGCACCGTACCGCGTCGTCGGCGGGCCGATCGTGCGGATCGAACCGGAAATCGCGTTCGTGCTCGATCGCGACCTGCCCGCGCGCGAACGGCCGTACGACGAGAACGACGTGCGCGGCGCGATCCGCGAAGTGCGCATCGTGCTCGAAGTGCTCGGCTGCCGCTACGCGGAGCCGGCGCGCGCGTCGAAGTTCGAGCTGCTCGCCGACGGGCAGTTCAACCAGGGGCTGTGCGTCGGCCCGGTCGTGCACGACGGGCTGAACGTGCCGCTCGCGACGCTGGCGCTGTCGTTCGAAGGTGCGCTGAACCGCACGATCGACGGCCGCCATCCGGACGGCGATCCGCTGAAGCCGCTCGTGTGGCTCGTCAATTTCCTCGCGTCGCGCGGCGATGCGGTGCGCGCCGGCCAGATCGTGACGACCGGTTCGTACGCGGGTGCGATCGACGTGCCGCTCGGCGATGCACTGACGGTCCGCTTCGGCGAGCTCGGCAGTTTGTCGGTGACGTTGACGGCGTGATGTGTCACGCGCGCTGCCGTCCGACCTTCCGTGACGGCAGCGTCATCGCGCCTGGCCTCAACCCCGATCACGCGAACCGCTTCCACCCCGATACCTGACATGTCGCTGACACCGCTTCCCGCCCTGCTCGACGAAGTCCTGCGCACCGTCGCTCGCCGTTACCGGCTGCCGCCGCTCGACAGCGCGTCGTCGCCGGCCGAAGCCGCGAACCCGGCCGCCACCCTTGCGATCGCGATCGAGGAAGCGCGCCGGCTGCGAAGCGACGGACAAGCTCCCGGCGCGGAACTGCAGCAGCGCTTCATCGATGCGCTCGCACGGATGATCCGCGACGCGATGGACAGGCAATCCGGCGATCCCGCCTTCCAGGCCGCGGTGCTGCGGCACGACGCGCCGAGCGTGCGCGAATACGCGTCGCTGCACGCGCACGCCGAGCAGGACCGGCGCGCGCTGCACTCGGCCGTCAACGCGATCGCGCACCCGGCCAAACTCGAGCGCAGCGCCCAGGCGTGGCAACGCGACGGGCTCGCGCGGCTGCATTCGGCCGCAACGTCCGCGTCGTGGGCCGATCTCCATGCGACGCTGCAGCAACTGCTCGCGCTGCCCGACATGGCGACCGACGCCGCGTTCGAGCAGGACATCGTCAAGCTGAAGGATGGTGCGGCACTCGAACGCCTGCTGCGTCTCGATGCGCTCGCGTCGGACGAGCACGTCCGGCGATACCGCGCACTGTGGGTACGCCAGGGTCCGCTCGAGGGCAGCACGATCGCGGTCGCGCAGGGCGCCGCGTCGCAGCAGCGCGGCGCGGCCGTCGAAGCGCTGGCCGCACAGGCGCTCGACGCGTTGGCCGGCAGGCTGGAAGCCGTGGACGAACGGCGCACCTACCGGGTGGTCACATCGATGCGCGTGCCGTCATCGATACCGGGACGGCACGACCGCGCGAAAACCGAATGGGACGCGATCCTGCTCGAACGTACGCGCGGCGATGAAGCGGCGCCCGCATGGAACGTTCGCTTCCTCGTCGAAGCGAAGGCATCGGCCGATGCGGCGACAACCGATTTGCCGCGGCTGCTGCGCGGCCTGAACCTGCTCGCGCAGGCCGACGCGGACACGATCTATTCGTTCGAGACGCACCAGGGCACGGTGCGCGTGCACGGCGCGTCGCTCCGCGCGTTGACGACCGACGACGCGGCGCTGCAACGGGAAGTGCTGTATTGCTGCGATGCGTCCGCGGACGCGACGCCGCGCCTGCTGGGCGCGGCGAGCCGGATGCAGTTGCTGTCTGCGCAGGCGAGCCTCGAATACGCGAGCGCGCTCGCACGGCAGCCGAACGCCGATCCGGGCGGCCTCGGCGTCATCTGGCATGCGCTGCTGACGCTGCCGCAATGGCATGCCGTGCTGCATCAATACCCGTCGCTGCGGCAGGTCCGCGAACTGATGGTGGCGATCGACGACCTGCGGGCCGCGATCGACGATGTCGCCGACGATGGCGTCGCGAGCAGCGTGTACGCGTGATGCGCGAGCCGGGCCGTCGCGCAACGGCAGCGCGCCGCCCGCACAGTTGGTGAGCACGCCGAACGGCAGCGTCCATCCCGTCAGCCGGCCGCCGTCGGCCCATCGATCGTCGGTCGCAACTGCCGGCTGAATCTTGATTCGGGCGATCCGGATTCAAGGTGGCGTTACGTCTACACTGAGTGGACTTCCATTTCGCCGGGCCGGCAATCGCCGCGACTGGCCGACAGACTCGCGCCCGCCGCCCGATCACCGCGACCGCACCGCCCGCCGGCGCTATCCGTCCCGCCCGTTTGGTACGATACGCGCCGGGGCACGACGCCCCCTGAGAGACCCGGCCATCGCGGCCCCACCCCAGCACAAGAAAAATGCGAAGAAACCCATTGCTGCAACGAAACCTGCTCGCCGCGCTGGCGGCCAGCCTGCTCTGGATCCCCGGCGCCCACGCCAGCTCGGACGACACTTGCTACGCGCCGGCCACGCTCCGGCAGAATGCGTACTCGTGCGGCAACGTGCCGATGCTGAGCCCCGCCAACGACACGCGCATCAACGCGATGCTGCTGATGGTCGACAGCGGCAAGGTCGCGCAGGTGTTCCCGGACCCGAAGACAATCCCGGCGAAAGACCGGATCAACCAGATCATCGTGCCGTTCCCGCTGGACTTTTCCGGGTGGATCGAGATCGGTCAGAAGCGGCCCGACCAGGCCGGCGGCGCGGCGGATGCCGATGCGCCGTCGAATCGGTATGCCGACGGCGAAGGCAGCATCTGCCGCAGCATGAATGCCGGCGCCGATGCGTTCAACGACGCACTGAATGCCGCCGGCGGCATCCCCGCCGACGAAGCCGCGCGCCTGCGCACGGCGCGCACCGACATCGCACAGAAGACCTGTGCCGCGGGCGGCGCTAGCGCCGCCTGGACGAAGCCGCCGGTCAAATCGCCGCTCGGCCAGCAGTTCGCGGCCTACCTCGACGGCACGAACGCGTTCTACCGCGCCGACTTCCTCACCGCAACCAAAGCCTTCGCGAACGCATCGCACAGCGCGAACCCGTGGCTGAAGGAAACCGGGCTCTACATGGCCGGGCGCGCGCAGCTGAACGCCGCGCAGGCCAAGGTGTTCGACAACGACAGCCCCACACCGTCGCGCGCTCGTGTGACGAAGGTGTCTCTCGACGCCGCGAACACGGTGTTTCGTACCTACCTGAACGTATATCCGCAGGGGCGCTATGCGGTGTCCGCGTCGGGGCTGTTGCGGCGCGTCGCGTGGCTCGGCGGGAACGTCGCGCAGCAGGCCGACCTGTACGGCAACGCGCTCGCCCGCTGGTCGCCGAAGACCTCGAACGTGCCGCTGATGCAACTGGCGAACGAACTCGACAGCAAGCTGCTGTTCGGGTCGGAACTCGACGCGCGGCAGATCCAGTCGCCGACCGTGCTCGCGACCGTCGACCTGTTGCGCATGCGCACGTCGGACAGCAGCGACGCCAGCCGCAGCAAGCCGCTGACGCTGGACGACCTGCAGGCGCAGAAGCCGCGCTTCGCGAACGCGCCCGCGCTCTACGACTACCTGCTCGCGACCTGGTATGTCCAGATCGGGCACAAGCCGGATGCCGCGCTCGAACTGCTGCCGCAGACGCCGGCCGTGCCGCTCGACTACTTCGGCCTGAGCCAGCAGACGCTGCGCGCGTTCGCGCTTGAGGACAGCGGCCAGCCCGACAAGGCCCGCCAGCTGTGGCGCGACCTGATCCCGCTCGCGAAATTCCGCTTCCAGCGCGAAGCGCTGGAACTCGCGCTCGCGATCAACCTGGAACAGGCCGGGCTCGTCAACGACGTGTTCGCCGACGATTCGCCGGTGCAGAACGCCGCGCTCCGCGCGATCCTGCTGCAGCGTTCGGCCAGTGCCGACCTGCTGCGCGCGCAGGCGCAGAACCAGGCGACCGGCGGCGCGCTGCGCGACACCGCGCTGTACACGCTGCTGTACAAGGAGCTCACGCGCTCGCACTACGCCGACTTCATTGCCGATGCCGCGCTGGTTTCCGGCACGCCTGCCGATCCGTTGAAACCGTTCATCGCGCCCGGCGCCAGGAACGAAGACGGCTACACGTGCCCGTCCGCGCGCGACATCGCCGCGACGCTGCAGCAGAACCCCGGCGACGCGAAAGGGCTGAACTGCCTCGCCGATTTCGCGCGCCTGCATCCGCCCGCAGCCGGTCTCGAAGGCGATCCGGTGCCGCTGTGGATACGCAACGCATCGTCGACGACCGCCACGCGCGTACCGCCGACGCTCGGCGCATCGCCGTCGCAGTTCGCGGGCAAGCCGTACGAGCGGATGTCGAGCTATGTGACGGTGATGGCCGATGCGCAGGCGAACCCGAACGACCGCGCGTACGCGTTCTACCGCGCAATCAAGTGCTATGCGCCGTCGGGCAGCAACGAATGCGGCGGCAAGGACGTGCCGAAGAACACGCGCAAGCGCTGGTTCGATACGCTGAAGGCCACCTATCCGGGCAGCCCGTGGGCGCAGAAGCTCCGCTACTACTGGTGAGCGCGGCGTGAAGCGTATTGCGTGCGCCGCGCTGCTGCTGGCCGGACGCATCGTGCTAGCCGGCACCGTCGACGCCGCGCAGTACGACGCATTCTGGCTGTGGGCCGGCGTGAAGCCGCAGGCGGTCGTAAGCGGCGCGCGCGCCATCTACGTGCTGCAAGGGCAGATCGAAGCATCGCCGCGGGACGAATCGCAGGTACGCGTCATCGCGCAGGGCGTCGCGCTGCCGCCCGCGCCGAACGCGCGCGTCTGGCTCGTCTATCGTGCGCATACGCTGCGCTGGACGCCGCGCGTCACGCAGATCATGCTGGCGCAGCTCACGCGCTGGCGTGCGTCGGGCCGCACGATCGCGGGCATCCAGATCGACTTCGATGCGCGTACGCGCCATCTGCAGGACTACGTCGAATTCCTGCGCACGCTGCGCGAGACCTTGCCCGCCGATTGCCGGCTGAGCATCACGGGGCTGCTCGACTGGAGCAGCCGCATCGATGCCGACCAGGTCAACCAGCTCAGGGGCATTGTCGACGAGGTGATCGTGCAGACCTATCAGGGGCGCAGCACGATCCCCGACTATGCGGCCTACCTGCCGCGCGTCGCGCGGCTGCAACTGCCATTTCGGATCGGCGTGATCCAGGGCGGCGAGTGGGACGCGCCGCCGTACCTCGCGACGAATCCGTGGTTCCGCGGCTACGTCGTGTTCCTGCGCAACAGCTAGCGGGCGGAAACGCGGCGACGTTGGTCCCCGGCGTATCAGATGCGATAGATCCGCTCTGCATTGCCGACAAACAGCGCCCGCCTCTCCGCATCGCTCGCCCCTGCAATGATCTCCGAATACGCTCGCCAGAGCGCCGGATAGCCGGCATGCAGCCGGTCGATCGGAAAATTCGACGCGAACATGCATCGCGCGGCGCCGAACGCGTCGATTCCCTCGAGCACGTATGGCCGGAAGCTCTCGATCGTCCACCGGTGATCGAACATCGCAAGCCCGCTCAGCTTGAGCATGACGTTCTCGCGCCGGGCGAGCCCGTGCAGCCCGGCGCGCCACGCGCGATAGCCGTGCGCGCTGTCGCGGTCGACGAACATGCCCGCGTGATTGACGATGAAGACCGTGTCCGGATGCGCATCGACCAGCGTCAGCGCGGCCCCGACCTGGGACGGATAGAGCTGCAGGTCGAACGACAGCCCGAGCCGTGCGAGCCACCCGAAATGGTCGCGCCAGCCCGGATCGTCGAGATAGTCCCGATCGACGTAGTTGTACCAGGGGTTCGCGTGGCGGTTCAGTACCTGGCGAATGCCGCGCACGTTCGCGCAGGCGGCGGCCGCCTCGAGCCTCGCCGGCGCGTCGGCACGCGACAGGTCGACGCCCGCGACAATGCCCTCGGGCATGCCGCCGCTCGCCGGCGTGTCGGCCAGCGCCTGCAGCCATTCGACCTCGCTCGGCGTTGTCCACGCGTCATGGATCGCTTCGACGTGCACGACTTTCAGGATGTCGATCCCGCCCGCGTCCGCGCGCAGGTCGGCCGGACCGTATGCGCGCGGCAGCGCCGCCACCGGCCCGGAAAACGCCGGTTGCGCGCGGTCGAGCCAGCCGTAGCTCAACGCATCGGCATCCCAGAAATGCACATGTGGATCGACGACCTGCATTGCGCCTCCCTGCGATCACGCCAGATGGAACATCGGTTCCAGATGTTTTTCGAGCGGCCGCCCGTCCTCGTCCGTCGCCATCAGGTCGGCCATGTACGCCCACCACCGGCGCATCACGTCGTCCTGCGCGAGTTCGGCCATCCGGTGCCCCGCCGGCCGTTTCAGGACGGCGAACAGGCAATCCGTTTCGTCGTCGAGAAAGATCCAGTAATCGGCCACGCCAGCCGCGCGCAGCGCGTCGGCCAGCTCCGGCCAGATCGCATCGTGGCGCCGCCGGTACTCGTCCTTCTGCCCGGGATGCAGCCGCATCCGGAACGCGATCGTCTCCATGTCCGCCCCCGTCATTGCAGGTTCACGTAAAGGCCGCCGTCGACGAGAAGTGCCGCGCCGTTGACGTAGCGCGCCAGGTCCGACGCGAGGAACACCACGCAGTCCGCGACGTCGTCAGGCTCGCCGAGGCGGCCGAGCGGAATGCGCTGCTCGAAGTACTCGGCCTTGCCGGGCGCCGCGAGATCCGCTTCGTTGATCTCGGTGCGGATCGTGCCCGGCAGCACGGAATTGCAGCGGATCTGGTGCGGGCCGAGTGCGACCGCGCACGACTGCATCAGCGCGTGCACGCCGGCCTTCGTCGGCGTGTAGTGCGTCTGCATGCCGCCGCCGACGAGCGCGCTGATCGAACTCGTCGCGACGATCGCGCCGCCGTCGCCCTGCGCGGCCATTCGGCGCGCGACCGCCTGGGTCACGTGGAACGCGCCGTGCAGGTTGACCTCCATCGTGCGTCGCAGCAGGTCGGCGGGCAGATCGAGGAACGCGTGGAACGGACAGATCCCCGCATTGCTCGCCAGCACGTCGATCCGGCCGAACGCGTCGACGGCCCGCGCGACCAGTTCGTCCGCGGTGTCCGGCCGCGCGATGTCGCCCGGCACCGCGAGCGCACGCCGGCCGGTCGCGCCGATCTCGTCGACCAGCGCGTCGAGCGCGTGATCCGACTGCGCCGGCAGCAACGGGTTGGCCCAGTAATTGACGACGACGTCGGCGCCATGCCGCGCGCACGCGAGCGCGATCGCCCGGCCGATGCCGCGCGAGCCGCCGGTAACGACGACGACCTTGTTCTCGAGCAGTTTCATCGCGGCAGCTCAGTGCGTGTAGGGCCGTTCGGTGCGCACGGCCGGATTGAGCCGCACGCCGAAACCGGGCGTATCCGGCACCTTCATCCGCCCGCCCGTCGGTACCGGTTCGTCGAGCAGCAGCGGATCGAACATCGGCACGACGCGATCCGCCTGCGGCGCCATCATCAGGAATTCCGCGAACGGGCTGTTGTGCCGCGTCGTCACGAAGTGATAGCTGTAGACCGACGAGCCGTGCGGCACCACCAGCACGCCGTGCGCGTCGGCGAGCGCCGAAATGCGGACGAGTTCGGTCAGGCCGCCGCACCAGCCGACATCAGGCTGGATGATGTCGCAGCAGCCCATCTCGAGCAGCATCCGGAAGCCCCAGCGGGTCGCCTCGTGCTCGCCCGTCGTCACGAGCAGATCGGGCGGCGCCGCGCGGCGCAACTGCGCGTAGCCCCAGTAGTCGTCGGGCGGCAGGCACTCCTCGATCCACTTGAGCCCGTAAGCGCGCGCCTCGTGCGCGAGCCGGGTTGCATAGCGCACGTCGAGGCTCATCCAGCAGTCGAGCATCAGCCAGAAATCCGCGCCGACGCGATCGCGCATCGTCGCCAGCGCGTCGAGGTTGCGGCGCAGGCCCTCGTCGCCCTCCGCCGGGCCATGATGCAGCGGCAGCTTGCCGCCGATGAACCCCATCTCCTTCGCGAGATCCGGCCGCGCCCCCGTCGCATAGAACTGCAGTTCGTCGCGCACCTTGCCGCCGAGCAACTGGTGCACCGGCTCGCCGCGCACCTTGCCGAGCAGGTCCCACAACGCGAGATCGACGCCGGAGATCGCGTTCAGCACCACGCCCTTGCGCCCGTAATAGAGCGTCGCGTAGAACATCTGATCCCACATCTTCTCGATGTCGGTCACGCGCTGCCCTTCGATGAAGCGCGCCAGATGGCGCTCGACGACGAACGCGCCGATCTCGCCGCCCGTCGTCACCGCGAAACCGACCGTGCCATCGCTCGCCTCGATCTCGATCACGAGGGTGCCGAGCACGTTGATGCCGAACGACTGCCGGCTCTGCCGGTATTCCGGGTAACGCGCCATCGGCGTCGCGATGTGATCGTCGATCCAGTGGTCAGCGCCCTGGTCGTGGTAGTCGGCGCCGCCGCCGCGCACCGTCAGCGCGCGGATGTGTCGTATCGTGGGCATGCTCATCGGGACGTTCCTCGATCGGAAAGAAGAAAAATGCGCGCGTGTCAGCGCGCCCAGCGCAGCACGAGCGCGTCGAGCCGCCGCGCGATCTCGACGAGGCCCGCGCGCGTCTCCGGGTGCAGCGGCATCAGCGGGCGCCGCGGCGCGTCCGACGCGATCACGCCGCCCTCCTTCATCAGCGCCTTGCAGGCGAGCAGCCCGGCCTGCCGGTTTTCGTAGTTGATGAGCGGCAGCCACTTCTCGTAGCCGGCCACCGCCTCGTCGCGCCGGCCCGCGCGATAGGCGGCCAGAATCGGCTGCAGCCCGTCCGGGTAGCCGCCGCCGAGGATGCTGCCCGTCGCGCCCGCGTCGAGATCGGCGAGCAGCGTGATCGCCTCCTCGCCGTCCCACGGCCCCTCGATCGCGTCGCCGCCGAGCGCGATCAGCTCGCGCAGCTTCGCCGCCGACTGCGGCACCTCGATCTTGAAATAGCGCAGGTTCGGAATCGTGCGCGCGAGCCGCGCGAGGAACGCCGCCGATACCTGCGTGCCGCTCATCGGCGCGTCCTGGTACATGATCGGGATGTCGATCGCATCGGAGACCTCCGAGAAGAACGCGCCGATCGCCGCCTCGCCGCAGCGAATCGTCGCGCCGTGATACGGCGGCATGATCATCACCATCGCCGCGCCGGCCGCCTGTGCGGCCCGGCTGCGTGCCGCGCAGATCACCGGATTGAAATGGGTCGTCGTCACGATCACGGGCACCCGGCCCGCGACGTGCTCGAGGATCATCCCGGTGAGCCGCTCGCGCTCGTCGTCGGACAGCGAGAACTGCTCCGAGTAGTTCGCGAGGATGCACAGCCCGTCTGCGCCCGCGTCGATGATGAAGTCGACGCAACGCATCTGCCCTTCCAGATCCAGTTCGCCCGATTCGGTGAAAATGGTCGGCGCAACGGAAAACGCGCCCGTATAGCGGCGAGCTGCCTGCGTGTCATGAATCATCTTGTCGGCCTCACTTCATTCAGGATTGCAAAATTGATAAAGCGCGATTCCGCACGTCGTCACGAGTCGGTCAGACCCGGCCGTACCGGCCGCGCAGCCCGTCCGTCACGCCGCACAGAATCGCGTGCAGCTTGGTTCGCTTGTCGCGCGCATGCAGCAGGATGAACGCGACGTGCTTCAGCGTGATCAGGTTGATCAGCAGCATGGCCGGATAGCGGCGCCAGTAGTCGCGTGCGACCAGGATGCAGTTGCGGGCGGCGTAGTAATGACGCAGCGCGCTCTGGTCGAAGATCTCGACGCGCGGCCAGTGCTGCCGGGCCGACGGACTGCCGAGCTCGTGCGGCAGCGACACGTCCGCATTCACGCACACCGGCACGCCGTTCGCCTGCGCGCGCATGCAGTACTCGGCGTCGACATGGTCGATGAAGAAATCCTCGCGAAACCGGCCGAGCGCGCGATACGCGTCGAGCGAGATCGCGGTGCCGGACGAGATGATCACCGAGCACGGCAGCAAGCCGCGCGCGCCGTCGCCGATCGGCGTGATCCGCGCAGACCAGCGGCGCACGGTGAAGAGCGGCAGGTTGCGCCGGAAGTTTCGGTTGAAGATGCGCGGCCCGACCAGGAAGCGCGTATCGCCGACCGTCGCGCACCCCGTGAGCATCCGCTCGAAATAATCGGCGGGCACGGTCGAATCCTGGTCGAAGATGAAGAATACGTCGCAGCCGCGGCGAATGAGAAACTCCACACCGGCGTTGAACGCGCCGGCGATCCCGCCGCGGTTGTGGTTCGCGACCACGTCGACGCCGTGCGCGGCGAGCCGCGCGTGCAGCTCGCGATCGACGACGGGCGAGTTGTCGACCGCGACGACGGCCGGACTGTGCGCGGGCAGGCCCAGCAGATGGTCGATCTGCGCCGCGGACGGCTTGTACAGCGTGACCAGCGTGCCATGTTTCATGACGGCACCTCGTAACGAAAGCGTGGCGATGCGCCGCACCGGCAGGCGGGCGGCCCGTCCTCCTTGGCCTTGCGTCTCGTCGGTGCGGTCTCGCCGGGCGCGCGTGCGCCGCGGACCGCCCGTTATTTCGCGTACAGCTTCACGACGCTCGCTTCCACCACGCGCGTGATTTCCTCCATCCGCCAGCGGATGTGCGTGTCGGTCAACGCGACGCATCGTTCGGTGTCCCGCGCGGCGAGCGCGTCGAGAATCTCCAGATGCTCGGTGAAGGCCGCGTCGCGCCGCTGGTCGACGTCGACCCATCGCACGTAGTGAATCCGCGCGTTGATTCCCTGCAGCACGCGCCCGATCTCCGCATTGCCCGACAGCGCGGCAAGCTTCAGGTGAAACAGTTCGTCCTTCAGGACGAGCTCCGACGACGGCATCCGCGGCGCGCTCTTCATCACCTGCCGCCAGAAGCGGCGCAGTGTCTTGATGTCGTTGTCGGACGCCCGCTCGCACGCGAGCATCACCGCGGTCGACTCGATCGAACGCCTCAGCTCAAAGAGATCGAACACGTCTTTCCCTTCCAGTTGGCGGATGAAGAATCCGCGATTCGGCACGAAGACCAGCAGGTTCTCTGCGACGAGCCGGTTCAGCGCCTCCCGGATCGGCGTGCGGCTGACGTCGAACCGTTCCGCCAGTTCGAGCTCGTTGACCCGCTCGCCCGGCCGGATCGAATACACCACGGCCATCTGCTTCAGTTGCTCGTAAATCTCGTTGACCGTGAGGCCCGCGCGCCTGGGCGCCAGCGCCTCGCGGCCGCCAAGCACGGAATTCGCTGCCATCTCGCCTCCTCCTTCGTCTGTCGGCGACCGTCATTATCGGCCATGGCGGCCTGCGGACGCCTTTCTTGCTGCTACCGTCATTGCATCAGCAGGCGTCCGAAGCCCGGCACCGGATCGTCGACGCCGGCGAGCCGCAGCGCATGCCATGCGAGCGCGTGATTGCTCGACAACACCGGCTTGCCGGCGCGCGCCTCGATCTCCGCGAGCGCGTCGACGAGCCGAAGGCTCGTGCACGACACGAACACCGCGTCCACCGCCGGATCGGCGGCCAGCGCGAGCACCGCGCGCTCGATCGATGCGCGGTCGATCCGCGCCACCTCGTTGTCGTCGCGGTGCTCGAACGAGCCCGCGCGCACGACGTCGACACCGCGCGCGCGCAGGTAGGCCGCCATCGCTTCGTTGATCGAGCGCTCGTACGGCGTGAGGAGCGCGACGCCGCGCGCCCCCAGCGCGCCGAGCGCGACCCGCGCCGCGGTGATCGGCGTCGTGCACGCGACGCCCGGCCGCGCCTCGCGGATCCGCTCGAACACGCGCTCCTCGCCGAGCACCATCGACGCGGACGTGCAGCCGAACGCCACCACGTCGAGGCGCTCGCCGGGGCGGATCAGCTCGACGGCCGCCGCGATCCCGCCGTCCATCCGCGCGAGCGTCTCCGCGGTGATGTCGGCGGAGTTCGCGATCCGGCTCTCGTAGAACGCGACGCCGTCGAGCGCGAGCACGCGCCGCCATTCGTATTCGATCGTATGGTCGGTCGCGAGCACGACGAGCCCGATCGCCGCGCGGCGCGCGATGCCCGCATCGAGCGAGAAGCCGAAGCGCGCGTACGAACCGGCGCCGTGCTGCACAGGGGTCGAAAGAAGTTCGCTCACTGGAGTGTCATCCCGGTAATGTCGATGTCGGGCTGCCGGCCGTGGATCAGGTCCGCGACGATCTTCGCGGTACCGCACGACATCGTCCAGCCCATGTGGCCGTGCCCGGTGTTGAGAAACAGGTTGCGATGCCGGGTCGCGCCGATGATCGGCGTGCCTTCCGGCGTCATCGGCCGCAACCCGGCCCAGTACGACGGTTTCGTATAGTCGGCGCCGTTCGGAAACAGCGCCTTCGCGGTCGCCAGCATGTGCGCGAAGTCCGCGGGCGTGTGGGTCGTGTCGTAACCGCCGAATTCGGCCGTCGCGGTCAGGCGCAGCCGCTCGCCGAACCGCGCCCACGCGACGAGCTGGTTTTCCTCGACGCCGCCGAGCGTCGGCGGCTCGTGGCGCGCGTCGATCGGCAGTGTGACCGAGTAGCCTTTCACCGGGTAGATCGGCAACCGGTAGCCGAGCCGGCGCGCGACGAACGGCGAGTACGCGCCGAGCGCGAGCACGTAGCGGTCGCCGCTCACGCGGCCCTGCGACGTCTGCACGTAGTCCACCGCGTCCGCGTTCGCGCGCATGCCGTCGATCGTCGCGCCGAAGCGGAACTCGACGCCGAGCGCGCGGCAGCGTTCGGCGAGCGCGCGGGTAAACAGATGCGCGTCGCCGCTCTCGTCGGACGGGCAGTAGATCGCGCCCGCGATCTCGCCCGCCGCGCCGGCGAGCGCGGGCTCGCGCTCGATCACCGCGCGCGGGTCGAGCGTCTCGAGCGGCAGGCCGTTGTCGGACAGGATCCGCATGTTCGCGATGCCGCGCTCGAACGACGCGGGATCCCGGTACAGGTACAGCAGCCCGCCGCTGATCCGGTCGTACGCGAGCCCCTCGTCGCGGGTCGCGGACTGGAGCTGCTGCTGCGCGTAGCGGCACAGCCGCACCTTGATCGACGTGTTCCGGCGCGACCGCTCCGCCGTGCAGTTCTGCAGGAACTGGCGGCACCACGCCCACATCCGCCAGTCCGGCGACCACTTGAGGCGCAGCGCCTGCCCGTCCGAGAACAGCGACTTGAGCAGGATCTTCGGCGCGCGCGGCGACGCCCACGTATAGGAATGCCCGGGCGCGATCAGCCCCGCGTTCGCGAAGCTCGTCTCGAGCGCGACGCCGTCGCGCCGGTCGACCACCACCACCTCGTCGCCCGCCTTCGCGAGAAAGTAGGCGGTCGTCACACCGACGATGCCGCCTCCGAGCACGACCGTCCTCATCGCTCGCCTCCGCTAGAACGCGGCGATCGCCGCGATTTCGACCGTGTACTCGGGAAACGCGAGCGCCGACTCCACGCAGGCGCGCGCCGGCGCGTCGCCCTGCGGCACCCATGCGTCCCAGATCCGGTTCATGTCGGCAAAGCTCCGGTGATCGGCAAGCCAGATGTTCGCGGACACGATCCGGCGCTTGTCGAGCCCCGCGCCGTCGAGCAGCCGGTCGATCTTGTCGAGGATCTGGCGGGTCTGGCCGGCGACGTCGAGTGCGGTGTCGTCGGCAACCTGTCCGGCAATGAACGCGAAGCCGCCCGCAACCACGAGCTGGCTCATCCGTTCGCCTGCGCCATATCGCTTGATCTCCATCGCACCGCCTCCGTTTCCGTGTCGAGTGGGTTGAATTCTAAGCATCCATATTCAGCACTGTATACACTTTTTTCAAAAATATTCGATGCCGCGCCAATCTGGCGCATATGCCCGACGCTGGTGTTTACCGTCGCTGAGTTTGTGCATTTAATGCTTTAAAACAAGGAATTTTCTTGTGAACCTCGATGTGTTTTACGAACTTCGCCACATCCGCTCAAAAAGTGTTTGCCAACGATTTTTGTTCTGTGATTCTGTCGACACTTTTGTATTTCAAACGCAATTCAACACGCATTCAGGAGAACAAAAATGAAGCTGGGTTGCTGGAGTCTCGGGATCTGCGTCGCGCTCGGCGCGTCGGCGACATTTCCTGCGCGCGCCGACGTCAGCGTCGGCGCCGTGTTGCCGCTGACAGGCGCAAGCGCGTCGATCGGCGAGGACCAGCGGCGCGGGATCGAACTCGCGGTCGCGAAGATCAACGCGCAAGGCGGCGTGCTCGGGCAGAAGCTGCAGGTGCGGATCGAGGATTCGGGCGGCACGGCGAACACGGCGCTCGACGCCGCGCGCAAGCTGGCGACGGTCGAGCGCGTGCCGCTCGTGCTCGGCGAATTCTCTTCGTCGGTAACGATTCCGGTCGGGCAGTTCCTCGTGCGCCAGGGCGACGTGCACATCAACATCGGTTCGTCGAGCCAGCAGGTCCGCAAGATCGGCGCGGGCTCGTTCAGCGCAATCGGGCTCGACGACCTGTCCGCGCGCTTCGCCGCGCAGGATGTGTACGACCGCAAGCTGCGGCGCGTCGCGCTGATCGCGCCGAACAACGGCTACGGCCAGGGCATCGCGGCCGAGTTCAGGAAGCGCTTCGAGGCGCTCGGCGGCACGATCGTGTCGACGGTGCTCTACACCGAGGGCCAGTCGACCTACCGGCGCGAGCTGGAGCAGGCATCGCGCGCACAGCCCGACGGCTACGTGTACAGCGCGTACGGACAGGAAGCCGCGACGCTGAACCGGCAGGCGTTCGAGATGCGCCTCAACCAGCAGCCGTGGTACGGGATCTACCTGACGATGTGCACGAGCGACACGCCCGCGCAGATCGCGCAGGGGCAGATCGGCCTGGAGGTCGCGGCGCTCGGCACAAGTGCCGCCGCGTATGCGGCCGACTATCGCGCCGCCTACCACGAGGCGCCGCGCTCGGCGTTCGGCAGCTACGCGTACGACGCGACGATGCTGTCCGCCGCCGCGATCAATCGCGCCCAATCGGCCGATCCGGCGAAGGTGCGCGCGGCGCTCGCGGCCAGCCAGCCGTACACGGGCGTGACCGGCACGATCGCCTTCGACGCCGACGGCCAGCGCACGGTGCAGCCGTACGAGAAGGTCCTGTACCGGCAATCCGTCGTCGCGCGCTAGCCACCGGGAGCAACGCGATGCTGCAATTCCTGATCGATGTCCTGATGCGCACGTCCGACCTGCTGCTCGTGTCGGTCGGCCTGTCGACGCTGTATTCGCTGATTCGCTTCCCGAACATCGCGCACGTCCAGTACGCGATGATCGGTGCGTTCGCGACCCTCGGGTTCGAGCGCGCGGGCCTGCCGTTCGCGCTCGCGACCGCCGTGTCGTGCGTGCTGGTCGGCCTTGCCGCGACGCTGCTGAACCTGTTCGTGTTCACGCGGCTGCTGCGCTCGGGCAGCGCGGTCGCGATGATCGGTTCGCTCGCCGTATCGCTGCTCGCCGTCGCGCTGATGCTCGGCACCGCCGGCTCGCGGCCTTTGCAGTATGCGCAGGCGGTGCGTCCGCCGCTGATGGTCGGCGGCGTCGCGATGTCGTCCGCGCAGGCGGGCTCGATCGCGTGCGGCGCCGTCGCGCTCGCGGTGTTCGCGCTGCTGCTGTACCGCACCCGCCTCGGCCGGGCGATGCGCGCGCTCGCGTCGAATCGCGCACTCGCGCTCGCAACGGGCATCGACGCGCAGCGCGTGACCAACGTGATCACGTTCGCAAGCGGCGTGCTCGCGGCGCTCGGCGGCACGATGCTCGGCGCGACCGAAAGCGTGCACGTCAACCTCGGCTACGGGCTGCTGATCCCGGTGTTTTCCGCCGCCATCCTCGGCGGCCTCGGCAATCCGCTCGGCGCGGCGGCCGGCGCACTCCTGATCGCGTTCGCCGAAACGACCGCGCTCGACGTCGACTTCGGCGGGCTGGTCGGCCGGCCGCTCGCGTTCTTTCCGGTCGAATACGTCGGCGCCGTGTCGTTCGCGATCCTGCTCGTCGTACTCGTGTTCCGGCCATACGGAATCTTCGACAGGGAGGTGCGTCGTGTCTAGTTTCATCGTCCATCTGCTGACCGTCGCGTGCCTGTACGCGACGATGGCGCTCGGCCTGAACCTGCAGGCCGGCTATGCGGGGCTCGTCAATTTCGGCTTCGTCGCGTTCGCGGGGCTCGGCGCCTACGCCGCCGGCATCGCGTCGCAGCTCGGCTGGCCGCTGCCGGCCGCGCTTGCGCTCGCGGCCGGCGCGGCGAGCGTGCTGGCCGTCGCGATCGCACGGCTCGGCCGCCATCTGTCGGCCGACTACTGGGGCATCGCGACGCTCGCGATCGCCGAGATCCTGCGCACGTTCGCGTTGAACGAAGGCTGGCTGACGGGCGGCGCGCAAGGCATCGGCGGCATCGCGCCGCTGTTTCCCGGGCTGCGCTCGCCGTGGGCCGACCTCGCGTTCCTCGCCGTCGCGGCCGGCTGCCTCGCCGTCGCATACGCCGCATGCCGGCTGCTGACCACCGGCCGCTTCGGCCGCGCGCTGAAGGTGATGCGCGAGGAGCCCGCGCTCGCCGTCTGCTTCGGCTACGACCCGGTCGCGCTGAAGACCCGGGCGAGCGTCGCGGGGGCGCTGCCCGCGGCGTTCGCGGGCGCGCTCCTCACCTGGTACATCAGCTACGTCGGCCCGGACACGATGGTGGCATCCGAAACCTTCGCGCTGTGGACCATCGTCATGGTCGGCGGGCTCGGCAGCCATGCGGGCGTGCTGGCCGGCGCGATCATCGTGCAGGCGGTCTACGCGGTCGCGCCGTTTCTGAAGGACTGGCTCGGCGTCGGCAGCGATCTCGCGGGCGCGGTGCGCCTCGGCCTCGTCGGCCTGATGCTGCTCGCATGCGTGCTGTGGCGCCCGCGCGGCCTTGTGCCGGAACGACTGGAGGTTCACCCATGAGCGCGCTGCTCGAGCTTGAAGGCGTCACGATACGCTACGGCGACAACACGGTGCTGTCGGGCCTCACGCTGTCCGTCGGCGACGGCGAGATCGTCGGGCTGCTCGGTCCGAACGGCTCGGGCAAGAGCACGGCGCTCAACGCGATCACGGGCTTCGCTCCCGTCGCGGCCGGCGCGATCCGCTTCGCCGGGCGCCGCATCGACGCGCTTGCGCCGCACCGGATCGCGCGGCTCGGCATCCGCCGGACGTTCCAGTTGCCGTCGATGCCCGCGCGCATGTCGGTGCTGGAACTGGCGATGGCTGCGTCGTCGGCCCGTCACGGGCCGGTCGCCGCGTTGCTGCGCAGTCGTGCAACGCGCGCGCTGGAAGCCGAAACCCGCGCACGCGCTACCGCGCTGCTCGAGGAGCTGAAGCTCGCGCACGTCGCGCAGCTCGGCGCCGCGGCAATTTCGGGCGGCCAGAAGAAGCTGCTCGGCATCGCGTGCGCGATGATGACCGAGCCGAAGCTGCTGCTGCTCGACGAACCGACCGCGGGCGTTCACCCCAACCTGCGCGGCGAGCTGGTCGCCGAACTGCGCCGCATCTGCGGACAGGGCGTCACGCTCGTCGTGATCGAGCACGACATGCACTTCATCCGCGAGCTGTGCGACCGCTGCATCGTGCTCGATCGCGGCGCCGCGATCGCCGACTGCCGTCCCGCCGAACTCGAGAGCAACCGGCGCGTGCTCGATGCCTACCTGGGCCGCGCGCATGCGCGCCGTCCGCTGGGGGTGTCATGATCGACGTCCGCGATCTGATCGCCGGCTACACACCCGACATCGACATCCTGCACGGGGTATCGCTAGCCGTCGGGCCGGTCGACATCGTCACGATCCTCGGCCCGAACGGCTGCGGCAAGTCGACGCTCCTCAAGGCCATCGCCGGCTTCGTGCTGCCGCGCGCCGGCACGGTCACGATGCACGGCCGCGACATCGCGCGCGTGCCGGTACACCGCAAGATCCGCGAGTACGACATCGGCTTCGTTCCGCAGACCGACAACGTGTTCGGCGCGCTGACGGTTCGCGAGAACCTGATGCTCGGCGGCCACGCGATGTCCGCGTTCCCGCGCGAAGCGCGGATCGAGGAGCTGTGCGAGCAATACCCGGTGCTGCGGCGCCGCTACCGGTCGCCCGCGGGCGCACTGTCGGGCGGCGAGCGGCAGATCGTGTCGCTCGCACGCGCGCTGATGCCCCGCCCCGTGCTGCTGCTGCTCGACGAGCCGTCGGCCGGCCTGTCGCCGAAGATGGTCGACGAGGTGTTCGACGCGATCGTCAGGATGCGCGACACCGAGCACATCGCCGTGCTGATGGTCGAACAGAACGCGCTCGAGGCACTGCGCATCGCCGATCGCGGCGTGGTGCTGACGATGGGCCGCGTTGCGCTGACGGGCACGTCGGCCGAACTGCTCGACAGCGACGAGATGCGGCGCCTCTATCTCGGCGGGCGTGCCGCATGAGCACGAATGCCGCCCCCGCTGCCGGCGCGACCGGCGCGAACGCCACCCGGCCCGCGCGCGTGATGGTCGCGCTCGCCTGCGGCTTCGTGATGGCGATGCTCGACGTGACCATCGTGAACGTCGCGCTGAAGGCGATGCAGGCGAGTCTCGACATGTCGCTGACGGCACTCGTCTGGGTGGTCGATGCCTATACGCTCAGCTTCGCCGCGCTGCTGCTGTTCGGCGGCGCGCTCGCGAACCGTTACGGGCCGCGTACGATCTATGTCGCCGGGCTCGCGCTGTTCGTCGCCGCGTCGGTGCTGTGCGCGGCCGCGCAGACGAGCGGCATGCTGGTCGCCGCGCGGCTGCTGCAGGGCGTCGGTGCCGCGCTCTTCATGCCGAGCTCGCTCAGCCTGCTCACGCTGGCGTTTCCGGCCGGGCCGCTGCGCACGCGGATGATCGGCATCTGGGGCGCACTGGTATCGGCGGCGATGGCGATCGGGCCGTGCGTCGGCGGCGTGCTCGTCGACGTAATCGGCTGGCGCGGAATCTTCTGGGTCAACCTGCCCGTCGGCCTGGCCGGACTGTGGCTCACGCACCGCCACGTCGGGCACTCGCCGCGCCACCCCGGCCCGCTGAACACGTTCGGCCATCTGCTCGGCGTGCTCGCGCTCGCGGCGCTCAGCTATACGCTGATCGAGGGGCCGGGCGCCGGCTGGCGCTCGCCCGCCATCGTCGCCGGCGCGGCCGCGACGCTCGCTGCCGGCACCGCGTTCGTGTGGCGCGAACGTCGCGCCCGCCACCGGATCCTGTCGCCCGCACTGCTGCGCAACCCGCGCTTCGTCGCGGGCGGCCTGCTCGGGCTCGCGATCAATTTCGGCATCCTTGCGGAAATCTTCCTGCTGAGCCTTTACCTGCAGCAGACGCGCGGCGCGAGCGCGCTGCGCGCCGGCTTCGAACTGTTTCCGTTGATGGCGATGTTCGGCATCGGCAATCTCGCGTCCGCCCGCGTGAGCGCGCGGCTCGGCCCGCGCGGCACGCTGCTCGCGGGCCTCGCGCTCGCCACGCTCGGCAGCGCCGCGCTGATCGGCATCGAGGCGCTGCCCTACACGGCGCTCGCGATCGCGGTCGGCATCGCGAACTTCGGCGCGGGCCAGGCGATCCCCGCGATGAATCTCGTCGTCATGCAGTCGGCCGGCCCCGCGGATGCGAATCTCGCCGCCGCCTCGCTGAACGCGAGCCGGCAGATCGGCTCGCTGGTCGGCGTCGCGATCGCGTCGGTCGTGCTGCACGCGATCGCCGACCCGGACCGCGCAACCGCCGCCGGCTTCGCGGTGATCGCGGCCGTCTACCTGGCCGGCTTCGCGATCGTGTTCCGGCGCATCGACCCGGGCTGACGCGCACACGGCCCGCCCTTCTTCATCACAGCGAGGACATCATGCACACAGCGACTGGCCGTAAGGGACTGATTCTGGCGGGCGGATCCGGCACCCGGCTCCATCCGCTCACGCATTCGGTATCGAAGCAGCTGATGCCGGTGTACGACAAGCCGATGATCTACTACCCGCTCAGCACGATCATGCTGGCCGGCATCCGCGACGTCCTGATCATCTCGACGCCGCGCGATCTCGATGCGTTCCGGCAACTGCTCGGCGACGGCGAACAGTGGGGCATGAATTTCTCGTACGCGGTGCAGCCGAGCCCGGACGGGCTCGCGCAGGCGTTCGTGATCGGCGCGTCGTTCATCGGACACGACGCGGCGACGCTCGTGCTCGGCGACAACATCTATCACGGTCCGGCGCTGTCGTCGCTGCTGCAGCGCGTCGCCGCGCGCACGACGGGCGCAACGGTGTTCGGCTACTACGTGCGCGACCCGGAGCGCTACGGCGTCGTCTCGTTCGACGAGCACGGGCGGGCGATCGATCTCGAAGAGAAGCCTCGCGACCCGAAATCGCACTACGCGGTGACGGGTCTCTACTTCTACGACAACGACGTCGTCTCGCTCGCGAAGGAGGTGCGCCCGTCCGCGCGCGGCGAGCTGGAGATCACGGACCTGAACCGCGCCTATCTGGCGAACGGCAAGCTGAACGTCGAGATCCTCGGCCGCGGCTACGCGTGGCTCGACACCGGCACGCACGAGTCGCTGCTCGATGCGGCGAATTTCATCCAGGTGATGCAGGCACGTCAGGGACTGCAGATCGCGTGCCCCGAGGAGATCGCGTACCGGCTCGGCTGGATCGACTCGCAACGGCTCGAAGCGCTCGCGCATGCGCTGTCGAAAAGCGGGTATGGCCGTTACCTGCTCGACGTGCTGAACAAGGAGGTCGCCGCATGACGTCCGTCATCGAGACGACGCTGCCGGGTGTGCTGCTGATCGAACCGGCGAGCTTCGGCGACGCGCGCGGCTTCTTCGTCGAAAGCTATCGCGAGTCCTGGCTGCGCGACGCGGGCGTCGACGCGGGCTTCGTGCAGGACAACCACTCGCGCTCCCGGCGCGGCGTGCTGCGCGGCCTGCACTACCAGTTCCGGCATCCGCAGGGCAAGCTCGTGCGTGTGTCGCGCGGCGCCGTGTACGACGTCGCGGTCGACATCCGGCCCGGTTCGCCGCATCTCGGGCGCTGGTTCGGCACCGTGCTCGACGACGTGTCGCATCGCCAGCTGTGGATTCCGCCGGGCTTCGCGCACGGCTTCTGCGTGCTGTCCGACGAGGCCGACTTCGCGTACAAGTGCACCGCGTACTACGATCCGTCGTCGGACGCGGGCGTGCTGTGGGACGACCCCGACATCGGCATCGAATGGCCTGCGCTCGACGTGCCGTTCGAGCTGTCCGACAAGGATCGCCGACAGCCGCGCCTGCGCGACCGTGCACCGGCGTCGCCCGACCTTCAAGGAGCCCTGCGATGACGATCGTCGTGACCGGCGCGCTCGGCCAGGTCGGTCGTGAACTCCTGCTGCGCGCGGGTACGCGCCCGGCGATCGGGCTGTCCCGCGCGCAGCTCGACATCGCCGATCCGCAGGCTGTCCGCGATGCGCTCGCCACGCACCGCGCGACGCTCGTGATCAATGCGGCCGCGTGGACGGCCGTCGATCGCGCGGAAACCGAACCCGACGCCGCATGGCGCGCCAATTGCGCCGGCCCGGCGACGCTCGCCGATGCGTGCGCCGCGGCCGGCATCCCGTTGCTGCACCTGTCGACCGACTATGTGTTCGACGGCCGCGCGCAAGGCGCGTACGACGAAGCGGCGGGCGTCGCGCCGCTCGGTGTCTACGGGCACACCAAATGGGCAGGCGAGGAGGCGGTCCGCCAGCGGCTGCCGGATGCGCACCTGATCCTCCGGATCGCGTGGGTGTTCGGCGCGCACGGCGGCAATTTCGTGCGCACGATGCTGCGAGCCGGCCGCGAGCGCGACGAACTCGCGGTCGTCGCCGACCAGTATGGTGGCCCGACGCACGCCGGCGCGGTCGCCGACGCGCTGCTTGCGATCGCGGATCGCCACCGCACGGGCGCCACGACGCGCTGGGGCACCTACCACCTGTGCGGCACGCCCGTCACGACCTGGCACGGGTTCGCCGAGACGATCTTCGGGCAGGCACGGCGCGCCGGCCTCATCGATCGCATCCCGCTCGTGCGCCCGATCCGCACCGCCGCCTATCCGCTGCCGGCGCCGCGCCCGGTGAACTCCGCACTCGACTGCACCCGCATTCGCGAGCATTTCGGCATCGAGGCGCCCTGCTGGATCCCGGCGCTCGCCGACGTGCTCGATACCTGGAAACGACCCTCATGAGCCATCGACCGAAACATGTCCTCGTCACCGGCGGCGCCGGGTTTATCGGCGCCAACTTTGTCCACTACCTGCTCGCGACGGATCCGCAGGTCCGGATCATCAATCTCGACCTGCTCACCTACGCCGGCAGCCTCGATCATCTCGCCGGCTCGGAAGACACCGGCCGCCACCGCTTCGTGCTCGGCGACATCTGCGACCGGCCGCTCGTCGAGAGCCTGCTGCGCGACCACGCGATCGACACGATCGTCCACTTTGCCGCCGAGAGCCACGTCGACCGCTCGATCACCGGCCCGGGCGAATTCGTCCGCGCGAACGTCGTCGGCACCTGGACCCTCCTCGACGCGGCGCGCACGGTCTGGATGACGGGGCGGGACGCCGACGCGCACGCGCAGCGCCGCTTCCATCACATCGGCACCGACGAGGTGTACGGATCGCTCGCGCCGGACGATCCACCGTTCTCCGAAACCACGCCGTACGCGCCGAATTCGCCGTATTCCGCCAGCAAAGCCGGCTCCGACCATCTCGTGCGCGCGTACTTCCACACGTACGGGCTGCCGGTCACGACGACCAACTGCTCGAACAACTACGGCCCGCGCCAGCACGCCGAGAAGTTCATCCCGACGGTGATCCGCAGCTGCGTCGACGACGTACCCATTCCGCTGTACGGCGATGGCGCGAACGTCCGCGACTGGTTATACGTCGACGATCACTGCCGGGCGATCGATGCCGTGATCCGGCGCGGCACGGTCGGCGAGACGTACAACGTCGGAGGATGCAACGAGTGGCGCAACGCCGACATCGTCGACCTGATCTGCTCGCTGCTGGACGTGCGCCGGCCGCAGGGCGCGCCGCACGCGCGCCTCAAGCACTTCGTCGCCGACCGCCCCGGTCACGATCGCCGCTATGCGATCGACGCAGGCAAGCTCGAGCGCGAACTTCGATGGAAGCCGACGGAAACCTTCGAGACGGGCATCCTGAAGACGCTCGACTGGTATCTGTAGGCATCCTGACGTCACTCGACATTGCCCATCGCGTCCGTCATGCGGATCGGGGCCGTCGCACGGTGTGCGGCAGCCGCGAACGGCGTCGGTCTCAGAAGTGATGCAGCAACGCGACCCGCACGACGTACTGGTTCGGGCCCGACGAGATATCGGCGGCGCCCGGAACGTACGCGTAGTCGAAGTCGGTTCCGGTGTGCGCGTTCATCGCGTGCTGGTAGACGCCTTCCACGAACACCGACGTCCGCTTCGACATGTCGTAATTGAACTTCGTGCTCAGTTGATGCCACTTCGGATTGAACGCGCCGACCGTCGAAGCGACACGAGCCTGCGTGTACGTGTATGCCGCACCGATGTAGAACGCGGGCGTGAAGTGATAGAGCCCGTTCACCTCGAAGTTGTCGAATTTCCACGATTTCCACGCACCGCCCGCCGGTTGCGTCGTACCGGTGAAATACGCGTTCGACGTCGGATCGTAGACGTCGACGTGCGAATACGTGAACCCGACGAGGGCATTCGAGAACGCGTAATTCACGCCGATACCGATGTTCTGCTGTGACGACGCGTCGAACGTGTTGTCGCCGGTAATCGCGCCGGTCGAATCGGCATTGCGGGCGTTGTTGATCTTCAAATATGACGCGCCGACCGTTAGCCCGCCCTGCTGATATTGCAGCGCGGCGCCATACAGACGGTTGTTCGCGAAGCCGCCCGCCTGGTTGCTGAATCCATACATCGCCTCCGCGGTAATCCCGTGCCACACGGGCGACACGTACTTGACCGCGTTGTTCACGCGGAACGAGTAGTCCGTGTTGTCGTTGTCATACGGATGCGAGAACAGATAGCCCGTCCAGTTGCCGTTTGCGGTGAGCGGCGAGAAAACGTCGACGCTCGGATCGTACTGACGGCCGAACGTCACGGTGCCGTAGCGATCCGATGCGATACCGACGAAGGCCTGACGGCCGAATTCCCGGCCACCCTGGCTCATTTTTCCGTTGTTGACGTCGAAGCCGCTCTCGAGGGTGAAAATCGCCTGGTAGCCTCCGCCGAGGTCCTCGGTGCCCTTGATACCCCAGCGACTGCCGTAATCGTAGCCGCTCTGCAGTTGCACGGTTCCGTGGCCGCGTGCGTTGCTCGTGTAGTTGATGCCGTCCTCGATCTTGCCATACAGCGTCACGCTGCTTTGTGCATGCGCGGCGGCAGCAAGCAAGGCGGCGGGCGCGATGATCCCCCAACGCTTGTTCATGACGATTTCCCCCCAAAGTCTTTCGTTTGCCGGTCGCAACGCTTGTGCGCTGCGTATGCGTGCCGCGTCGAGATCTCTCGGCGATGCGACGGGCGCAGTGTAATGAGCCGTTTTTCCGCTGTTAGTCACCTGCGGTGGAAAGGTGCTCTTCGAAACGGGGGCTGTTTGGAGGGACGGAAAACGGATAGCAGTGTCTCGACGCCGCGCGACACAAGTGGATCGAGGAACCAGGCGGCATGAACGGGTTCTTCGTTTCGGACGACGGCTCGCTGCGCACGCCGCCGCTGTCGGGCCCGATCCTGCCGGGCATCGCGCGCGCATCGATCATCGGACCGGCGACGCGTGAAGGTATCGCCGTCGACGAGTCGCCGTACGCATTCGAGCTATTTGCCCAAATAATTTTGCCTGGGTAAGCTGCCTGACGCGCGCCGCCAGGAGACATCGGCACGTATCAGGAACCCGCGGCGCGATCGACCTGGGAGGATTCGATCCGCCGTCCCGATGTGGCTGCAGACATCATGAAGCACGAATCAGGCGCCGTATCCGGCGCCATCCCGACACGCGACACAAGCGCAACGCCGCACTCCGTGCTCGAAGACATCTACGGGATGATAGTCGGCATGGCCTTCGTGGTTATCGGGCTCGTCCTGCTCAAGGCGGCCGGACTCGTCACCGGCGGGATCGCCGGCATTGCGCTGCTCGTTTCGTACCTCTGTCCGTTATCGGTGGGGACGATCTTCACGCTGGTCAACCTGCCGTTCTTCATCTTCGCGCACTTCGTGATGGGGCCACGTTTCGCGATCAAATCGACGATCGCGAGCTGCGGCATCACGTTCGCCCTCGCGGCGATGCCCCGGACCCTGAAAATTGCCTTCGTGAACCCGCTGTTCGCGGCATTGGTGGGCGGCACGCTGTGCGGCATGGGCGTTCTTGCGCTCGCGCGGCACGGCGCGGGCGTCGGCGGCACCGGTGTCGTCACGTTGTGGCTGCAGCGCGTGCGAGGCATTAACGCCGGCATTACGCAAGTGTGTATCGACGCGATGATCCTGCTGACGTCCACGCTGGTCATTCAGGCCGATCGCGTCGGCTGGTCTGCGATCAGCGCCGTCGCCATGAGCGCGATGGTCGTCGCATGGCATCGCCCGGGCCGTTATACCGGTACCGCGCCCTGAGCGCCCGGTCGATATACCGGCACATCTCGTCCAGCCGGTATCGGCAGCCTCACGCCGACGGAAGCAACGGAAAGCCAACGGACATATCAAACGCAAGTCCCCGGTGCAGTTGATGCGCTCGCCGCGTTTCGCGACACGCGGCCCGCCTTCGCGGCGCAGATCGCGAGCGTGCGGATGGATGTCGATACCGTCGATCTTTTCAGCGAATCAATATTCATCGCCGATTATTCAAATTCCCACAGCAATCAATAAACAAAAACAGCCTCATCGAAAATTTACGAAAACAGAGTTAATTCTAAAAATTATCGAACCAAGAAGTCGATAAATTAATTCGATTGGAATCCATCGAATCCAATCAATAGCCTGTGTTCCGCGCCGCAACATCGCAATTCCAAATCGACGAGATAACGGAGGTGCATGAATATTATTTTAGATGTTAATCCTCACGAGTTTTTTGCCTGACCAGGCCAGCGCAGACTTCTCGACACACGAGAATCGGCGATCTGGAAAATCAGGCATGTAGTTCCGGGCATGGCCATGTGACACCAAACCGCGTTACTCCACTCATTATTACCCTAGGAAAAAACATGAAAAAGATTGCGACCGTGCTTTTCTCGGCCCTGATGTTCGCCTCCTCGTACGCTTCCGCACAGGCACTTTGCAAGGCCGGCAAGATCGACAAGATCGAAACCGACGCCACCGGCAATCTGCTGGTGACCATTGGCGACGGCGCCTATTCATTCAACGCCAAGGAAGTTTATCCGTTGATTTATTCGGCATACTCCGAAAACAGAAATATGTTTATCTACGGCAATAATTGCGCGAATGGTTCCCCGGCCACCCGCTTTGCCATTCGATAAACTTTAAATAACCCGGAAATTACCGACATTCGGCGCCAGGGGCTGGATTTCCATTTTTCAATCCAGCCCCGTTGTTTATTGCAGTTCCAAAAACGATGAGGCATGACACTCACGCCCGCAACGCGGCACTTCTTTCGATTGATAAGTTCGGCGGCAAGATGTGGCCGATGCCCGTCGGCTCGAGGAACTGGAATCGGAGAACGGACTCGGCAGGGACTATCGCAATGCAACGCATATTGGATGCGGCAGGCGATCCGGCAGCCGTTTCAAACGGCGCTGCCGGATCGCCCGCCGATACCGTTACGCCTGCACGAACGCCAGCAGGTCGGCGTTGAGCACGTCCGCATTGACCGTCAGCATGCCGTGCGAATAACCCGGATAGGTTTTGAGCGTGCCGTTCTGCAGCAGCTTGATCGACTTCAGCGCGGCATCCGCGATCGGCACGATCTGGTCGTCTTCGCCATGCAGCACGAGCGTCGGGACGGTGATCGACTTCAGGTCCTCGGTCTGATCCGTTTCCGAGAACGCCTTGATGCCTTCGTAGTGCGCCTTCGCGCTGCCCGCCATCCCCTGCCGCCACCAGTTCCGGATCACACCCTGATGCACCGTCGCGCCGGCCCGGTTGAAACCGTAGAACGGGCCGCTCGGCACGTCGAGGAAGAACTGCGCGCGATTGTCGGCGAGCGCCTTCCGGAAGCCGTCGAACACGTCGATCGGCAAGCCTTCGGGGTTCGATTCGGTTTTCAGCATCAGCGGCGGCACCGCGCTGACCAGCACCGCCTTCGCGACGCGACCGGCCGGCTGGCCGTGCTTCGCGACGTAGCGGGCCACTTCGCCGCCGCCGGTCGAATGACCGATATGCACTGCATTGCGCAGGTCGAGCGCCTCGGCGACCGCGAACGCGTCCGCTGCGTAGTGATCCATGTCATGACCGTCCGACACCTGCGCCGAGCGGCCGTGGCCGCGCCGGTCGTGCGCAATCACGCGATAGCCCTTCTGAACGAAGAAGAGCAACTGCGCATCCCAGTCGTCGGAAGACAGCGGCCAGCCATGATGGAAGACGATGGGCTGTGCATCCTTCGGGCCCCAGTCCTTGTAGAAGATCTCGACGTTATCCTTCGTAGTGACGTATGGCATCGCGATTGACTCCTGTGAGGTGGACGAACTCGGCGTAACGGCCGGCAGCCATTATCTGCCTTTATTGTGAAACCGTGACGCCACGGTGCGACGCGACTGCCGATCATCTACTGGCGGTAAATAAACGCCCGCGATGCGAGCGATGCCGGTGCGCCGATCGTCAACCGTCCGTCGACACCGTCACGGCCTCCCACGCATGGATTTCCGCTTCCAGCGCCGACAATTTGTTCCGCACCAGCCGCAGCGCATCGCTGCCGAGCAGCAGGTGCGCGGGCGGATGTTCCGCCGCGATGACTGCGAGCATCGCCCGCGCGGCCTTCGCGGGATCGCCCGGCTGCTTGCCGCTCTTCTCCTCGCGCGCGTTGCGGATCGGATCGAAGATCGCGTCGTAGTCGGCGATCGAGCGCGGCGTGCGCGCCATCGAGCGGCCGGCCCAGTCGGTGCGGAACGAACCGGGCGCCACGGCCGTCACCGCAATGCCGAAAGGCTCGAGCTCCTTGCCGACGGTTTCGGAAATGCCTTCCAGCGCGAATTTGCTGCCGCAGTAATACGCGATTCCCGGCATCGTGATGTGGCCGCCCATCGACGTGATGTTCAGGATGCGGCCGCGCCGGCGCGCGCGCATGAACGGCACGACGGCCTTCATCATCGCGACCGCGCCGAATACGTTCACGTCGAACTGCCGGCGCATCTCGGCGAGCGGCGCTTCTTCCATGATGCCTTCGTGCCCGTAGCCGGCGTTGTTCACCAGCACGTCGACGGGCCCGACATTCGCTTCGATTTCCGCGACGATGCCGTCGATGCGGTCGAAATCGGTCACGTCGAGCACGCGCGCGAAAGCCGCCTGCGCGGCCAGCGCTTCGAATTCCCGCGCCGCCTGCGCGCTTCTCACGGTGCCGACCACCGTGTAGCCGGCCGCGAGCGCCTCCCGTGCAAGCGCGCGGCCGAAGCCGCTGCTGACGCCGGTGATGAGCATGAGGTTGCCGGATGCCATGTTCGCTTCTCCCGAATGTCGATTGAAGCATGCATACTAGTCTGACGATCAACGTCGAATAAGCCCGATTCCGCTGATTTTCTTGCACAAAACTATGAGCGCCGAGTCCTCTTCCACCCGACATTCGTCACTGTCGTCATCACCGCGAAACCGCAAACGCCTGGTCGCGCTGCTGCGCACGCTGGCGCCCGACGAAGGCTACAACCTGACGGCGCTGCCGAGCGTGCGCATCCTGCGCTCGAACCGCGCGCTGTCGCGCACGCCGGTGCTGTACGACCCGGGCATCGTGATCGTGTGCCAGGGCCGCAAGCGCGGCTACTTCGGCGGCGAACGCTATCTGTACGACGAGCATCACTACCTCGCCGTGTCCGTACCCGTCCCGTTCAGCATGGAAACCGACGCGACGCCCGAGCGCCCGCTTCTCGCACTGTACCTGCACCTCGATTTCACGATGGCCGCCGAACTCGCGGCGCAGATCGACCGCGAAGGCGTGGCGGAACACGTGCAGGCGCCCAGGAGCATGATGTCGACGCCGATGGATGCAGCGATGCACGCGTCGGTGCTGCGCTTCGTCGAGGCGATGCAGCAGCCGCTCGAAGCCGCGGTGCTAGGCCCGGCGCTGCTTCGCGAGCTGTATTTCCGCGTACTGACCGGCGCACAGGGAAGCGCGATGCGCAGCGCACTCGCGATGCGCGGACAGTTCGGCCGGATCGGCCGGTCGCTGCGCGTGATCCATGCCGATTACGCGCGGCCCCTCGACGTGTCGCAACTGGCCGACGAGGCCGGCATGAGCGTGCCGAGCTTTCACAGCCACTTCAAGGCGATCACGCAGGTGTCGCCGATGCAGTACCTGAAGTCGACACGCCTGCATCAGGCGCGGCTGCTGATGGTGCGCCAGGACCTGACGGCCGAGGCGGCCGGCTACGCGGTCGGTTATACGAGCCCGTCGCAGTTCAGCCGGGAATTCAAGCGCCTGTTCGGCCTGACGCCGGCGAAGGAAACGCAGCGCATGCGCGACAGCTTCGCGATTCCGGAGGCGTTCGAGGATGCGGTGTTTGTGTCGTCGCATTGAGGTGCGCGTGGCCGGATGGCGGTCCGGTGCATGAACCTGGTCGCGACGTGTGGCCCCGCTGCGCGCGGCACCGCACCGGCGAGCGCCGACGCGCCAGCCAGCACGAACGCGATCGATCGGCACGATCGCCCGCAGCAGCGACCACCACGCCTGCGGCGCCATGAACGCGAACAGGCGCTCGATCGCGCTCGGCGTGACGGCCGCGCCGAGCGAACTCACGTGCGACGCGAGCAACACGCCACCGCGGTCCTGAGCAGATCAAGCGCCATCACGAACATCCGCGGATCGGAGCGGACCGCCGTCAGCTCGCGAACTCTTCCGTCTTCTGAAGCCCTCCAAGGAACCGCTTCAACTCCACCGTCCCCGGTCGCGCGAAGATCTCCTCCGGCGTCCCGCTCTCCCAGACCCTGCCCTGATGCATGAACACCACCTTGTCGCTCACCGCGCGCGCGAAGTTCATCTCGTGCGTGACCATGATCAACGTCATGTCGTCGCGCGCGAGCTGCTCGACGACACCCAGCACCTCGCCGACCAGTTCCGGATCGAGCGCCGACGTGATTTCGTCGCACAGCAGCACGCTCGGCTTCATCGCGAGCGCGCGCGCAATCGCGACGCGCTGCTGCTGACCGCCCGACAGCTGTTCCGGAAACGCGTCGAATTTGTCGCCGAGGCCGACCCGCTCGAGCATCAGCTCCGCGATCGCGCGCGCTTGCTGGCGATGCGACTTCTTCACGACCGACTGCGCGAGCATCACGTTTTGCCCGGCGCTCAGATGCGGAAACAGGTTGTATTGCTGGAATACCATCCCGACCTTGAGCCGCAGTGCACGCAAGTCCGCGTGTCGCGCGTCGACGCGTTCGCCGTCGATCGCGATCGTGCCCGCGTCGATGCTCTCGAGCCCGTTGAGCGTGCGCAGCAGCGTACTCTTGCCCGAGCCGCTGCGGCCGATGATCGACACGACTTGCCCGCGTTCGACGGAGAAATCGATGCCCTTGAGCACATGATGGGTACCGAAATTCTTTTCGAGACCACGGGTTTCAACGAGCGGCATTCCATCTCCTTTGCAACGTGCGCGCGTAACGGGTAAGCGGATAACAGAGTGCGAAATAGATGAGTGCGACGAGCCCGTACACGACGAACGGGCGGAACGTCGCGTTCGAGATCGCGACGCCGACCTTGGTCAGCTCGGTGAAGCCGATGATCGACACCAGCGCCGTGTCCTTCACGGCCTGCACGCCGAACCCGACCGTCGGCGCGATCGCGATGCGCGCGGCCTGCGGCAGGATCACGTGACGCAACTGCTCGACGTAGCTCATCGCGAGGCTTGCCGATGCCTCCCACTGCCCTTTCGGCACCGCCTCGACGCAGCCGCGCCAGATTTCCGCGAGATACGCACTCGTGAAGAACGTGAGGCCGGCCGTGGCCGCAATCCACGGCGACACATCGAGACCGATGAGCGGCAGGCCGAAGAACACGACGAACAGCTGCATCAGCAACGGGGTGCCCTGGAACACCTCGATATACAGCTTCGCGCAACTGCGCAGCACGCGCGAGTTCGATACGCGCATCACGAGCAACCCGAGGCCGACGAGACCACCGGACAGAAACGACACGATCGACAGCACGACCGTCCAGCGTGCGGCGAGCAGCAGGTTTGCCAGAATCTGCCCGAACGTGAAATCGATCATCGCGCACCTCGCACACGGCGGGAGAACAGGCGGCGCCCCATCGAGCCAAGCGCGGCGCGCAACAGCAGCGCCATCGCCAGATACGCGAGCGCGATCACGAAATACGTTTCGAACGAGCGGAAATTGCGCGACTGGATATAGCTCGCCGCATAGGTGAGATCGGCCACCGAAATCTGCGACACGACGGCCGAGCCGAGCATCGTGATGACGATCTGGCTCGCGAGCGCCGGAAACACCTTCGCGAGCGCCTGCGGCAACACGACGTGGCGCAGCATCTGCGCGCGCGACATCGCGAGCGCGGCGGCCGCCTCGAGATGCCCCTTCGGCACGGCGGCGACGCCCGCGCGCACGATCTCGACCGAGTACGCGCCGAGATTCAGCGTCATTGCGAGAATCGCGGCCGTGTATTCGTCGATGTGCACGCCGAGCGCGGGCAATCCGAAGAAGATGAAGAATAGCTGCACGACGAAAGGCGTATTGCGAATCGCCTCGACGTACGCGCCGACCAACGGGCGCAGCCGCACGGCCGCGCGCGCATCGGCGCTGTACGCGGCCGCGCCGAGCACGCCGATCGAAACACCGAGCACGGTCGCGACGGCGGTCAGCGCGAACGTCGTCGCCGCGCCGCTCGCGAACATGCCGGCGTATTCGGCGAGCTCGCCGAATCGAAGCTGATAGCTCATGACAGATGGGAAGAATCGGGTTCAGACGACGATCGCCGCGCCATCGCAGGCACGGCGGCGCTCGCTCACAGGCCGGCAGGCAACGGCTGGCCGAGCCACTTCTTCGACATCGCGCTCAGCGTGCCGTCCTGCTTCGCATGCGCGATCGCGTCGTCGATCTTCGCGAGCAGGCGTGCTTCGTTCTTGTTCACGCCGACGAAGCACGGCGAATTCTTGATCACGAACTTGACCTCGGGCCGGCGCGGCGGATTCTTCGCGAGAATCGCCGCTGCGACGATGTTGCCGGCCGCGATCAACTGCACCTGCCCGGACAGGAACGCCTGGATCGTCGCGTTGTTGTCCTCGAAGCGCTTGATCGTCGCGTTCGGTGCGAGCTGCGACAGTGCGATCTCCTCGAGTGCGCCGCGCGTGGCGCCGACCGTCTTGCCATTCAGGTCGGCGGGCGTGCTCACCTTCACGTCGGCCGGCCCGAACACGCCCTGGAAATACGGTGCGTACGCGGTCGAGAAGTCGACGACCTTCTCGCGCTCCGGCGTCTTGCCGAGCGACGAGATCACCATGTCGACCTTGTTGGTCGTCAGATACGGAATCCGGTTCGCGCTGTTCACGGGCACCAGCTTCAGCTTCACGCCGAGCGATTTCGCAAGCAGTTCGGCCATGTCGATGTCATAGCCCTGCGGCTGCATGTCCGTACCCACCGAGCCGAACGGCGGATAGTCCTCCGGCACCGCGACGCGCAGCGCGCCGCTTTTCGCAATGGTGTCGAGCGCGTCGGCGCGCGCGGGCGCGGCGGCAAACAGCGCCATCACGGGCGCGGCGATCAGCGCAGCCAGCCATGCGCGTCGGGGGAACGGTCGGGTGATCGAATTCACGGTGAGTCTTCCTTGTCTCGTCTGTCGTCGGGCAGCGCGCAACCGTTGCGCGGCCATCCCCACTTCAGCAAAAACCGGGCCACCCCCGCTTCACCCTTCAATTGTCGGCAATAGCCGCCGAGCATGCCGAAATGCATTCCTCATTTCGGTGCATGAATCGATGCCGGACGCCGCGGTTGCCCGTTCGCGGCGCGCGTCCATGCACCAAACCATCCGACCAGTCTGACCAGACGAATCGGCCGGCGGTCGCGGAAGGACAGGCCGACTCCCGTCAGCAAAACCACCGTACGCCCTCATCCCAAATAGTGACACGACTAACATCAGAAGATTGCATTTTCACATTTAATGTTATTTTATTATCACTCGTAGCAAGCCGCCGCGGACCGCGCATGCGGCGCACCCCATACCAAGGAAGAGACGCAGATGGAGACAATCGCCGTCATCGGCAGCAACATGGTCGACCTCGTGACCTATGTCGCGCGCATGCCCGCCCGGGGCGAAACGCTCGAAGCACCGAACTTCGAGCTCGGCTGCGGCGGCAAGGGTGCGAACCAGGCGGTCGCGGCCGCACGTCTCGGCGCGCGCGTCGTGATGGTGACGAAGGTCGGCGACGACGTGTTCGCCGACAACACGATCCGCAACTTCGAGCGCGAAGGGATCGACACCACGCACGTGCGCAAGGTCGCCGGCGTGCCGAGCGGCGTCGCGCCGATCTTCGTCGAACCCGATTCGAGCAACAGCATCCTGATCGTCAAGGGCGCGAACCGCCACCTGAAGCCGGCCGACATCGACGCGGCCGCGCCGATGCTCGCCGAATGCGCGCTGATCGTGCTGCAGCTCGAGATCGAGCTCGACACCGTCTATCACGCGATCGCGTTCGGCGCGCGCCACGGCATCCCCGTGCTGCTGAACCCAGCGCCCGCGGTGGCCGACCTCGATTTCGAGCGGATTCGCTCCGTCGAATTCTTCGTGCCGAACGAAACCGAGCTCGCGATCGTGTCGGGCATGCCGGTCGATTCGCGCGACACCGCGGCGCGCGCCGCCGAAGCGCTGGTCGCGCGCGGCCTGAAGCACGTGCTCGTCACGCTCGGCGACAAGGGTTCGCTGCTCGTGTCGCGCGACGGCGTGCGGCACGTGCCGGGCGTGCCGGTCGACGCGCGCGATACGACGGGCGCCGGCGACGCGTATATCGGCTGCTTCGCGCGCTGCTACGCCGCATCGCGCGACGTGGTCGACGCGATGCGCCACGCATCCGCGTACGCCGCGCATTCGGTCACAGGCCTCGGCACGCAGAAGTCGTACGCCGACGCCGCGACGTTCGAACGCTTCCTCCGCGACGCCGGCCTCTGAACGGCGCCTTCATCGACGAGACAATTGGGAAGGAGACACCCATGAGCCGAGCCAGGATCGAACACACACCCGATGGCTACTACCTGACCCGCACGCCGCTGTTCGCATTCACGCTGCTGTGCTGCCTGTTCGCGCTGTGGGGCACCGCCGCGAACCTGAACGACGTGCTGATCGCGCAGTTCAAGAAATCGTTCTTCCTGTCCGACTTCGAATCGGCGTTCGTGCAGTCCGCGTTCTATCTCGGCTACTTCTTCCTCGCGATCCCCGCCGCGACCGTCGTGAAGAAGTTCAGCTACAAGACGACCATCCTCGTCGGCCTGCTGCTCTACACGACCGGCTGCCTGCTGTTCTTCCCGGCCGCGTCGATGGCGAAGTACGGGATGTTCCTCGTCGCGCTGTTCGTGATCGCCGCGGGCCTGTCGTTCCTCGAAACGGCGTCGAACTCGTATTCGACGCTGATGGGCCCGCGCGACACCAGCACGCGGCGGCTGAACATCTCGCAGACGTTCTACCCGTTCGGCGCGATGGCCGGCGTGTACATGGGCAGCTTCCTGATCTTCAAGGAAGGCGACGCGTCGCATGCGCAGCTCGCGGCGATGTCGGCGGCCGACGCGCACGTGCACCAGCTCGCGATGATCCAGGCCACGCTCGAGCCGTACAAATGGCTGATCGTCGTGCTCGTCGCGGTGTTCATCGTGTTTGCGCTCACGCCCTACCCGGCCTGCAAGGGCAACGGGCCGAGCGCGGCCACGCACCGGATCGACGCGCGCGGCACGCTCGCGCGCCTGTTCGGCAACCGGCGCTTCGTCGCGGGCATCGTCGCGCAGTTCCTGTACGTCGGCGCGCAGGTCGGCGTATGGAGCTTCACGATCCGGCTCGCGATGCAGATCGGCGGCCTGACCGAGCGCGGCGCCTCGCGCTACCTGCTCGCGACGTTCTTCGCGTTCTTCGTCGGCAAGCTGGTCGCGACGCTCGTGATGAAGCGCGTCGGCCCGGCCAAGGTGCTGATCGTCTACGGCATCCTGTGCATCGCGCTGCTCGCGTACACGATCAGCGTGCATAACATCACGGCCGTCTACGCAGCAGTGTGCGTGAGCGTGTTCCTCGGCCCGTGCTGGCCGACGATCTACGGCCTCACGATCGACGGCCTCGGCAAGGACACCGAATACGGCGGCTCGATCCTCGTGATGAGCATCGTCGGCGGCGCGGTCGTGCCGCTGATCCAGGGGCTGATTTCCGACCATACCGGCGGCAACATGCAGCTCGCGTTCGCCGTGCCGCTCGCATGCTTCGTCGTGATCGTCTACTACGGCTTCTACTGCCTGCGCCACCTGCCGGCCGCGACGCCCGACGCGGCGGCCGACGGCAAAACGGCCGCGCGCTACGCCGCGACGCGCACCACGTCGGGAGCGTGACCATGCGAGGCGAGATCGAACTGCGGCGCGACGACTTCCGCGACATGCCGCGCACGCTGTACCGCACCGACGGCATCACCGTCACCGCGTTCGCGTATCCGTCCGGCGTCGAGGCGCTGAAGCTCGAGAACCGCCGCGGCCACGTCGTCGTGCTGCCGTATCTCGGCCAGATGATCTGGGCCGCCGCGTTCGACGGCCGCGACCTGACGATGAAGCACATGTTCCGGCAGCCGAAGCGCGCGGCGTCGATCATCGATACCTACGGCTGCTTCATGTTCCACAGCGGGCTGCTGCGCAACGGCTGCCCGGGCCCGGACGACACGCATGCGCTGCACGGCGAGATGCCGTGCGCGCCGATGGATCGCGCGAGCTTGATCGTCGGCACGGATGCGCACGGCGCAACGGTCGAAGTGACCGGCGAATACGAATACGTGCAGGGCTTCGGCAGCCACTACGTCGCGCGTCCGTCGGTGCGGCTCGCGGAGCACGACGCGCAGATGACGATCGCGATGGACGTGACGAATCTCGGCGGCGCACCGATGGACCTGATGTACATGGCACACCTGAACTATGCGTACGTGCCGGGCGGCCGTTTCGTGCAATCGCTGCCGCGCGGCGGATTGCGATTGCGCGAAAGCGTGCCCGCACACGTGAAGCCGACCGCCGCGTGGCGCGACTATACGGCCACGCTCGCACGCGAACCGGAACGGCTCACGACACTCGATACGCCCGCGCTGTACGACCCCGAGATCGTGTTTTTCATGAACGGTGCGGAAACGGATGCAGACGGCGTCGCGCATTTCCTGCTCGCGCATCCGGACGGCGGCGCATTCCACACCGCGTACCGCCCCGAACAGTTCCCGCATGCGACGCGCTGGATCCTGCACAACGCGGACCAGCAGGTCGCCGCGTTCGCGCTGCCGTCGACCTGCGAGCCGGAAGGGTATGAAGCCGAACGCCGCAAGGGCCATGTCGCGGCACTCGCGCCGGGCGCGACGCGCCGCTTCGACGTGGTGACCGGCTACCTGAGCGCGGCGGAAGCACGTGATGCGTGAAGCGATGCGCGGCCGCGTTGCGTCAGGTCACGAGCGCGATCCCGTGCTCGCGGATCGCCGTTTCGTAGCGGCTGCCCAGTTGCCCGTCGGAGATCACGTAGTTGAAGTCGGTCAGTTCGGCGAAATAGGCCGCGCGCACTTCGTCGAACTTCGTGTGGTCGACGATCAGGAAGCGGTTCTGCGCGCGCGCCATCACCTTCTTCTTCGCGTCGACTTCGTGGAAGTTGAAGCACGTGACGCCGCAGCGGTCGCTCACGCCGGCCGCGGAGATGAACGCCTTCGACACGCGCACCGTGTCGAGGATGCCGGTTTCGGCCACCGACTCGAACACCATGTTCTTGCGGTGATACGCGCCGCCGCACAGGATCACGCTGCAATGCGGCTTTTGCTGCAGCTTCGCGAACACGTTCAGCGAATTGCAGACGGCCGTGAATTCGAGGTCGTCCGGAATGAAGTCGACGATGAACGGCGTGGTCGAGCCGCAGTCGACGAAGATCGTGTCGCCGGTCGTCACGAACTGCGCGGCCAGCTTGCCGATGCGGCGCTTTTCCTCGGTCTGCCGGTTGTTCTCGGCGCTGATCAGGTACTCGCCGATGTCGCTGCGCTGCGCGGCGAAATGGCGCGTCACGTAGCCGCCGATCAGGCTCAGGCCGTGCGGGTTGTCCGCGAGATCGCGGCGGATCGTCATCTCGGACACGCCGAACAGCTCGGCGACTTCCCTCAGATGAATCGCGTTCTGCCCTTGCAGCACGTTCATCAGCGTCTTGATCCGTTCACCCTTCTTCGTTTCCATGCCTGTATCCTGCCTGCCATTCGCACTCGTCGCTCGTCGTGCCGGGCGCGCGGGCCTGGCCGGAATGTCGTATTTGTAACAAACCGATGTGAAAACATCAACTTTCCGTGTGCCTTTCCGGCACACGATCCGTGGAGTCCTGAAACATGCCGCTTTCCAACGCCCAACTCGCCCAAACCATCGATCACACGCTGCTCGCGCCCGACGCGAGCGACGCGCAGATCCGCGAACTCTGCCGCCAGGCGGCCGAGCATCGCTTTTACTCGGTCTGCGTGAATTCGGCGAACGTGCCGCTCGCCGCACGCGAGCTGGCCGATACCGGCGTGCTCGTCTGCGCGGTGGTCGGCTTTCCGCTCGGCGCGGGGCTGTCGGCCGCGAAGGCATTCGAGGCGTCGGCCGCGATCGCGGCGGGCGCCGGCGAGATCGACATGGTGATCAACCTCGGCGCGCTGAAGAGCGGCCGTGCCGACGACGTGAAGGCCGACATCGCAGCCGTGCACCACGCATGCGGCGCGGTGCCGCTGAAGGTGATCCTCGAGACGGGGCTGCTGAGCGACGACGAGAAGGTGCGCGTGTGCGAGATGTGCCGCGATCTCGGCGTCGCGTTCGTGAAGACGTCGACCGGGTTCGGTCACGGCGGCGCGACGCTCGCGGATGTCGCGCTGATGCGCCGCACGGTCGGGCCGGACCTCGGCGTGAAGGCATCGGGCGGCGTGCGCGACCGCGCGGCCGCGCTCGCGATGCTCGAGGCCGGCGCGACGCGGCTCGGCACGAGCTCGGGAGTGGCGATCGTCACCGATCAGGGCGGCAGCGATTCGGCGTACTGACGCGCGAAGGGCGGGTGCCCGGACCGGACTGTCAGCGGCGGTGTCGAACTCCATTCACCGCCGCGAGCCGTTCGTCCGTCACCGCGGCAAGCCGCGCAGCGTGGATCCGCATTCGGCTTGCCTGCTTCGGGAGGCGAGCCAGCGCGCAGCTCCGGTCCAAAAATGCGACCGACATGCGCACATCACGGCCATCGTCGGCGACTTGCGGAACGTGCAATCCGCTATCAACCGGATCGCGAGCGGCTCAATTCCACGCATGGCGCGCCGGACGCACGCCGTTCAGGTAGTAGTTGCCGACGAGGTGATACTTCCACCGCACCGGATCGTGCAGCGTATGCGTGCGCGCGTTGCGCCAATGCCGGTCGAGATTGTGCTCCGCGAGCGTCGACTGCGTGCCGGCCAGCTCGAACAGCTTCTCGCCCGCGAGCAGCGCGATCTCGGTCGTCAGCACCTTCGCTTCGCCGACCGCAACCGACGCGCGCGCGACATCGTCGTCGGTCACCGTGCCGCGCGCGCCGATCTCGTCGAGCGTGCGCGCCGCGCGTTCGAGCAGCGCTTCCGCCGCATGAAGCTGGATGTGCAGACGGCCGATCTCGCGGAGGATCAGCGGATCGTCTGCCGCCCGTTCGACGCCGCTGTCGACCCACGGCCGCGTGCGGGTGCGCACGAACGCCAGCGTATCGTCGATCGCCGCTTTCGCGATGCCCGCATCGATCGCTGCCTGGATGATCTGCGACAGCGGGCCATTGAGCGTCGGCTCATCCGACACGCGCTGCGCGGGCAGCACATGCGACGCGGGCACGCGCACGCCGTCGAGCACCACCGTGCCGCTCGCGGTCGTGCGCTGCCCGAACCCCGACCAGTCGTCGATCACGGTCAGCCCCGGCGTCGGCTGCGGCACGTACGCAAGCCACGCGTGCTGTGCGTCGTCGAGACCGAGCACCGGCACGTAATGCGCGAACAGCGCACCCGTCGAGTAGAACTTCGTGCCGTCGACGACATAGTCGTCGCCGTCGCGGCGCACGCGCGTCTTCAGATCGAGCACGTGCTTCGTGCCCTTCTCCGAGAAGCCGTTGCCGAACCGCTTGCCGCTCAGCACTTCCGCGAAGAAATAGCGCTTTTGCGCGTCGGTGCCGACCAGTGCGATCACGTCGACCAGCCCGAAATGATTCTGCGGCAACTGTCCGAGCGACGCATCGGCCGCCGCGACGATCTTGATCACCTCGGTGAGCGTCACATGCGATACGCCCGCGCCGCCGTATGCCTTCGGCACCGTGATCGCCCATAGCCCAGACTGCGAGAACCATTCGATCTCGTCGCGCGGCAACCGGCGCTCCCGATCGCGTTCGGCGGCGCCTTCCGCAAGCCGCTGCGCCAGCGCATGTGCGGCCGCGATCGCCTGCGCATCGTCGGCGATCACGCGGGCCACTTGCGGTTTCTGATCGGCCGACCGCTCCTGAATCGTGGCGCTCGTCTCTGACATCGGGCTCTCCTGTCGAATCGCGAAAGCATTCAATCTAGCAGCGCGTTGCAGGTCGGCAAACCGAGCGATTCTCGTAACGATATTCCTTCGGATCACAAACGACATGGAGATTCACGCACGCAACATCATGCTTCCGCGCCGCAATCGATGCCCGAGCGTCGGGGCGTCCGCAGCCGGTCCGCGTAATGCTCATCGACGATAACGATCTGCGAATCCGTTATTGGAACGCCCGCCCCGCGCTTCCTATACTGGCCTCCCGGCGCAAACGGCCCCGCCCTTCGAGGAAATCCGCATGACTTCGTCGCACGCAGACACCGACCTTTCCACCGGCACCGACTACGACGCACTCGCGAGCCGGTTCCGGCCGATATTCGACCGCATCGCCGCCGGCACCGCCGAACGCGAACGCCGCCGCGAACTGCCGCACGAAGCGATCGGCTGGCTGAAGGCGGCCGGCTTCGGCGCGGTACGGCTGCCGGTACGCGACGGCGGTGCCGGCGCATCGCTGCCGCAGTTGTTCCGGCTGCTGATCGAGCTCGCCGCCGCCGATTCCAATCTGCCGCAGGCGTTGCGCGGACACTTCGCGTTCGTCGAGGACTGGCTGAACGCGCCGCCCGGGCCGCAACGCACGACATGGTTCGACCGCTTCGCGAGCGGCCAGCTCGTCGGCAACGCATGGTCGGAGGCCGGCGACGTGCCGCTCGGCCAGACCATCACGAAGGTGTCGGAACAGAACGGCCGGCTCGTGCTGAACGGGCGGAAGTTCTACAGCACGGGCAGCCTGTTCGCCGACTGGATCGACGTGTTCGCGCAGCGCGCACACGACGGCAGCGACGTGATCGTCGCCGTCGCGACCGCGCAAACCGGCGTGATCCGCGAAGACGACTGGGACGGCTTCGGCCAGACGACCACCGGCAGCGGCACGACGCGCTTCGAGAATGCGACGGTCGACGCCGACAACGTGATCGACTTCGCACGCCGCTTCAAGTACCAGACCGCGTTCTACCAGTTGTTCCACGTTGCGACGCTGGCCGGCATCGGCCACGCGATCGTGCGCGACGCGGGTGAACTCGTGCGCAACCGCACCCGCGTGTACAGCCACGGCAACGCCGCACGTGCGGGCGACGATGCGCAGCTCCAGCAGGTGATCGGCGAAATCTCGTCATGGGCGTATGCGGCCGACGCGCTCGCGCTGCGCGCCGCGCAGCCGCTTCAGCTCGCCTACGAAACCCGCTTCGGCGGCGACGAACAGGCCGAACACGACGCAAACGTCGCGGCCGAAATCGAATCCGCGCAGAGCCAGCTCGTCGTGTCCGAACTCGTACTGCGCGCCGCGACGCGGCTGTTCGACGCGCTCGGTGCATCCGCCACCCGCAGCACGACCGCGCTCGACCGCCACTGGCGCAATGCGCGCACGGTGTCGTCGCACAATCCGCTCGTCTACAAGGCGCGGATCGTCGGCGACTGGATCATCAACGGTCGCACGCCGCCGTTCGTCTGGCGCGTCGGCAACGGCACGAGCGCCGGCGCGGAACCGGGAGTCGCGCGATGAGCAAGACCATTCGCTTCAACGCGTTCGAGATGAACTGTGTCGGCCATCAGTCGCCGGGGCTGTGGGCGCATCCGCGCGACCGTTCGTGGCAGTACAAGGATCTCGACTACTGGACCGACCTCGCCCGCATCCTCGAACGCGGGATCTTCGACGCGATCTTCATCGCGGACGTGATCGGCTATTACGACGTCTACAAGGGCAGCAACTACCACGCGCTGCACCAGGCCGCGCAGATCCCGGTCAACGACCCGCTGCAGCTCGCGGCGCCGATCGCGATGGCGACCGAGCATCTCGGCATCGGCATTACCGCGTCGACGACGTTCGAGCACCCGTACACGTTCGCGCGCCGGCTGTCGACCGCCGACCATCACACCAAGGGCCGGCTCGCGTGGAACATCGTCACGTCCTACCTGGAAAGTGGCGCGAAGAACGTCGGCGATCACGGCTTGCGCACGCACGACGACCGTTATGCGGTCGCTGCCGAATACGTCGAGGTGCTGTACAAGCTGTTCGAGGGCAGCTGGGAAGACGGCGCGGTGGTGCGCGATCGCGACGGCCGCGTGTTCACGCATCCCGAGAAGGTGCACGAGATCGGCCACAAGGGCCGCTTCTTCGACGTGCCCGGCTATCACCTGTGCGAACCGTCGCCGCAGCGCACGCCGGTGCTGTTCCAGGCCGGCGCGTCCGGCCCCGGCAAGGCGTTCGCCGCGCAGCACGCCGAATGCGTGTTCGTCGCCGCGCCGACCCGCGAGCAGCTCGCGCGCTACGTGGCCGATGTGCGTGCGCAGGCCGCCGCCGCGGGCCGCGATCCGCGCAAGGTGCTGATCTACAACCTCGTCACGGTGATCGTCGACGAAACCGACGAGAAGGCACAGGCCAAGTTCGACGAGTACCGCCGCTACGTGTCGTACGACGGTTCGCTGGTGTTCATGTCCGGCTGGACCGGCATCGACTTCGGCCAGTATGCGCCGGCCGATCCGGTCAGGCGCGTCGAAACGAATGCGATCGTGTCGGCGGTCGAGCACCTCGCCGGCGGCGACACCGCGTGGACGATCGAGGCACTGGCGGCCTGGGGTGGCATCGGGGGAATGGGCCCGGTGTTCGTCGGGTCGGCGGCGACCGTCGCGGACATCCTGCAGGAATGGGTTGCCGCAACCGACGTGGATGGCTTCAATCTCGCGTATGCGGTCGCGCATGAAACCTTCGAAGACATCGTGCACTTTCTCGTTCCGGAGCTGCAGCGGCGCGGCGTCTATCCGACGCAATATGCGCCGGGCACGCTGCGCGAGAAACTGTTCGGCGGCACGGCGCGGCTGCCGGACGAGCATCCGGCCGCGCAGTTTCGCGATATCGAGCAGGTCAAGCGCGATGCCGAGCGGGAGATCGTCAGCGCGTGACGGCAATGTCGAAGCCGGCTTGCCCGCATTCGGCGGCGACCGGCTTCAGCGCAAACGGCTTCGTGCGGTCCGACGAAGCCGTTGGTATTTTCCGGGGCGGCGAACGCTCCCCCGCCAGCGTTCACGCGACGCCCTCGTCGTCGATGTCGCGCGCCGTCGGCTCGTAACGCACGATCAGCAGAAACACGATCGGCGTGACCGCACTGATCGCGACGACCCAGAACATGTTCGTACCGAGACGGGCCTGCAGGATCGGCAGCACGAACAGCGCAAGCGCCTGGCCGATGCCGCACAGCGAACGCCCGAAACCGACACCGGTGCCGCGGATCGCTGCCGGGTAAGACAAGGTGGGATAGATCATCATCTGCGCGCCCGGCCCGAAACCTTCGGCGAACAGCCAGGTGCCGAGCATCAGCAGCACGATGCCGACCGCGAGCGCGCCGTGCGGATGCCCTGCCAGCGCAAGCGCGACAAGCGCGACGAACTGCAGCGCGAAGCCCGCGATCGCGACATGACGCGACGGATATCGATACGCGAGGCGCATGCCCAGCAAGCCGCCGGTAAACGCGAACAGGACGTTCAGCGCGAGCGATGCCGCGATCGTCTCGAACACGCCCGCGCCGAGAAACTGCGACAGGATCGACGGCAGGAAAAACGCAATCGCCGTGTATTCGAACGGGATGCACAGGTTCATCACGCTGGCGACGATCGTGCGTCCGAGATACGGGCGCTGGAACAGCACGCGAATCCGCACGGGCGGCTGGCTCGGCTCGCGTCGTGCGTTCTCCGCTTCGTGTGCGTGAATGCCGTACGACTCGCGAAGGATTCGCGCGGCATTGGCCAGGTCGCCCTGATTCGCGGCCCACAGCGGCGATTCGTTCATGAAACGATTCCTGACCAGAATGATGACGAGCGCGGGCACCGCGCCGAAGATCAGCGACGCGCGCCAAAGCCAACCCGCGTGCTCGGCCGGCAGCAGGAAATACAGGCCGAAGATCAGCAGGAAACAGACCGACGACGCCACGTACCACATCGGGCACCACGCGGCGAGCCGCGACGCCTTGTTGCCGCGGCCGTTGAACTTCGAGAATTCCGCGAGAAACGCCATCGCGACAGGCAGGTCGATACCGACACCGAGCCCCATCACGAAGCGTGCGCCGATCAGCACCCAGACGTTCGGCGCCAGCCCGGCCGCGATCGCGGCGATCACGAAAAACAGCATGTCGGCCATGAACACCTGATAACGGCCGATCCTGTCGGTCAGCCACCCGCCGATCAGGCTGCCGAAGATCGTGCCGATCATGATCGCCGAACCGACCAGCCCGGTCAGCGCGGGCGTCAGGCCGAACTCGCGCGCCACGTCGTCGATGCCGTAGGACAACGTCGTCAGGTCGTACGCATCGAGAAACACGCCGCCGAGCGCGAGCAGCACGATCATCCGCGCATGGCTGACGGAGCTGTCCGTCGTATTGATCAGGCGCGCCACGTCGCTCGCGGAGCGGATAGGCGCGGAAACCGGTGTGACAGCGTTCAGATCGATCGAACTCATCGCATTCCTTTGTTGCGCCGAACGTTCGGCGATATCCACAGGGAGCCGGGAACGCGGCACGCGCATTCGCTATCGACGGTGCGTGGAGCAAATGCTCGACCGTCGGCACGTACTGTCGTCGAGTTCCGGCAGCGGAGATTCTGTTCTCGCGATCCGGTTATCCCAAGCGATATAACGCGATAAATTATTCGGTGTGCGTCATAAAGTTGCTCGTCGCGTGCGCTTAGCAGCGGCGTGCATGTGCAATCGTGGATTTCTTCGTTATCGATTCCACGGCGCTTCGGTACATTGAGCGGTCATCCTGCCTGTTCGCGGCGCGTTGCCGCTCTTCCGGAGATTCCCCGATGAAGCTGTCCTGGTCCCGCGCATGGCAATCCGCGGCCATCGTCGTTGCCGCTTTCGCCGGTCTCGTATCGATGCACGCACGTGCGGCAACCCCCGCGGAAATCCGCGTCGACTATGCGTACTACTCGCCGGAGAGCCTGGTGATTCGCCACTTCGGCTGGCTCGACGACGAGTTCAAGGTCGACCGCACGTCGATTCGCTGGGTGCTGAGCCTCGGCAGCAATCGCGCGCTGGAATACCTGAACAGCGGCGCGGTCGACTTCGGATCGGCCGCGGGGCTCGCGTCGGTGCTCGCCCGGGCAAACGGCAACCCGATCCGCGCCGTATACGTGTTCTCGCGCCCCGAGTGGACCGCGCTCGTAGTCCGCAAGGATTCGCCGATCCGCTCTCTCGCAGACCTGAAGGGCAAGAAAATCGCCGCGACGCGCGGCACCGATCCGTTCCTGTTCACGCTGCGCGCATTGCACACGGCCGGCCTGACGCGCGACGATGTGGAGATCGTGAACCTGCAGCATCCGGACGGGCGCACCGCACTCGCGAACGGTCAGGTCGACGCATGGGCCGGTCTCGATCCGCACATGGCAGCAGCACAGCTCGACGACGGCGCACGCCTGCTGTACCGCAACGTCGCATTCAATACGTACGGTTTCCTGAACGTGCGCGACGCATTCGCCAGCCAGTACCCGCAGGCGGTCACGCGCGTGCTGAAGGTCTACGATCGCGCGCGCCAATGGATCATCGCGCATCCGGCCGACACCGCGCAGATCGTCGCCGACGAATCGAAGGTATCGCTGCCGGTTGCGAAACTGCAGCTTCAGCGCAACGACTTCAGCGATCCGGTGCCGGGCGATACCCAACGCGCAGCGCTAAAGGCAGCGGCGCCGGTACTGACGGCCGAACAGTTGACCAGGCCCGGCGTCGATGCCGCGAAGGTTGTCGATACGCTGATCGATCCGGCATTTGCGCGCCCGCTCGTCGCCGCGTCGCACTGAGTTCACGCCGATGACGGACACCGCCACTCGCGACGACGCGCTCGCGCCCCACCGCCTTGCATCGCCCCGCGCGAGCCGGCGCGACCCGCTTCGCGCGTGGCGCATCGCGGGCCTAGCATTGCCGTTCGCCGCGCTCGCGCTGCTGGAATACGGCGTGCGGCACGGCTGGCTGCCGGACCACCTCGTCCCGGCGCCGAGCGAGATTCTCGATACGCTCGCCCGGATGGGCATCACACGCATCGCGCACCATATCGGCGCGAGCACACTTCGGGTCGCGGCAGGTTTCGCGGCCGGTGCCGGGCTCGCGCTCGTCGTCGGCGCGGCGATGGGCCTGAGCCGCCGGATCGACGCGCTGCTGGAGCCTACGTTCCAGGCGCTGCGTGCGATCCCGTCGCTCGCGTGGGTGCCCGTGCTGCTGCTGTGGCTCGGCATCGACGAAGCGCCGAAGATCACGCTGATTGCGATCGGCGCATTCTTTCCGGTTCATCTGGCGGTGGTCGCCGGGATTCGCGACGTCGACCGCAAGCTCGTCGAGCTCGGCGCGGTATACCGGCTTGGCCCGGTCGCGCTGTTCCGTCGAATCCTGCTGCCGGCCGCGCTGCCGCAAATCGTTACCGGCCTGCGTACCGGCCTCAGCCTTGCGTGGATGTTCATGGTCGCCGCGGAGCTGATCGCGGCCACGCGCGGCCTTGGCTTCCTGTTGAGCGACGGCCGGGAAACCGGGCGCCCCGATCTCGTGTTCGGCGCGATCCTGCTGCTCGCGTTGCTCGGCAAGCTGACCGACGGCGCGATGCGGCGCATCGAATCGCACTGGCTCGGCTGGCGCGACGCATTCGACAACACGCCGCACGAGGCGTCGAAATGAGTACGCTGCCTTCTGCGCACACGACGGCCGGCACCGCTACGCCGCTGCTCGACCTGCGGATTGCCCGCAAGCTTTACGGAGATCGGACGATCCTCGCCGACGTCCCGCTGCAGGTTGCCCGCGGCGAAATCGTCTGCATGGTCGGCCCGAGTGGCTGCGGAAAAAGCACGCTGCTGCGGATCGTCGCCGGTCTCGACGCTGACTTCCGCGGCAGCGTGAAGCTCGACGGAATCGCGCTCGACGGGCCCTCCCCGCGCATCGGCGTCATTTTTCAGGAACCGCGACTGCTGCCGTGGCTATCGATCGCGGACAACGTCGGCTTCGCGTCCGGCCCGCGAGGCGGCCGCGAGCCGACCGTCGCACGGCTGCTCGATGAAGTCGGCCTTGCTGGCGTCGCGCGGCAACTGCCGGCCACGTTGTCGGGCGGGATGGCCCAGCGCGCCGCGATCGCGCGCGGGCTGTTCGGCGAGCCGGACCTGTTGCTGCTCGACGAACCGTTCAGCGCGGTCGACGCGATCACCCGGATGCGGTTGCAGACGCTGCTGCTCGATGTGGTTCACCGTCACCGGATGTCAGCGATCGTCGTTACGCACGATCTCGACGAGGCACTGCATCTCGGCGATCGCGTGCTGATGCTCGCGCCGAACCCGGGCCGCGTCGACGACGAGATCCACGTCGCAGTCGCGCGGCCGCGCGATCGGCGCGACCCGTCGCTGGCCGCGCAGCGCGCGCGGCTGCTCGATGCGTTCCAGCGCTTTCACGATCGTGCGGACGGCACGAGGCGCCAGCCGCACGACCATCAGGCATCCGAATCCGGAATCCAGGAGGCTCGAAACTCGTTGCCATGAGCCGGCAAGTCCTGTCGAACATGCGGCCCCGGCGCGTCATGCACGAGTGTGCCGCAGTTCGCCGTCGATGGTCTGCGGCAACCTCAGCAGGTTGAAGATCGGGCAGACCGCTTCGACCGCCTGATGCAGCGCGCGAATCGCGTCGGGCGGCTCGGGCGACACGATGTCGAGCGTATAGCGAAGGTTGTGCGGGAACACGGGCACATGCTCGAAGCCCGGCTGCTGCGTCCGCGGTTCGGACAGCGCATGCGACCGTCGCCATCGCACGATCAGCGGCGCTCTCAACCATCGCCGGTCGCGTGATCGCCGGTCATGCATCGAGCGCGCACCGTGAGTGCCGTGTCACGGTTCGGTTCGCACAGTGCTGAAATCGCTGGGGACGTCTCCAGACGATATGTGCGTACCCGTGATTCATGACTCGCCCTCCGATCATCGCGGCCCGGTTTGCCGCTACGCGCTCAAACAGGGTTGCGCTCGATCAGGAAACGTTCGCGACGCCCGCCCTTGATCCAGCCGGGCTCGCGCCCTCGCCCGTTCCACGTCGCGCCGGTCTTCGGATCGCGATACCTGGGTGCTGCCGCGGTCTTTCGCGCAGCCGGTTTTCCAGCGCTGCCCGGGCGGCCGAATATCTGTCTGGCTGTCAGGCCATATTCGGCGACCCGGGTGCGAACCTCGTGTATGACGGCCTCGAGTTCGGCGAGTCTCGCTTCCTCGACGCGCTTCATCAACTCGTCGGCTTGCGCTTTCAATTCACGATAACCGGCCATGCGATTCCTCCACATTCTTACGGTGTTATAAAAGACCGAACGGGCACGACAATACGACCGCCCGATTGTCACGATTCAATGTCGTGAAGAGGCGCGACCGGAACTCGCATTCCAACAACCGAAAGCGGATCACGCGCGCCCCGGTGCGTTTTCGGCGCGAAATTCACAGACCAGCTCGCCACTGGCCGCGAGTTCATCGATCTGGTCCAGCGTCAACGAGACGATGGACACGGCAATTTCATCGGAAATACCCAATTGCCGCTTGCCCTCTTCGCGGTCGATACGCAGCATGCGCTGCGCTAGCACGAGATACGCGCGGTTGAATTCCGCGATTGCATCGAAGATATCGCCCTGTCCGGTCATGACCGCTCCTGAGCCGACGGCGATTCCGTGTGCCGCGAACGCGGCGCCGTTACCGGACCGTCCAGTAGTAGATGCCAGAATCTATGTCATGCGGTCGGCGTCATGCCGACAATTCCTAGATGGCATCCGACACGCGATAAATCGGCAATCGCATTCCCGATTCATCGCTGTCGGATTCAGCCTAGATTCGGTCACCAGCCGAAACCGGAACGCCCATACGATTTTCGGACGACGCGCGGACCATTCGCGCGAACGGCACAGCACCGACGATCGACGATTGCATTCCTGCATTGCCCGCCATCGTATCGTTGGTCCTAATCCTGAACGGATGGAATCCGAAATCATGTTGAAAGTGACGAAAGCCGTATTTCCGGTCGCAGGCCTCGGCACGCGATTTTTGCCTGCAACCAAGGCCAGCCCGAAAGAGATGCTGCCTGTCGTGGACAAGCCGCTCATTCAATATGCGGTCGAAGAAGCCATCGACGCCGGCATCACCGAAATGATTTTCGTGACCGGCCGCAGCAAGCGTGCGATCGAAGACCACTTCGACAAATCCTACGAGATCGAAGCCGAACTCGAAGCACGCGGCAAGGAAAAGCTGCTTTCCCTCGTTCGCAGCATCAAACCGAGCCACGTCGATTGCTTTTACGTTCGCCAGGCCGAAGCGCTGGGGCTCGGCCATGCCGTGCTGTGCGCTGAAAAACTCGTCGGCAACCAGCCGTTCGCGGTGATCCTCGCCGACGATCTGCTGGACGGCCCGACGCCGGTGCTGCGCCAGATGATCGACGTATTCGATCACTATCATGCGTCGGTGATCGGCGTGGAGGAGATCGCGCCGGACGAATCGAGGTCGTACGGCGTGATCGACGGCAAACGCTGGGAGGACAACCTGTTCAAGCTGTCCGGGATCGTCGAGAAACCGGAGCCGGCAAAGGCGCCGTCGAATTTCGGCGTCGTGGGCCGCTACGTGCTGAAGCCGAAGGTGTTCGACCATCTGCGCGCGCTTCGGCCCGGCGCCGGCGGCGAACTGCAGCTGACGGACGCGATCCAGTCGCTGCTGACGGACGAGCAGGTGCTCGCCCACCGCTACGACGGCACGCGCTTCGATTGCGGCAGCAAGCTCGGGTATCTGAAGGCGACGGTCGAGTTCGCGCTGCGGCACCCGGAAGTGGCTGCGGACTTCGAAAACTATCTGGCGACACGCATGTCGGCGTTGCTGGTCGCCTGACGGTACATACGCGCGGACTCGGTCATGTGGGCAGCCGTCAGCGATCTCGGCGACGCGGCGATGACGTTGCCGCTTGCCGTCGTGTGCATCGGCTGGCTGACGCGGTCGACAGCCGGGCAACGTCACGCGGCGTCATGGGCGCTGATGCTCGCGGCAGGCATGGCGCTAGTCGGCGTCACCAAGATGCTGTACGCCGGCTGCGGGATCCAGATCCGCGCGATCGATTTCCGCGTGATCAGCGGGCACACGATGCTCGCCGCAGCGGTATGGCCGATGACATGCGTGCTTGCGCTGCACGGCTGCTCGAACGTTCGGCCGGGCACGTCGTTGTCGCTCGGGCTCGCGCTCGGCGCGCTAATCGGCGTCGCACGCGTATTGGACGAAGCGCATACGCCGTCGGAAGTCATCGCCGGCTGGATCGTCGGCTCGGCGGTCGCGCTGTCGTTCGTGTGGTGGCATGGCGCGCCGCGCGTCGATGTCAGGTATCGCGCGCTCGTCGCTGCTTCGCTGCTTGCCGTGTCGGCCGTCGCCTACGGCCGACACGCGCCGATTCAGGCGGCGATCGAGCGGTATTCGCCGTTTCTGTGCGGACGCTTCGCGATGCCATCCTGACGATGGCCGCCTCGCGTTGCCGGGCAGCGCGGTGCGGTACGAACCGCGTCGACCGCCCGCCCGGCGCAAGTCCGCGCATGCCCGATCCGCGCCGCCTCTCCGGAAACGGACAGAATACCGCCGTGATCGGACAACCCGGCTCGCCGGGCCATCCAACCGTCTATGCTTGATCGCCGGAATCACTTCGTCCCGAACGGCGGGCGGGGCTTCCGCGTGCGAACCGGAGAGCAAGCCAGCCCTGCCCGACAGGCGTCTTGCCCGTCGTCGCACGGCATCGCGCCGCGTGGCGCCGGAACGGCCGGCACGCGGCGAATCCGGCTTCTCCGATCGGGCGCACGCATGTCGACCTTGCTCTTTTCAGCCAGCGTACTGTTCTTCTCGCTCAATGCGTTCAGCGTACGGGCCACCTTTGCCGCGTATTTCCTGCTCTGCGCACTCGCCTTTCTCAGGGCGCCGACGCTGATGAAGCACCAGCGACACCTGTTTCCGGTTTGCACGTACTGGCTGATCAGCACCTGCCTCGCGTTCATCCTGTCCGCGTTCGGCGACTTCTACGTGAACTTCTACATCAAGTTCCTGCTGATCCAGACCTATGTCGCGCTGAGCTACTGGATGTTTGCCGGCGGCGTCCTCACACGGCATTCGCTCGAAACGGCGTGCAGGACGCTCATTTACGTCCACGCGGCCTTCTTCACCTTTCAGCTCGTCTACTACCTCGCGAGCGGCACCTTCATCGACTTCGACAGCTACGTCCGCGAGTCCGACTCCGAAGCGCTCTACGCGACCAAGGCGCTGAGCGACAGCCTGATTTCGATTCGCGCGCTGGGCCTGTATTCGGAACCGTCGTTCTATGCGATGACGGTGATCCCGAGCGGGGTGATCCTGCTGCTGTCGCAGCGACGCATCACGCTCGCATCCGTCGTTGCATTCGCCACCGCGCTGCTCAGCTTCTCGGTCGCGTCGATGGCCGTCTGCGCCGCACTGTGCGGGCTGCACGTCCTCGCAGGACGCGGGCGACTTCGCATCCGGATCGCCGTCGTCATCGTTGCGCTTGCCTGTACCCCATGGCTCTACAGCGTGTACGACCAGCGCATCAACCAGTCCGTCGACTACGATGCGGTCGGCAGCCGTACGCTCGTTCTGACAGAACTGACCGAGCGCGACGTCGTCGCGGGCGTGTTCGGCGGCGGCCTGTTCTGGGACGAACGAAACAACGTCGGGAAAACGCACCTGCGCGGCTATCAGGTGCGAGACAGCTCGTTCTACGTCTACCTCGTGTTCGCCGCCGGCGTCGCCGGTTTCGTCGTGTTCTTCGGCACGCTGTTCGTCGTGTTCCGCCAACCCGGCCGACGGAGATATCTGCTCTATCTGCTGCCGATCCTGCTGTTCAAATATCACGTTCTGTATGGCATGCTCTGGCTCACGATCCTGCTGTTCGTCGTGCTGGCCGGTCAGGACGCGCCGCGCAGGCGCGCCGCCGCGAGTCGAATCCCGAACCTGTCCGGCGGCAAGCCGCTGGCGCACCCGACATGACATCACCCCGGCATCCGTCGTCGCTTTCCGCGATGAAGCAGTCGCTCATGGCGGCGCTGTGCTCGTTCTGCGTGACGGCATCGATCGCCGAACCCGTGCCCCCGCCGCCCGGCCAGGTCATTTCGCACAGTCGGGCAGCCACGCGCGTGTATCTCGGCTCACCGTCGCTGGCCATACTGCCGAACGGCGATTATGTCGCGACCTTCGACACGTTCGGCCCCGCTGCGTCGCAGAACCGGGTGTCCGTCTTCACGTCGCACGACAAAGGCTCGACCTGGTCCAGGCTCGGCGACGTGCCGAACCAATACTGGTCGTCGCTGTTCGTGCTGAACGGCGCGCTTTACCTGATGGGCACCAACCGTTCGATGGGCACGCCGTCCATTCGCCGGTCTGACGACGGCGGCGCGTCCTGGACCACGCCGATCGACGCGTCCACCGGGCTGCTACCGTATCCCGGGCGCTATATCACTGGGTCGGTTCCCGTTCTCGTCGATCGCGGGCGTGTCTGGCGCGCGTATGAAAGCGTCGAGGACGGCGACCTGCGCGCGCTGGTGATGTCGGCGCCTGCGAATCGCGATCTCCTCGATGCGCGCAATTGGCGCGTGTCCACTCATCTGCCGTCGGACAAGCGCTGGCTCGACGGCAAATTCCAATCGTGGGAGGAAGGCAACGTCGTCGGCAGACAGGACGGCCCACCCGCCGTCATGCTTCGCGTGAACACGGAGAACGGCCCGGAAAAAGCCGCACTGGTGGCGACGGGCGAGGAAGGCCGAACGCTGGCGTTCGATCCGGCGCGCGATTTCGTCGACTTGCCGGGCGCCGGCAAGAAATTCACGATTCGCTTCGACCCGCAGTCGAAGCAATACTGGACGATCACGAACGCAGTGCCGGCAAGCGTCGGGCGGATGAACCTCGAACGTGTCCGCAACACGCTGGTGCTGCTGTCCTCCACAGATCTCCGGAGGTGGACTGCACGACGCATCCTGTTGCAACACGCCGACACGAAACGGCACGGCTTTCAATACGTCGACTGGCAATTCGACGGCAACGACATCGTCGCGGTGCTCCGCGTCGCGTTCGACGACCCGGAAGGCGGCGCGGCCAGCCAGCACGACTCGAATTTCATCACGTTCCTGCGCGTCCGCCGTTTCCGCCAGGACACCGCGTCCAACGAACTGACGCAAAGCCTGCAGTAGCGCGCCGGTGCCGGGCGCGCTCCCGTGTGTCGAACGACGCGGCGGGAGCCGATACCTATTTCTTGAATACGCCAACGATATTCGCACCGTCGGACACCAGCAGCGCGCCGATTCGCTGCTGCTCCATCAACAGCAATGCATCCTCGACCCGCGTGCCGGGCGGCACCGACGACGGTTCGATCGACATCATGTCGGCCGCCGTGCGCCGGAATACGTTATCGCCATGCCGCTCGATCGCGCGTCGAATGTCGCCGTCGGTCACGATCCCCCAGCCGCTTGCCCGCTTCACGATCGCGAGCCCGAGCCGCCCGCGCGTCATCGCGTCCAGCACGTCGAGCGTCGACGTGCTCTCCGTCACGAACGGCAGGTCGCGGCACACCATCTCGTCGTCGACCGTGGACAACAGCCGCCGCCCGAGCGAGCCGCCCGGGTGGAAGCGCGCGAAATGTTCCGGCCGAAAGCCGCGCGCGCGCATCAGTGTCACCGCCAGCGCATCGCCCATCGCGAGCGTCGCCGTCGTCGACGCGGTCGGCGCGAGCTGCAGCGGGCAGGCCTCCCGTTCGACGCCGATATCGAGATGGACCCGGGCGGCGCTCGCCAGCGTCGACGAAGGGTTGCCGGTCAGCGCGATCAGCGCGTTGCCGTTGCTTCGGAGAAACGGAATCAGCTTGATCACTTCGGCCGTTTCTCCGGAGTTCGAGATCGCGAGAAACGCGTCGTCCGGCGTAACCATGCCCAGATCGCCGTGATAGGCCTCGCCCGGGTGCATGAAAAAACCCGGCGTGCCGGTGCTCGACAGCGTCGCGGCGATCTTCCGGCCGACGATCCCGGATTTGCCCATACCACATACGACGACGCGGCCGCTCGACTCGAGTATCGTCTCGACCGCCTCGTCGAAATTCGTATCGAGCCGCGCCGCCACCCACGCCAACGCCCGGGATTCGATCTCGAAGACTTCACGGGCGGATTCAATATGGTTCTGTCGCATCATGGATTTGTCGTTTGAAAAGGGAGACAACACGGGCGACGTCGTCGGGCGTATCGACGCCGGCGGGCGGCGCATCGGGCCATCGCATCACGTCGATCGGCATGCCGAGCCATAACGCGCGCAACTGCTCGAGCATCTCCAGTTGCTCGAGTTCGCACGCGGCAGCGCCGGCCAGCGACTGCAGTGCGGCATTCGAATAGCCGTAGAGCCCGATGTGCCGCAGGAATACACCGGCGCGCGGGTCGTCCGGGCGACCGTCGCGGCAGAACGGAATCGCCGCGCGCGAGAAATACAGCGCGCGGCCGCGGCCGTCGACGACGAGCTTGACGATCGCCGGTTCGCCGATCTGCGCGGCATCGGCGAGCGGACAGGCTACCGTCGCGACACGAAGGTCCTGCGCCGCGCCGCAGAAGCCGGCGAACGCCTCCAACAGCGCAGTCGGCACGAGCGGTTCATCCCCCTGCACGTTGAGCACCACGTCGGTGTCGCGCCAACCGAGCGTGCGCGCGACTTCCGCCGCGCGATCGGTGCCGGACGCATGACCGGCATCCGTCATCGCAAATCGGATATCCCGCGCGCCGAGCACATCGGCAATGCGTTCATCGTCAATTGCAACGATGATTTCCGCATCCGGCAGTGCCCGGCGCACGCGCGCATGCACGCGCGCGATCATCGGCTCCCCGTCCAGATCGACGAGCGGCTTGCCCGGCAGTCGCGTCGATCCGTATCGCGCCGGAATCACGACACGCACCGGCCGCCTGCTATTGAACGGCGCCATGGCCACTCCATTGCCCGAGTATCGGCCGGTAGGCATCGTCGAGCGACAGACCGCCGTCGCTCAACAGATGCTCCGCCACCTCGCGCGCCACGCCGCGGCCGCCGGCCGCGTTCGTTACATGATCGACGCGCGCGCGGACGAGGCGGTGCGCGTCGGCCGGCGCGTACGACACGCCGACGCGTTCGATGACCGCCAGATCGTTCACGTCGTCGCCGACATAGGCGATCGCGCTGTCATCGAGCTGCTGCCGCAGCTTGATGTCCGCGTAACCCACCGCCTTGTCGTCGCATCCGGTCACCAGCACGTCGATGCCGAGCTGCGCCGCGCGCCACGCTAGCGCACCGCTGTGCTTGCCCGACAGGATGCCGCTGCGGATGCCGTGCGCACGCAGCAGCGCGATCGCAATGCCGTCGTGCGCATGAAAGCACTTCATGAATTCACCGTCGGCGCTCACATGCAGCAGGCCGTCGGTCAGCACGCCGTCGACATCGAACAGAACCAGGCGCACGGCCCCGCCATACGTTGCGCCGCTCATTGGATATCGAGCGGCGGGAGCCACTTGACCAGATCGTCCACTGCCTTCATCTGCCGCAGGAACGCGTCGAGATGCGCGAGCGGTAGTGCGCTCGGGCCGTCGCAGCGCGCGTGCTCGGGATCCGGATGCGCTTCGAGGAACAGCCCGGCCAAGCCCACCGCCATCCCTGCGCGCGCCAGATCCAGTACCTGCCGCCGTCTGCCGCCGGATGCGGCACCGTGCGGATCGCGCATCTGAAGACTATGCGTCACGTCGAAGATCACCGGACAATCTCGCGTCGCGTCGCGCATCTGGCGGAAACCCAGCATGTCCACGACGAGATTGTCGTATCCGAATGACGAACCGCGCTCGCACAGGATCACCCGGTCGTTGCCGGCTTCGCGGCACTTCGACACGACGTGCTCGATCTGCGTCGGGCTCATGAACTGAGGCTTCTTGATATTGACTGCGTTGCCGGTCCGCGCGATCGCGACCACGAGATCCGTCTGGCGCGCGAGAAACGCCGGGATCTGCAGGACGTCCACGACCTGCGAGATTGGTTCGGCCTGCCATACCTCGTGGACATCCGTAATGACGGGAACGTCGAAGCGGTGCTTGATCTCCTCGAAAATCCTGAGCCCCTCGTCGAACCCCACGCCGCGATACGAATGGATCGACGAACGGTTCGCCTTGTCGAAGGAAGCCTTGAATACCAGCGGAATGCCGAGACGGTGTGTGACCTCGACGTACGTATTGCACACTTCGAGCGTCGACTCGACGCTTTCGAGCACGTTGAGCCCGCCGAAGAGCACGAACGGCAAGCTGTTGCCGACCGTGACGTCCGGGGTAATCGATACATTCATACAGTTCTCCACGAAATTGGATCAGCGTCGCTCGCACCGCGCGTCGGCAGACGCTGCGCGACCGCGCCGGTTGATCGCCGCCGAAGACGGCCTTCAGCGGGCCGCCGATATCGCATAAAGCGGCGCGAGCTCTCTGAACAAACGCTCCTCGCCAAAGCGTTGCCGCGCCTCGCGGCTCGCCCGCCGGCCCAGTTCCCGACGCAAGGAGGCGTCGCCGGCGAGGCGCTCCAGCCACGCGAGCGCGTCGGTTGCCGTCGCATAGATCACGCCGGTCCGCAGATGGCGTACGACGTCCGCATTGCCAGCGCAGTCGGACACGACGACCGGCCGGCCAGCTAGCATGGCCTCGATGACCGACACCGGCATGCCCTCCCACGACGACGTCGACAGGTACACGTCCGCGCATTCGAGCCGGCGCGCCACTTCGTCGCGCGAGAGCCATCCGGTCACTTCGACACCGGCCTGTGCCAGGTCGGCCTTCAATGCATCATCGCCGTCGCCGATCCAGACGAAGCGCATGCCGCGCGCGCGCATGCCGCGGGCGATCTGCGCGAACAGCGCGGGATTCTTTTGCGCACGGATGCCGCCTACCGTCACCACGCATGCAGGGCCGTCCGAAAAGCGCTCCGCGTCGCGCGGAGGCACGGAAGACGCGGTATCGCCCACGGCGTTCTCGACCACCACCACCGGCTGGCGCAGCCATGCGCGAATCGCGCGGCCTTCGCTTTCCGAACACGCCACGTAAAGACATTTCCGGACACACGCGATTCTCTCCAGGCCGACGAACGCCAGCCGCTTCACGTTCGAGATATCGCGGCGCATGAACGAAATGCAGTGCGGGCTGTAAAGGAACGCCGCGTTCGGCAACGCGAACAGCGTCGACAGGCGCCCGAGAAAGCCGGCGAACGACGAATGCAGATGCACGACATCCGGGCCCATCTCGTTGAGCGTCGCGCGCAGCCGGCCCGCGGTTCGCAACAGGCTTATGCCCTTCATCTGGACATGACACAACGAAACCCGCTCGTCGAACAGCGCGGCGAGCCCGGACGGCGTATCCGGTCGAACCGAGTAGATGACGTGCACGTCATGGCCTTCGCGAGCAAGGCGATTCGCGATCAGGCACACCATCGACAACGTGCCCGTGGCGCTTGATTCGACTATGTGGGCGATTTTCATCGGGACCCGTTCCATGAGGAATGCGCCGTCGCGCAGCGACGGCTAACGACGTCGTCAAATACCCGAGCGATGCGACACGACCGCATCGATATACGCGAGCACACCCGACCCCTCGATCACGCGCCCCCATTCGAGCGACTTCATCGTGGCCGGGTCGGGACGGCTCGCGCTGATCCGGGACAGCGGAAACAGTTCGTCGAAGATCGTCGCACCGGTGACGTGGCACCGGATGCCGAGCTCGTTCGCGGTTCGCACATTCGACGGCGCGTCGTTGCAGACGATCTTCTTGCCGAGCGACGCGTATTCGAGCAGCTTCGTCGGCGTCTGGAAGCAATGCGGCCGGTGATATGGGAAGAAGCACACCGCGTATTCGCTGTCGCGAACGATGCGCAGCGCGTCGGGCTGCGGCACGCGGCCGACGAAGCGGATGCCCGGCGTGTCGCCGAACGCCGCGCGAATTTCGGGTTCCGGGTGGCCGACCAGCACGAGCGTGTCAGTTTCGTCACGTCGCGCGTCGCGGTAGGCAGCCAGCACCTTGTGAAAGCCGCGTTCACGACTCATTTCGCCGATATAGCAGAACCTTCCCGACGGTGTTTTCACCGAGTCGGCGTGGAGGTCGGCGGTACTGCCGACTACGGCATCGGCCTCGACGTCGGCCGGATCGAAGATCCAGTCCGGCACGCCCATCGGCAACAGCAACGAGCGCACGTCGTCGCGAAACGCCATCGCATCGCGCATCCGCCCGTTCTGGAAGATCCGCAGATCGGGCCGGACGTTGAGCATCCGCTTCATGTAGTCCTTCACGGCCGCGAGCCGGCCGACCGACAGCGAGCGATAGTCGTGAATCACGAACCGCGCGGGCGGCAACGCACGATAGAAGCCCATGATGCACCACAGCACGCATCTGTCCCGATCCGGAAAACGTGCGTATGCGTCGAGGTCACCGTCGAATACCTCGAATCCGTGCGCGCGCAGGCAACGCCCGTAGGCGGCAATCTCCGGATAGTTCGCCTTGCCGGGGTGCAGAATGAACACTTTCATTTCGGTTCCTGTCCGTTGTCGAGGATGCGCGCCGGGACGCCGACGGCGACGCGGCCGTCCGGCACGTCGGTCAACACCACTGCTCCGGCACCTATCCGCGCGCGGTCGCCGACACGAATCGCGCCGAGCGCGACGCTGTGAACGCCGAACTCCACGTGGTCGCCGATCGTCGGAACGCCGCTGATCGTGCCGTCCTTCAGGAGGGTGTTGCCGATGGTCACGCCGTGTCGCAGCGTGCAGTAGTCGCCGATCACCGTGTATCCGTTGATCACGAGGCCGGTGCCGTGATAAATCGTGAGTCCCTTGCCGATCTTCGTCTTCACCGGAATCTCGATGCCCATCAGCCAGTCGCACAACACGATGTACATCAGGATAAGCGGCGCGCCTGCCAGCAGCGTGAGCCGGTTCCGGCACGCGAGGTAATGCACGACGCGATAGAAGATCACCACGCTGCGCGTCTTGACGAACGCATTGCGGCGGCAGTCTTCGGCGATCGCCTCGGCGGTCTGTCGCAACGTGACGGCCATGTCAGTGCCGCCTCGCGAACACGCGCCGCGCCGCGTCGGCGGGGATTCGCTCGGCGCCGAAGTAATCGATTCCATCGATCAGGAACGAATGGATGTACTTCAGCAGCCGGTCGCGGTCGAATTCCTTGTAGAAGCAGCGGCCTAGCGACTCCACACGCTTGCCGTACAGCATCGCCTCCAGGCCGACCGTCGAATTGATCGTGACGACCGCATACGCGTGCCTGAGCAGGTCCGTCGTCGGCGACGCGACGATTTCGAAGTGATAGGTCTCCTGCAGGCGCACGATCGCGTCGATCTCCGCCGCATCGGTCTCGGCGGGATGGAGCTTTACGAACAGATCGGCGCTCTCGTTCGCCGCAAACTCGAACGCGTGGCGAATCGCATCGAGATTGCCGACGTCCGAGTGCAATTTGATCTGTGTGTCGCCGGACACCTGCAACGGCAGAAACACATAGCGGCAGGTCGACAGCGTGTCGGCCGACATGTACGTGGCCTGCCGCGGTGCCGGCATCCCGTTGCGCGCACGCACGCTGGCCAGGCGCCGCCGGGCGACCCCTCGGCTGAGCGCCTTCAGCAAATAGTTGGTCGCGGACGCGGCCTTGCGCGCGAGCGACGTTCTGGCCTGCGGCAACGGCATCCGCTTGTAGCGTTCGTAGGTCAACAGCCAGCGCGTATGTGTGTCTTCGTCGGGCAGCGGCAGGCGATCGATGACCTCGGGGTTGCGGCTGATCGTCGACAGCGCATTGACGCCCAGCGAATCGACGAACAGCTTGCCCGGCAGATTCGAGATCTCGATGAAGCAGGTCGCCACGCCGTACACTGTGCATGCCTGCCGCACCGCGCGACACACCAGTTGCTGCCCGTTCCACATCACGCACTGCTCGATCCGCAGGCCGCGCAGGACTTCCGACGCGATATGAAAGATCGCCGCCGACTCGCGCTTCGCGCGGGTCTCCGTCATCTGCCCGTTCAGCACCTCGATCGACAGCTGGTATGGCGTGCGGTCGGCCGGCTGACTGCCGGTCACGTCGATCGGCATCAGCCGGTTCAGGTACACCGACCGGTAGCCGCCCAACAGCAGGCCGAGATGCGCGACCGGCTCGCTCGTCAGGAATGCGAACTCGTATTCGTGCCGGACCGCGTTCACCAGGCGAGTGGCGAAGTAGTAGCGCTCGAGAGAATCGATGACTATCAGGATCATGGTGTGCTCGTTCGTCGTATCGGCGATCTCACGCCAGCGCCCGGGATCGGGACAGGTTCGTGTCGAGGACCCGGTACGTCAGCGCGATGCCGGCCGCCATCAGCGCCGCGCCCGTCAGCGAAAAAATCTGCACGCTCGTCGAGGCCGACAGGTTCATCAGTCTCGCGATGCCCAGCGCGCCGGCCAGACACACGCCGCAGGTCAGCTGAAACAGGAAATCGATGCGCTGCGCGCGCGCAGCCAGGAAGATCTGCGACAGCGGCACGTAGATCAGCTGCAGCGCGAACAGCGGCATCAGGCTGTGATAGAACCCGACCGAGCCGCGCCAGCTTTCGCCGAAGAACAGGTTGACGAGCGGCGCGAACAGCAGCAGACCACCCGCCATGTACACGACCGCGAGCCCCGCGAGCGCGCGTGCGTAGGTCCGGTACACCCGAGGCACCGTCGTGCCCGCATCCGGTCGCGCCATCGCGCCGATGGCGTCGCGCCGGAACACGCCGCCGACGCTCTGCGCGATCAGCGAAACCGGAAAGAAACCGAGCCGATAGGCGGCGGCAAAATAGCCGGCGCTCTGCGCATCGAACCAGTACGGAATCGCAATCGACAGCGCATAGGTCAGCACCGATGCGCATAGCGTCGACGGCAGGATATACAGCGCGAAGCGGCGGTTCCTGACGAAGAACCCGCGTGAAAGCCTGAACGAATAGCCTGCGCGATAACCGGTGAGCAGGATCGTACCGGCCATCACGACCGAGACGGCCGCGGTTACCCATGCGTACAGCGCGAACACGTCGACGTGCCCGCACGCAGGGCACGCGAGCGACAGCATGAGGCCGACGAGGAACGCCCCGTTGACCACCACGCGCGACAGCGCAATCCATCCGTAGCGCCGCAGGCTGTTCAGGTAGGACCCGGCGGCCAGCTGCACGAACGACGCCAGCGCATAGACGGTGACGAGATACAGATCGGTACGGCCGGCAATGGCGATCACCATCCCGAATCCGGCGACGACGACCAGACTCAGCGCCGTCACATTGACGAACGCGTTGAACGACTCGCCCGGTGCATCGTCGACGCACGCGAGTTCGTAGCGGAACGCGAGCAGCGTGCCGCCGAAGGTCGCCAGTGCGAGCAGATAGTTGAAGTGGCCGAGCGACTCCGGCCCGAACCGTCGTCCGATCACGAAGATGCAGACGAACAGCGCGATCTGCCCGACCACGACGCCGGCCAGCGACACGATCGAATCCCGCGGATTGATCATCTCGCCTCCGTGCGCTGTGCGCGATCGCACGCGTGCGCCGGGCCGCCGACGGCAACACGCGCGTCACGCATCGTGCATCCCGTATTCGTACGCGACATACCGGTAACCGCCGTACTTCGAACCGTACCCGTACTGCCCGAGCCGCGGATTGACGCCGTTGAAGATGACGCCGTTCAGGCGAACGCCGTTTTGTGCGAAGCGTTTCGCGGATTCGCCGATTTCGCCGAGCTTCGTCTTGCCGGCCAGCGCGACGAGCAGCGCCGTGCCGGCTAACGCGCCGAGAATGCCGCTATCGGGTACGGCGAGAACCGGCGCCGAGTCCACGATGACGATGTCGTAACGCGACGACAGATCGCCGAGCAGCGGTGCGAGATTCCGGTTCAGCAGCAGCTCCGCAGGATTCTTCGGCATCGTCCCGGTCGAAATGAAATCGAGGCCGTCGACCACCTCGCGATGCATCACGTCCTCCACGCGTGCACCGCCGGCGATCAGTTCAGTGAAACCCCGGCCGCGCGGGAAGCCGAGATAGTCGTGCAGCCGGCCTTTGCGGATGTCGCCGTCGATCAGCAGCACACGCTTGCCGGCGCTGGCCATCACGACTGCGAGGTTCGACGAGATGAACGTCTTGCCGACGCCCGGCGCCGGGCCGGCGATCAGCACCACGTTGTTCTTCGCCTCGAGCATCGCGAACTGCAGCGCGGTCCGCAGGCTCCTCAGACACTCGACGGCCGGCTCGTTCGGGAAGTCGATCGACAGGATCGACTTGTGTCCGCTCTTGCGCGCGGCCTCTTCGGCCAGGTCGCGCTGGTGGTCGCTGATCGGTACCGTCGCGTACACCGCGAGGCCGAGACGACGCTCGATCTCGTTGTGATCCGAGATGCCGTGGAACAGCATCGAGCGGACGATCGCGGTGCCGCAGCCGGCGAGCAGCCCGAGCAGCAGCGACGCCAGCGCGACGAGCGCCTTCTTCGGCCGCACCGCCACTTCCGGCACCGCCGCGGTGTCTACGAGACGCACGTTGCCGACCTTGCCGGCCTGCACGAGTTGCAGCTGCTGCATGTTGTTCAGCAACGCGGTGTAGAGATCGGTGTTGACCTTCACGTCGAGCATCAGTCGCACGGTTTCCTGCTGCAGGTCCGGCAAACGCCGGATCTGCAACTCGGCCGTGTTCCGATAGCCGCTCAGCGCCGCGATCTGCTCGTCGATCACGGCCACGCTCGGGTGCCGTTCGGTGAAGCGGGACATCAGCTCCTGCCGCTTCTGCTGCAGTTCGAGCAGGCGCGTCTTCGCGTCGGCGGTCTGGGCCAGCGCGAGCTTTGCTTCCTCGGTGAGATCGACCGTACCGTGCTCGTTGCGCAATTCCGTCAGGCGCGCCTCGGATTCGGTCAGCTGCTGTTTGAGCTGCGGCAATTGCGCGGTCAGGAATTCGAGCGACTGCGCAGCCTCCGCCGATTTCCGTTCGATGTTCTGCCGGACATACTGGCGGCCGATCTCGTTCATCGTGTCGCTGACCCATTTCGGATCGGTATCCTGCAGGCTGGCGACGACGACGTCCGACTGCTTCACGCGCTCCTGTACGTTCAGGCGGTCCCGGATATCCTCGATCGTCTTCAACCGGGAGTTGCGGACCAGCACGAACGCGGCGCCGGGTTTCGCGACGATAGCGTCCACGCGCAGCGCGATCGGGCCGCGCGGTGACCGGAAATGCTCGAGCGTGCCGACCGTTCCGTCGACCGCGGCATCAAGATCGCCGCCTTCGAGCCGATAGCGCTTGCCGCCCAGGCTCGTCAGCGTGAACGTGTCGCCTTCATTCTTGCGCGGCACGTCGAACAGCGTCACGTCGATACGTTCGCGGCCCCATGCGTAACCGCCGAACCCGGCCAACCCGGGATCGGACAGACCGTCGCCGTGGCGTGCGATCCAGTCGCCGATCAGCGGAAAGCGCTTCGGCGATGCATCGATGAAGAGCTTGAGCTTGTCCACCGCGCGTTCGACGACCAGCCTCGACGCGAGAATCTGCTGTTCGGCGGCGGCCGACGACTTGACGTCGAACAACGCGGACACATCGCCCAGCAACGACTTGGCGGCCGACGTATCGGGACTGTCCTCGACCTGGACCATGATGTTCGCTTCGAACACGGGTTTGCCGAGAATCGCATACGCGAGGCCCGCGACCAGGAACACGCACGTGATCGTCGCGATCAGCCAGCGACTTTCCAGCAGGATGTCGAGCACCGCGACAAAATCGGTCTCGCTGCCGTCTTCGGCGGTTTGCTGCGGCGGAGCGGATTGTTCAGTCATAACGATATGAGGCGAATGAGTTCCAGTGGGGCATCGACCGACGGCCGCGTCAAACGATACGAAGGCGCTTCGACCACTCGGACACGCCGAGCTCGATCAGCCTTGCACAGCGTTCGAATACGAACCTCGGCTGGCGGTACGGGTCGTGCACGTCGAAATCCGTGTACTCGCCGACGCGAAACACGCGTCCCCGCACGAACGGGAACTGGTTCTCGAGCGATGCGCGCTGCCGCCTGTCCATCACGAGGATCAGGTCGGCGTCGGTACACAGCGACCGGCCGATCTGCTGCGCGCGATGCGTCGACACGTCGAATCCGCGCAGGCGCATGACGTCCTGCGCATACGGCGCGGCCGGCATACCCACGAGTGCGTTCAGGCCGGCGGACGCAACGCGGCGCCCGGGCATCGCCTGGCGCAGCATCGCTTCGGCCATCGGGCTGCGGCAGATGTTGCCCTCGCAGACGATCAGAATGGATTCGATCATTTGGTCGCAATGGCCGCGGTCAGGCCGGCATTGATGGCCGGCAGCAACAGGCTCAGCACGCGGCTGAACCGGACGAGGCCGTTGCCGTCGACGTACACGATGTCCTTCGGCTTCAGCTGGAACTGGTTCGCCAGCACCATCGCGACCGGCGACCTGGCATCGAGGTGGTAGACCTGCGGCTGCTCGTCCTGCATGCCGCGCACCACATAGAGTTGCGCGGCATCGGCCGTGTTCGCGTTCAGACTGCCGGCCTGCGAAATCGCTTCGCTCAGCGTCAATCGGCCATTGCGCATCGGCAACGCCGTCACGGGCTTGTTGACCTCGCCCATCACGAACACGCCACTCTCGTCGCGTGGCAGCACGCGCACCAGGTCGCCGTTCTTCAGCACGATCTTCGACGGATTACGGCCTTGCTCGGCCATCTCCGTCAGGTCGATCCGGCGCTCGACGCCGTCGCGCACGACGACGATCCGACTCTGGTCGGCCGCAGCCGAAAATCCGCCCGCCCGCCCGATCGCGTCGTACAACGTCATCGGGATATCGTTCAAGGGCTGCGAGCCCGGCGTGTGCACCTCGCCCTCGATATAAACCTGTTTTGCGCGAAACGACGCGATGCGCACCGTGACCTGCGGATTCCTGAACGTCTTGTCGAGACGGCGCGTGAGCTGCGTCTGCACTTGCTCGGCCGTCAGTCCTGCAACCGACAGCCGGCCCGCAAAAGGAAACTGCAGCGTGCCGTCCTGATCGACGACGAAACCCGGCGGCGCGTCCGCCGCCCGCGGAGCGGCCTGTGCGGGCGCGCCGAGTGCCGCCGCCAGTTCTGGGTGGTCCCACACCGTGATCTGCAGCACGTCGCCGCGGCCGATGGTGTACGCGTCCGGCGACGCACCGATATCGCGGGATTCACCGCGCGTACTGCGCTCCGTCTCGCGCATCCGCCGAATCAGCGACAGGTCGATGTTCGTGACCGGAACCGGCAGCGCGGCATTCTCGTCCGGCGTGGTCCCGCTCTGCAGCGGAATCGACGGAGGTTGCTGCATGCGCATGCCCGGCGCAATGCCGCACGCGCCCAGCAATGCGCACAGCGGCAGAATCATCGCCAGCGGACCGACACGCGACGTTCGGCGCGGCGCGGACAAACGTGCCGACTCGATTTGATGCAACCTCTGCATTACAACCTCGCACTTGTTCTAATTTGAAATTGCTCCGATCGCCTCGCGCCGTGCCGACGCGAGTACAGCACCCCTGTCTAGATCGGACATGCTTCCTGCCACTACAGACCGCAGCGCCTGCTATCGCGACGCGCCGCCGCGCGTTCCCCGGTGTGCCCGCTGCGACGGCTAGTACGCGCCCGAACCGCGCAGCACCACGTTGATCGTCCGGAAGAGAATGCCGATGTCGCGGCGCAGCGACCATTCGCGAACGTAGGAAACGTCGAGCGACACGCGCGTCGAATAGTCGGTGTCGTTTCTGCCGCTGACCTGCCAGAGGCCGGTCATGCCGGGCTTCGCCATCAGGTAGTAGCGCACGTCTGCGCCGTAGCGTTCAAGCTCGGCCTCGACGATCGGTCGCGGCCCGACCAGGCTCATGTCGCCCTTCAGCACGTTCACCAACTGCGGCAGTTCGTCGAGACTCGTCTTGCGGAGAAAGCGGCCGATCGGCGTGATACGGACATCGTTCTTCAACTTGAATTCACGATCCCATTCCGCTCGGGCGTCCGGGTCGCGCTCCAGCAGCGCTTTGAGCGCCGCATCGGCATTCGTCACCATCGAGCGGAATTTGAGGCACTTGAACGGCCGGCCGTTGCGGCCGACGCGCTCGTGCCCGACGATCGCCGGGCCGCCATCGCGCCGCACGGCCCATGCGATGCCCAACAGCGCAGGAGCCAACACGACGAGGAGCAACGACGCGCCGACCAGGTCGAAGCTCCGCTTGACCATCCGCTTGATTCGTCCGACCGTGCGGTGGCCGAGCTCGATCTGACCGCGCAGGTCGGCGTGTGCGATCGCGGCCGCTCGAACCTGGCCGCCCGCACGCTCGATCATCCCGAAGATCGCTAGCGTCAGCGCGCGGAAGGCGATCAGGCCGATCCCGCTCGCGAGCGTCCAGTACACGAACCATTCGTTCGACAGGACGTGTGCACGATGCAGGATGTATAGGAGCGCGGTGCTCATGCCCTGCACGACGCTCCACGCGAGCGCGGTCCGGCCGAGCACGTGCAGCGGCGATTGCATCCGCGCGACCTCGTAGATGCCGCAGGCGGGAAATACCGACAACGCCAGCGCGGCGGCAAAGGCAACCAGCGCACCGTCGAACAGGGACCCACGCGCACCGCCGGTGGCACCGATCAACGCCGGAATGAACGCGCCCAGCACGATCAGTCCGATGTCGGTAGCCCGATTGATCAACGAATTCATTGATATGAACTCCTAATTCATCATCCAACACCCGTTCACGCGGCGCACCAGCGCTTCACGTCTGCAATTCATGTCGCCCGAGGGCGCACGTTCGGTCTTGACGCGGCGCGGTGTCAGCGGGCTGGCCGGTCCGCGCGACCTCCCGTTTGCTCGTCGCGACATCGTTGCTTCAGTGTTTCCGCAGTGCATCATATTCGTCGCGACTCACGCTTTTATCGCTTGCGTCCGAATTCGCCTTGTTGATGTCGGAAGAAATCAAGGCTGATACCGCGGCGGGATTATTCGAGCGATTTCACGATTAACCCGGTGAAATTCCACGCAAAAAATGACGCGCGATCGCGATGAGCAATTCTCGAATCCCGATCGCCATGGCGACACGCCATTTCCGCAAATTCGTGATTCATCTTGCCGGCCTTGTCCGTCACACCGTGCAGAGATTGCATCGCCTGATCAACGCCCGGAACATGCGAGCGAGCATCGGCCGGATACCGTCGACGCGAATGCTGGCTCGAGGAATAAAAAGGCCTGCACTGTGCGCTCACGACGACACGGCAGGCAAAATTCCGAGGAGTGCCGGGGTGCCGCCTCCTCGAAAGGCCAGTCGATAAATTAATCGAGTGGAAGCGTGTTTTGGACAGCTCGTGTCGGACCGCGCCACGATTGTGGCCGAATCCACCTTCGTCGCATGGCGATTGACGGATATCCGTATTTTTTATTCCGGAATGGTCATCGCGTCATTCGAATGAAATATTACTATCCGGATGTTTTTTATTTTCATCGCAATGAATTTATGCGAATCGACTTCGAGTGGCGAACGGCGATCGCGCGTCTAGGATGTCACGCCGTTCATCCAGCCGCTCAGGTCCGACGCATACAGCATCTCCGCCGAAGCGTCGCCGCCTTTTCGAGCGACGGCCCGGTATTCGGTCGGTGAAGTCTGCAAGTGCTGGCGAAACAGCTTGGCCATCCGGTCGCCACTGCCAAGGCCGGTTCGTCTCGCGACCTTGTCGGCCGGAAGATCTGTCTCGATCAGCATGCGGCAGGCCTTTTCCAGGCGGATTCTCAGTACGAACTCGGTCGGCGTGACGCCGATCTCGTTCTTGAAACGCCGCAGGAAATTACGCTCGCTCATCGCAGCGGCCTGCGCCTCGTCCGCGATGGAGATTCGATTCTCGCTGTTGACGCGCAGGTGATGTGCCGCCCTCCGGATCAACGTGCTGGCCCGCGCGACACGTGCGCCGAATAGCACGTCGGTCAGCTTGCGATTCGCACCGGACACCATGCACGTCACGATTTCCTGCGCGATTTCATAACCCATGTCGACGCGAACGATCGACAACGCATCCGAGAACGGCCCGTCGTCCTCATCACCGGCATGTTCGACGTCATCGCGTCCGGCGTGCGAAGAACCGTCGCCGCTCACCGCCAACGACTCCTTGTCGACCTCCTTTTGGGCCAGATGAATCTGCGCCAGCAACTTCCGGCCACCACTGCTGCCCTTGACGACACGCGCGCGCTGATGCGCGTGCCTGAGCCACGCTATCAACTGCTCGTCGAGTTCGTCGATCCCGCCTTGACCGCTCAGAACGAACATTGCGTGAACCGTGCTTGACTCGAGCGTGCGGGCTGCGTCCGTCCAGATCCCGACACCGGACGACGAACGTACCGGGCCGCCATGAATCGAATAAAGCCGCAATTCGTAGTGGTCGACGAATGCACCGTCGGCTCGACCGAGCTGATTGGCAAGTTCGAAAACCGCAGCCAGCTTGCCCATCTGCATAATCGAAAAACCTTCGAGCAACAGTACGATTACGCTTGCTCGTTGATGCCCGTTTCCGGGGCCTCTACCACGATTCACGCTTAACCCCGTCGATGAATGATTCGACACTGTTTGCATCTTGCGGCCCTTTAACAATTTCTTACATTTCTTGAATTCTGCGCTGCATCATATGCGGCGACCTTCATTCGCCGATTTATCAATGTCTGTTTTCGCCGTGTTGTTGTCGGAATCAATCAAGCCGACGATGTGACACTATTTATTGACAACCGTCGGATCCGCTGTGAATGTATTCATAAGATCCGACGCAAAATTGACGTAAATCATTGACCAGGGATACCAAACGGGATAACGCGAGGCGCTTCCGGCTTCGGACGATTGCGAAGGAATTGGGACCGTCCGATGCGCTGCAAATGCCGGCTGGCACCGCAGGAGCGGATGAGGGACGGTGTAGCGGCGACCATGCACCGACACTGTGGAACCCGTTTCGATCGTGGGTTGTCAGATACCGCCCACGTTCGGATGAAGCCGGCGCCCACTGCCAGAGCGGCGATACTTGCATGCCGCCGGGCGCAAACCCGGGCGGCTATTCCGATTATTCGTGCATTCTGGCAGCACGGTTAAGTCGATGTCGAGCGCACCGGCCTTAAACACAATGCAGACCACAATCGATGGAATTGTGTGTGTTCTGTCCGACGATCGCTGAACACGAATCGACGGCGCCGCATGGGAATGCGTATACGCTTCGATTTCGCGCAAACGTTCGCCGCAGAAATATTCATCGAATGTTATTGAAAATTCGTGCAGCCGCCCTGCCGTGTATCGACGATCGAATGTCGGTGTAGTCGTCGAATATTCCGATACAGTGCCGCGCAAACGTTCTCGTTGAATTGGAATTTATCCATGAACGAATGCGCGAAATTGGTGCACCGATGTCGAGCCAACGACGTATTCGACATATTGATGTCGCAGTCGACAGGTAGCGCGACGCGGATCTGCGCCCAGGTTCGTTTCGACAGTAACGGCAGATCGCGCGTCGGACACGGCGACGTCACGACGCCCGTGCCGGTCCGTAATGTCTCTACCGCAAATCAAAACAGCTTCGCGATCACATGGTCGAAGCTATGCCGGTACATACCGTGGCGTTGTTGCATTAATCGGGCGTAGTGACGAGGTAAGGCCTATGGTCATGATTTCAGGCAATGCGAACGGATTGCGGACGTGCGAGATCCACCATGCGGTTCAGCACGCCCACGCGGATGGCAACCTCGGCTGCCTGCGATTCGGTGCGTCGTGCCCACAGGCAGTTACCCGTGAGCGTCTTGAAGCGATTCATCGCGTTCTCCGCGAGCGAGCGTCGATGGTAGCCGCTGTCCTTCTTCCATTCGCGGCGGCCGAGTCGAGCAATCGCATCGACCGCGTCGTTGCGCCATGTCGCGCCCGACCTGTTCGCGGGCCAATGAGCAGCGCGTTCGCGCGGTGGGATCGATGGCGTTGCACCGCGCGCGGCGATCGCGGCATGGCATGGCTTGGTGTCGTAGGCCCCGTCACCGCCGATGACATCGAGCAGCTCATCGTCCGGGATCTGGTCGAGCAGTTCGGCGAGGACGTCACCATCGGCGACGTCCTGATGCGTCATCAACGCGGCGCGCACCTGACCGGTATTCGCGTCGAGCCCGAGATGCACCTTGCGCCACGTGCGGCGCTTCGAGTAACCGTGCTGGCGCACCTTCCATTCGCCTTCGCCGTAGACCTTCACGCCGGTGCTGTCGACCACCAGATGGATCGGCTCGCCGTCGTCAACAATCGGCAGTTGGACCTCAAGCGTTTGCGCACGGCGGCAGAGCGTCGTGTAATTCGGCACGGGCAAGGTGACGAGCCAGCTCGCGCAGGCTTTGCGCGAAGCCTTGCAGCGCGCGCAGCGGCAGGCGGAACATGGTCTTGATGCCCGGCAGCGCCTGGATCAGCGCGGCGCTGTACAGACGCGGACGGCCGCGCGTTGGCTCGGCCTCCGGTATGCCCGCAAGGGCGGCTTCATCGATCCATATCGTGACGTTACCTCGGTTGATCAGGCCAGCGTTGTAGGTCGACCAGTTCCTGACACGGTAGCGAGCCTTCGGTCCGCTCGTCTTGCCCTTGTCCCTGCGCATCTTCTCGAAGCCAAAAATCGATAATCTACGCTGGAACCCGAATCGTTAAAAAGGGTGCCGGACCGGCTGTTGTGCGTAAACGTCAGCCGGCCGCTTGCTCGCCCGATTTATGCGACAACGCCATCCTGTCGTGTAATCGCATGTAATTGATTCAGCGATGTGACGGGCCTAATGTTTATCCCAGGCAGAAGCCCATCCTCAAACCTTGCCAATAAAGCGTCGACGATTCTTAGTCGATTATATGCAGATACATCAAGGATCTTGTGGAAAGGATGATTTCCGTGTGAGGCTGCTGTCGGGAAGGAAGCATTCATTTATCGACTCATCCAATTACCCCTCAGAGGAAAAAATGGCAAAAATTTACTACACGGCCGATACCAACTGGCTCATCGGCGTCACCGATCGCGTCAAAGGCAACAGGGTGGTGCTCGTTCCCGCCAGTACGGACCACCTGTATACCGAGTGGGACTTTCAATCGGATGGCGGAATCACGCTGCACAGCGACCCCACGCTCGCCATCGACTGCGGAACGGTATCCGACGAACAATACCTTGCCCTGAACACCTACGTGAAAAACCACGCGTCGGCCTCTCAGCAATGGCAATTCGACCCGCAATCGGACGACACGCAATCGGGCTACATCGAAAACGTGACCAATTCGCAACTTGTCTTCGACCTCCAATGGAGAAAGGTCGCGAACGGCACGCCCATCTGGACATTCGCGGCAAACGCATCGGATGCGGAGATCTGGAGCCCGGTTCCGGTCCCCCAGGATTCTTTCAAGAAGTGACCTGACCCAGGCTTCGATGGTGCGCCGATTTACTTATTCGGCGCACCATCGTAACTGCCTGTGGGCACGACGCACCGAATCGCAGGCAGCCGAGGTTGCCATCCGCGTGGGCGTGCTGAACCGCATGGCGGACCTCACACGTCCGCAATCCGTTCGCATTGCCTGAAATCATGACCATAGGCCCTTACCTCGTCACTACGCCCGATTAATGCAACAACGCCAATTTCGACCGCAGCTAGCAGACCGTTGAAATACGTCGGTCCGTCCTGCACGATGTAGGCTCCCGAGATCAAGGAAGAGCAGGCAGATGCGAGGCGCGGACGGTTACAACGAATCGTTGTTCAGCACGGTGAGGCTAGAGGAATTTGTTCCGCAGGCGCATCCGCTGCGCCAGATCCGGACGTGGCTGAACGAAGCACAGTCGAAGATGGATGCGAAGTTCTCGGCGATGTACGAAGTCGACGTGAAGGGAGGCCGACCGAGCATCGCGCCTGAGAAACTGATGCGGGCGATGCTGTTGCAGGTGCTGTACAGCATCCGCAGCGAGCGGCAACTGGTCGAGCAGATCTCGTACAACCTGCTGTTCCGGTGGTTCGTAGGCCTGTCGATCGAGGATGCGGTTTGGAACCACTCGGTGTTCAGCAAGAACCGGGATCGGCTACTGGAATTCGACGCGGTGACGGAGCTGTTCAACGCGACGGTGGAAACGGCGCAGAAACGGGGCCTGCTGTCGGGCGAACATTTCAGCGTCGATGGCACACTGATTCAGGCCTGGGCTAGCCATAAGAGCATCCGTCGCAAAGATGGTAGCGACGACGACCGGCCGCCAGGCAACTGGCACGGCCAGCCGCGCAGCAACGAAACGCATGAATCGAAGAGCGACGGTGACAGCCGCCTGTACCGAAAGAGCAATGTTGCACCGGCGCTGCCGAGCTATCTCGGTCATGTGCTGACCGACAATCGGCACGGTCTGGTGGTCAATGTACAGGCCAGCCGGGCGAATGGCCGAGCCGAACGCGATGTTGCCGCCGAGATGTTGCAGGACGTCGCGCGACCAGATCGACGCATCACGGTCGGGGCCGACAAGGGTTACGACACGCGCGGGTTCATCAAGGCTTGCCGGGACGCGAACGTGACGCCGCATGTGGCGCGGAACACGAAACGCAGCGGCGGCAGCGCGATCGATAAACGCACGACGCGGCACCTGGGCTACGCGCTGAGCCAGCGCAAACGGAAATGCATTGAGCAGTGCTTCGGCTGGGGCAAGACGATAGGCCCGCTGCGACAGGTCATGGTTCGTGGTCTCGAGAAAGTGGACCAACTGCTGACTCTGACGATGGCAGCCTACAACCTGACGCGGTTGAGATCGCTGGCCGCGTTGCGCCCGCAGAGCGCCTGAGGTACCAGAGTGGGCACCGGGAAGCCCACGACGTTGATCCATTCGCATTGAAATCGGCAGAGCGAGCCGAAATCGAACGCTTCGCGGTGATCGTCGTGAACGGCGGAAGGGAAAATACGTCAGGACGGACAGTAATTCAACGGCCTGTTAACAGCCATCTTATTATGAACTTAGTTGTCAATTGTACCGAGGATCGATGTAGATCCTAAACGCCTACATGCCGCCTATACACAAAGCACCGGACATTTTTATCGAAAATCAACCAGTATCTTATTGAATTATTTTAATTTTCACCAACGACCCATCCTCAAACATCCGCATCCGGATTCCGAGGGGCTTGAAATTCCCCGCCATGAGCCGGCAAGTCCTGCAAGCATGCGCCCCCGCGCGTCATGCACGAGTGTGCCGCAATTCGCCGTCGATGGTCTGCGGCAACCTCAGCAGGTTGAAGATCGGGCAGACCGCTTCGACCGCCTGATGCAGCGCGCGAATCGCGTCGGGCGGCTCGGGCGACACGATGTCGAGCGTATAGCGAAGGTTGTGCGGGAACACGGGCACATGCTCGAAGCCCGGCTGCTGCGCGAGCGGATGCTGGTCGCCGGTCACCTCCACCTCGATCGCATCGATCTTCAGGCCGCGCTCGGCGGCCTGGATCAGCGTGATGTGCGTGAGGCAGCTGCCCAGCACGCCGAGCTGCAACTCCGGCGACGCGGGCCCGAGGTTGTAGCCCGCGAAGTCGGGCGGACTGTCGCTGATCACCTGGAAGTCGCGAATGCGGATCTCGCGCACGCCGCTGCGGCCGAGCGCGCGCACGGTCGCCTTCAGCGGCGTCGCCTTGAAATCGGGATCGTTGCGTGCCGCTTCCTGCTTCGCGCGCCAGGCGTCGCGTTTTTGGGCGAGATAGTCGTTCAGGGTCGTCATGGCCGGGTCGTCGGTGCGTCAGTCGGTTGTACTTCGCGCAGGGCGGCGTCCGCCGCCCGCTGTCGGCGGCGCTCAGTCCGCCTTCGGAATCCAAGCGGCGGTCGCCGCGTCGCTCGCACGGAACGCGGGGAACTTCGCGCCGAGTTCGGCCACGGTCCGGATGTCGTTTTTCACGAGATCGTCGCGCGTGATCAGCGTCGGCTTGACGACGATGCGCGCTCCCGGGTCCTGGCCGGCGACGAGCAGCGCGGCGGCCCGCACCGACACGGCGCCGACGATCGCCGGATTGGTCGCGGCCGTCGCGACCCACGCGCTGTTCGGCGCGCGGATGGCCTCGATGTCGGCGGTCGAGATATCCGCGCTGTAGATGCGGATCTTCGACGACAGCTTCGCTTCGTCCGCGGCGAGCTTCGCGCCGCGCGCGAACTCGTCGTAAGGCGCGAACACGACGCGGATGTCGGGATTCGCGCGATAGGCCGCTGCCGCCTGATTCGCGACCGATTGCGCGATCGGATTGTCGACGGTGCCCCAGCGCGCCTTTTCCTGCACCTTCGGATGCGCGCGCTTGAAGTCGCGCCATGCGGCATCGCGCCGGTCGAGCGGCGCAAAGCCGGCGACATACACATAACCGGCCGCGAATGCGTCGCCGTTGTCCTTGACCGCCTGACCGAGCAGCAGGTTGGCCAGGTCGCGATCGCTCTGCTCGATCTGCGGCACCTTCGGATTGCCGAGATCGACGTCGAATGCGACGACCTTGATCCCCTTGTCCAGCGCGCGCTGGACGACGTCCTTCAACGATTCGGGCAAGCCGTGGTTGACGATGATCGCGGACACGCCGATGCCGATCGCCTGCTGGATCTGCTCGCGCTGTTCGGCCGCGTCCTGCCGGCCCTCGTAGATGCGCAAATCGACGCCGAGCGCCTTCGCCTGCTTCTGCGCGCCGGCCTCGTAGGCCTGGAAGAAGTCGCCGGTCGACAGATAGTTGACGAGCGCGATCTTCACGCCGCCCTTGTCGAACGGTGCGGGCGCGCCCTTGAGCGGGCCGGCGTGCGCCGCGGGTGCGAACGCAGCCAATGCAGCTGCGAAAAACAGCGTGAGCACGCCGACCTTCCGGTCGATGCGCGGCTTGCGGCGAAGCGACGATCGCATGGTCTGCCTGTCTCCGTGGGAACGATATCCGCACAATCTATCAGCGCGACATGCGCGCTCAAACCGAGCGATTCGGCAATGGATATTCCTTCGGATGTCAAATCGGTTGCGGCGGCAACGCTTCGATCCGGGAATAAGCAATCGAGCGCGCGCGTGATAACCGTCGCAGGAATCGATGGTTGGGCAGCGCACCCCGCGTTGACTACAGTCGCACGATTCAGCCCCCTCATTTCCTTCGGATCCTTCGACGCCATGACACGTCCCCATCGAATCCGCCGCTCGCTTGCCGGCATGCTACTGGCGCTCGCGGCCACCGGCGCCTTCTCTCCGGTCCGCGCTCAAGGCGACGCGCCGGCCGGCGCCGCGGTGCCGTCGCTGAAAGGCAAGCGGATCGGCATCACCGCGATCGGCACCGATCACTACTGGGACCTGAAGGCCTACCAGGGCGCGATCGACGAAGTGAAACGCCTGGGCGGCACGCCGATCGCGCTCGATGCCGGCCGCAACGACAACCGGCAGATCGCGCAGATCCAGACGCTGATCGCGCAGAAGCCGGACGCCATCATCGAGCAGCTCGGCACGGCGACCGTGCTGGAGCCGTGGCTGCAGAAGATCCGGCAGGCCGGCATTCCGCTGTTCACGATCGACACGGCCTCGCCGTCGAGCCTGAACGTCACGACCTCGGACAACTTCTTCATCGGCGAGCAGCTCGCGCTGAAGCTCGTCAACGACATCCACGGCGAAGGCAACATCCTCGTGTTCAACGGCTTCTACGGCGTGCCGGTGTGCGCGATCCGCTACGACCAGTTGAAGGCCGTGCTGAAGTATTACCCGAAGGTGAAGATCATCCAGCCCGAGCTGCGCGACGTAATTCCGAACACGGTCCAGAGCGCGTACGCGCAGGTGAGCCAGCTGCTCGGCAAGTATCCGAAAGGACAGATCGCCGCGATCTGGGCCGCGTGGGACGTGCCGCAGGTCGGCGCGACGCAGGCCGTCGACGCCGCGCGCCGCAGCGAGATCAAGACCTACGCGGTGGACGGCAGCCCCGACGTCGTCGCGCTCGTGAAGGACCCGAAATCGAGCGCGGCCGCCGTGGTCGCGCAGCAGCCCGCGCTGATCGGCAAGACGGCGGTCGACAACGTCGCGCGCTACCTGGCCGGAGACCGCGCGCTGCCGCCCTATACGTACGTGCCGTCGCTGCTCGTCACGAAGGACAACGCCGGCACGGCGCAACAGACGCTCGGGCAGACGGGGCCGCAATGAGCACCGGCGCGGGCCCGTCCGCGCTGGCGCTGCGCGGGATCGTCAAGCGCTTCGACGGAGTGCCGGCGTTGCGCGGCGCGTCGCTGGACGTCCCGCGCGGCACCGTGCACGGCCTGATCGGCCAGAATGGCGCGGGCAAGTCGACGCTGATCCGGATTCTCGCCGGCATCGACGCGGCCGACGCCGGCACGCTCGAGATCGACGGTGTCGCGCGGCCGCTCGCCGCCAACGGGTCGCACGCGCCGTCGTCCGGCATCGAATTCATTCACCAGGAGCGCCTGCTGCCGGCCACCTTCACGGTCGCCGAAGCGCTGGCGCTCGGCCGCGAGCCGGCGTTCGGCGCCGGGGTGCCCGGGCTGCTCGACATGCGGCGCATGCGACGCACGGCGCACGATGCGTTGCAGCGGCATTTCGGCATCGCGCTGCCGCCGGACCGGCTGATCGCCGAGCTCAGCGTCGCCGAGCAGCAGATCGTGCAGATCACGCGTGCGCTGATGCGCGACCCGCGCATCCTCGTGCTCGACGAGCCGACCGCCGCGCTCGTGAGCCGCGAGGTCGACCGGCTGCTGCAGACACTGGACCGTCTGCGGCAGCGCGGACTGACGATCCTCTACGTATCGCACTACCTGGACGAGATCGCGACGCTGTGCGATCGCGTGACCGTACTGCGCGACGGCGTCGACGTCGAGCACGTCGACGCGCGCACCACGTCGACGGAAGCGCTCGTCGCGGCGATGCTCGGCACGGATGCCGCGTCGCGCCCGCGCGGGCCGTCCCGCGTGCCCGGTGAGCCGGTGCTGCAGGTGACCGGGTTATCCGTGCGCGGTCGTTTCGACGACGTGTCGTTCGACGTGCGGCGCGGCGAGATCGTCGGCATGACGGGGCTGCTTGGCTCCGGCGGCAAGCAGGTCGTGCGCAGCCTGTTCGGCCTGGAGCGCGGCATGCGCGGCGAGATCGGCATCGACGGCCGCGTGGCCCGGCTGCGCGGCCCGCGCGACGCGGTCCGGCACGGCATCGCGTTCGTGCCCGAAGACCGCCGCTCGCACGGCGTCGCGCCGGCGCTGTCGGTGCGCGAGAACGTCACGCTCGCGAGCCTCGGGCGGTTCAGCCGCGCCGGCCTGCTTGCGCGGCGCCGGGAGGACGACGCGGTGCGGCGGCTGATCGCGGACCTGGGCATCCGGACGCCGGGCCCGGACGCGCCGGTGCGCCAACTGTCCGGCGGCAACCAGCAGAAGGTCGCGCTCGCAAAATGGCTGAGCCGCGGCGCCGAGCGGACCTCCCCCGTGTACCTGCTCGACGAGCCGACGGTGGGCGTCGATATCGGCGCCAAGGCGGAAATCTACCGGCTGCTCGACCGGCTCGCGCGCGACGGGGCCGCAATCCTGCTGTTTTCCAGCGACCTGCTCGAACTGCTTGAGCTCACCGACCGCGTGCTCGTGATGGCGCGCGGCCGGATCGTGCACGAGGTCGCGACGCGCGACACCACTCGCCAGGACCTGCTCGCGTGGGCGAGCGGCGCGCGCGGCCGCACGCCGCCACGGGAGATCGCCGCATGAGCCGGCCGCTCGACCGCCAGCCGCAGGCAGCCGGCGGCGCCGCTTTCGCGCTGCCGCCGGCTGCATCGGACGCGCAATTCTGGCTGCGCTGGGGCGCACTGCTGGCGTTCGCGGCGGTGTTCGCGGCATTCGCCGCCAGTTCGCCGCTCTTTCTGACGGTTGCGAATCTCGCGAACGTGCTGCAGCAATCCGTCGTGATCGGCTTGCTCGGCTTCGGCCTGACGGTCGTGCTGATCGGCGGCGGCCCGGACCCGATCCGCGGCGGCCTCGACCTGTCGGTCGCGGCGAACCTGGGCCTGTGCGCGGCCGTGCAGGCAGTCGCGCTGCGCGACGGCGCGACGGATGGCGCGGCGCTCGCACTGATGCTCGCCACCGGCGCGGCCGTCGGCGCGCTGAACGCGTTCGCGGTGATCGTGCTGCGCATCTTCCCGCTGCTCGCCACGCTGACGACGATGAACCTGTGCGCCGGCTTCGAACTGGTGCTGACGCAAAACACGTCGGTCGCGGCGGCAAGCCCGCTGCTGGCTTTCCTGCTCGACAACGGCCCGTTCGATATCCCGCATCTCGCGTACGCGCTGCCGGGCGCCGCACTGCTGTTTACCGTGCTGGTTCACCGGACCCGCTTCGGCCTGCGGCTCGCCGCGACCGGTGCGCATCGCCACGCCGCGCGCGCCGCCGGGCTGCGCGTGAACGCCTATGTCGCGGCCAGCTACGTGCTGAGCGGGATCGCGGCCGCACTCGCCGCGCTCGCGTCGAGCGCGTTGCTGAGCGGCAGCGCGCCCGGCGCCGGCGAAAACCTGCTGGCCGTCGTCGCGGCCGCGCTGCTCGGCGTCGTGTTCTCGCGGCGGCTCGTGCCGACGGTGCCGGGTACGCTGCTCGCCGTGCTGTTCGTCGGCATCGTCGGCAACGGCTTTCAGCTCGACAACGTCTCGAGCTACTGGATCAACGGCGTCGAAGGCGCGTTGATTCTGTTCGTCGTCGCGACGACCGCCGTGATTCGGCGCCGCCATACGGAAGACCATGCCCATGACTGAATGGACCGACCGCTTGCAGCGGTTCTCGCTCGTGGCCGCGCTCGTCGCGGTGTTCGCGTTCTTCGCGGTGTGCGCGCCCGGGTTCGCGCGGCCCGCCAACCTTGCCGACGTGCTGACCAACAACTTCGCACTGCTGGCGATTGCCGCGCTCGGCATGACGCTCGCGCTGTCGATCGGCGCGGTCGACCTGTCGCTCGGCACCGCGATCGACTTCGCCAGCCTCGTGTTCGTGCAACTGTGCGCGCAGCAGGTCGGCGTGCTGCCCGCGCTCGCGGGCGGTCTTTGCGCGGCGCTACTGGTCGGCGCGTTCAACGGCGCGCTGATCGCCGGGCTCGGCATCGCGCCGTTTCTCGCGACGCTCGGCACGCTGTTCATCGGCCAGACCGTCCAGCAACTCGCCACCGGCGGCGGCCAGCCCGTCTACCTGCTGAATGCGGCGTTGCCGCCGCTGTTCGGGGCGCTCGCGCACGGCACGTTCGCCGGCGTACCGGTGCCGCTGTGGATCGTCGGCGCGCTGGCCGTCGCCGTGCATGTCGCGCTCGCGCACTCCACGTTCGGGCGGCGCAGCATCGCGCTCGGCGCGCAGGCCGGCGTGGCGCGCTACTCGGGCCTGCCGGTCGCGGCGACCATCGTCGTGACGTGCGTTGCGAGCGCACTGGTCTACGGCGTGGTCGGCCTGCTGCTGTCGTCGACGGTCAAGGCCTACGTGCCGCAAGCCGGCAACGGCTTCCTGCTGAACGCGATCGGCGCGACGTTCATCGGCACGACGCTGTCGCCGATGCGCCGCCCCGGCGTGACCGGCACGCTGTTCGGCGTGCTGCTGATCAGCCTGGTCGCCAACGGGCTGCTGCTGATCGGCTGGAATTTCTACTGGCAGCAGGTGGCCACCGGCGCGCTGATCCTCGCCGTGCTCGCGCTGAGCTTCGCGACACGGCGCAGCCGCGCCGCTTGACGCGGCGCCGCGCGTCCCAACCAGTCATGCACGCGCGTCCGCACGGCGACCGATGCCGAACGTGAACGCCAGCGCGAGCACCAGCAACACGCCCTTGATGAAGTCCTGCATGTAGTAAGGCGCGTTCAGCATCGTCAGCCCGTTGAGCAGCACGCCGACGAACACCGCGCCCACGACCGTGCCGAACACGTTCGGCCGCTTGGCCCCCCACACGGCGTAACCCACCAGCGCGGCGGCCACCGCGTCGAGCAGCAGCGAATGCCCGGCGCTCGCGTCGCCGCGTCCGACCCGCGCGGCGATCAGCACGCCGCCCAGCGACGCGATCGCGCCCGACACGACATACGCGGCGACCCGGTAGCGTGCGGCCGGCGCGCCGGCGAGCCGCGCGGCCGTTTCGTTGCCGCCGATCGCGTAAATCACGCGGCCCCAGCGCGTCGCTTCCATCGCGACGCAGGCCAGCACCGTCACCGCCGCGAGCAGCAGCACCGGCAACGGCACGACGTCGAACAGGCGCAGGCGCCCGAGCGCGAGAAACGCGGCGGGAAACACGCCCGTCGCGTCCGTGCCGTCGGGCAGCACCGAACCGGTCGCGAGCGATCGGCCGCCGGTCGGGATCAGTTGCAGGCCTGCCAGCAGGAACAGCGTGCCGAGCGTCGCGAGCTGGTCGGGCACGCGCAGCCGCGTAATCAGCAGGCCGTTGAACAACCCGGCGGCCACGCCGAGCGCGACGCAGGCGGCCACCGCCGCGAGCGTGCCGCCGTGCCAGACGACCAGCACGTAGCTGGCGGCCATCTGCGCGGACGCGGCCACGCTGCCCACCGACAGGTCGAAGCCGCCGGCCGCGAGCGTGATCGTCACGCCGATGCCGAGCAGCGCGACGATCGACACCGCCTGAAGGATGCTGAACAGGTTGTCGAGGTTCAGGAACGCGGGCTCCCTGAACGCGAACACGACGACGAGAACGGCCAGCACGAGCAGGATGCCCGTGCGTTCGAGCGCAGTGCGAATGCGGGCCGGCGCGGGACGGCCGGCCCGTTCGCCAGGCAATGCATCGGGCACGACGGAAGTGGAAACGGGTTTCATCGGAGGCGCAGTCATTCAGGAGAAAGACGAAAGCGGATGGTCGAGCGTGGCGCGATCGAACCGCACGATGCGATCGGCGATTTCGGCCGCTTCTTCGAGATCGCTGACGAACACCAGCGTCGCGCGCTCGTGCGCGTGGCGCCGCAGCGTATCGACGATATCGGCGCGCGCGCCGGCATCGATGCCCTGGAACGGTTCGTCGAGCAGCAACAGCCGCGCGCGTTCCGCGTGCCAGCGCGCGAGCACGACTTTCTGCTGGTTGCCGCCGGACAGGCGCACGAGCCGGTCGTCCGGGCCCGTGCAGCGGATGCCGAAGGCGGCGATCGCGGCCGCGGCGGCGGCGCGTTCGCGGGCCGGCCGCAGCGCGCCGCCCGCAAACCAGCGCGACAGGAACGGAAAGCTGATCGTGCCGGCGATCGACGCGAACGGCACGCTGTCGGGAAACAACGACGTGCGCCAGCGGTCCTCGCCGGCCAGGAACACGCCGGCGCGAATGGCGTCGGCCGGCGAGCGCGGCCGCCATGGCCGGCCGTCGAGCGTCATCTCGCCGGCGGCCGCGCGCACTGCGCCGAAGATCGCATTGGCAAGGCGCGACTTGCCGCCGCCGACCGGGCCCGCGATCGCGACGATCTCGCCGCGCCGAACGTCGAGATCGAACGGCGCGCTGGTCGGTAACAGCCGGAGGTTTCGCAGGCTGAGGCCCGCTTCGGGCGACGACGCGGCGCGGCCCGCGTCAGCCGCGCGCGCTTTCGGCAACGGCCGCCCGATCATCGTTTCCACCGCGGCATCGAGGTCGACCGGCGCGGCCAGATCGGCGACGATCCGGCCGTCGCGGACGATCGCCACACGATCGGCGATGCGGCGCAAGTCGCCGAGCCGGTGCGATACCAGCAGGATCGCGACGCCGTCGTCGCGCAACGCGTCCAGCAGCCCGAAGAGCCGCTCCGCTTCCGGCGCGGACAGGCTCGCGGTCGGCTCGTCGAGGATCAGCAGGCCGGGCTGCCCTGCGAGCGCGCGCGCCAGCGTCACGCGCTGCTGATCGGCCAGCGACAGCGACGCGAGCGGCGCCGACAGATCGGCGTCGAGCCCGACGCGCTCGGCGAGCGGCCGCGCCGCGGCGCGCCGCGCGGCCGGCGGCACGCGCCACGGCGAGGCCGGATCGCACAGCCGGTCGAGCAGCAGGTTGTCGGCGATCGACAGCGTCGGCACGACGGCGTCGGCGACCGACTGGTGCACGGTGGCGACCCCGAGCCGCTTCGCCGCGTGCGGCGAAGCCGGCCGATAGGGTGCGCCGCGCAGCGTCAACGTGCCGCCGTCGGGCCGGATCACGCCGCTCAGGATCTTCACGAAAGTCGATTTGCCGGCGCCGTTCGCGCCCATCAGCGCGACGACTTCACCGGCGCCGATCGACAGGTCGAGCGCCGCCAGCGCGACGGTCGCGTCGAACCGTTTCGCGATGCCGGCGGCGCTCAGGACGGGCGGCGCCGGTGATCGGCGCGGTCGATTTGCGGCGCCTGCGCTCATGGTCGTGCCCGCCGACGCCCGTGCCGCTTCGGAAAGCCGTGCCGCCGTCCGTCCGGCCGGCCGTTCGCATTCGAAGCCGCGTTCGGCATCGCTCGCGAACGGCCGCCCTTCGATCGCGCTCCCGCAGGCGGATACGAAACGCTCGCCGTCATGCTTCGAGTCGGCGCAACCTGCTTCCGGATGAAACGGCACCTCGCGGTTCATGTCAGGCAACTCCCAGGTTCGTCGTTCCGCCGGGACGGCCGCATGCTGCGCCTGCTGCTCCCGATGCGGCCGGTCCGCGACCGGATAGTCGACTCTACCGCCCGGCATCGCGCGGCCCTACCAATGTTTTGCGGAATCGATATCCGTCGACCGTCAGCGCCCGGCCGCTGCGGACTGCCGGAACGACGCGCCATACGCACTGTCCGCCAGGCGATCGCCGCCGCCCAGGCGCGAGCGGAACGTCCCGCTCGGCGGCTGCGTCCGGTACAGGCCGCGCTTCTTCAATTCCGGCACGATCAGTTCGGCGAAATCGTCGAGCGTACCGGGGCTGATCAGCGGATTGAGCATGTAGCCGCTCGTCGTCGACTGCTGCGCGTGCTCGGCAAGCCTGTCCGCGACTTCATCCGGCGACCCGACGAGAATCAGGTCGGTGCCGCGCGTAACGCTCGCGAACTTGCGCCGCACGTCGCCGGCCGTCAGCGGCTTGCCGCTGCCGTCCGGTCGCACCACGTAGGACGTCAGCCCTTCGGTCTGCGTCGTCAGCAGCTCGTCGTCCGCATAACGATCGATGTCGATGCCCGTGTCGCCCGCGTAGCTGACGAGCTGCGCCTGCAGGTGATAGTGCTGCTGCAGCGCATGGTATTTCTCCTTCGCGTCGCTCGACGAGCGCGCCGTCACGATCCGCAGCACCGTGAGCGCCTTCACGTCGTCCGCCGCGCGGCCGTTTTCGACTGCAAGCCGGCGAATCTCGTCGAGGCCTGCGCGGATCTCGTGCGGATTCGACTTCGCGACGAACACCACTTCGGCGTGCTTCGCCGCGAATTCCCGTCCGCGCCCGGACCAGCCGGCCTGAATCAGCACCGGCGAGCGCTGCGGCGACGGCGCACACACGTGCGGGCCATGCACGCGATAGTGCGCGCCTTCGTGCGCGATCGGCCGCACGCGGTCGCCGCGCGCATAGCGCGGCGCGTGCTTGTCCGCGACGACCGCGTCGTCCGCCCAGCTGCCTTCCCACAGCTTGTACACGACATCGAGAAACTCCTCCGCGCGTGCGTAGCGTTCGTCGTGGCCGATCATCCGGTCTAGCCCGAAATTGCGCGCTGCGCTCGTCAGGTAGGACGTCACGATGTTCCAGCCGATCCGGCCGTTGCTCAGGTGATCGAGCGTGCTGAAGCGGCGCGCGAGCGCGAACGGATGCTCGTAGGTCGTGCTCGCGGTCACGCCGAACGCCAGCCGCTCGGTCTGCGCGACGAGCGCCGGGATCAGCATCATCGGATCGTTCGCGGGCGACTCCACCGCCCACTGCAGTGCTGCGTCGGCCGACCCGCCGTACACGTCGTACAGGCCGAGCACGTCCGCGAAGAACAGCATGTCGAGATCGGCCTGCTCGGCCTTGCGCGCGAGGTCCGACCAGTACGCGAGCGTATTGGCGCGCAGCCGTTCGTCGGCGGGATGGGTCCAGAGGCTCGGCGCACCGCCGCAGCCGACGCTGGCTTGTTCATAGAGGGAAAACAGCAGGGGGCGAGGATCGGACATCGTCATGCTCAATGCGGAACAGGGGAATCAGTTGGGTGCCGCCCACACGCCCGACGACGCGTTACGTACGCGCGCGGGTGCGCGGTCGTCCGACTCGCGCGTCAGGTAGCGGTTGAGGCGTCTCTCGAGACGGGCGGCAGGAATCGTCAGCAGCGCGACCAGCACGACATAGATGAGCGCCGCGCCGGCCAGCGGCTCGTACACGCGCAACGTCTCGAAGCGCAGCGTGTTGGCCGTGCCCATCACGTCGAACACCGTGATGGTCGACGCGAGGACGGTCGATTTCAGCAGCAGGATCGCTTCGCCGGTGAGCGCGGGCAGCGCGAGCCGCCACGCGCGCGGGCCGACGATGCGGCGCAGCACGCCGGCGCGCGTCATTCCGTACGCGTAGCCGGCCTCGATCTCGCCGGCCGGCACGCCGGCGATCGCGCCGCGCAGGATCGTCGCGACATACGCGCTTTCATTTACGCTCAACGCGACGACGGCATACCAGAACGCATCGCGCAACAATGGCGACGCCCAGCTGTCGCGCATCCATTCGCGCGGCACGATCTGGCCGAATCCGTAGTACAGCAGATAAAGCTGCACCAGCAGCGGCGTGCCGCGAATCAGCATGATCCAGCCGCGCGCGGACCAGCGAAGCGGCGCGTGGCGAGCGCCGGCGGCGAGCGCGAGCGGTATGCCGAGCAGCACGCTGGCCGTGCCGGACAACAGCATCAGCGCGAGCGTCGTCGGCACCGCGGCGAGCAGCTTCGGCATCACCGTATCGAGCAGGAACGGCAGCGAGAAGCTCATGCGGTTGCGCTCGTTGCGCCACGGTTCGCGTACCGTTCGAGCGCGGCGAACAGCCCCGTCGACGTGACGCTCAGCAGCAGGAACAGCGCCGCCGTGACCAGATAGAAGAACACGTAGTGCCGGGTCGCGCCGGCGGCGAGCTGGCTCGCCTTCAGCAGATCCGTAAACGATCCGAGCACGCTGATGAACGACGCATCCTTGGTCGCGTTCAGCCATACGTTGCCGACACCGGGCAGCGCGAGCCGCGCCGCGGCCGGCAGCCGGATGCGCATCAGCGTCTGCCACGGCGTCATCCCGTACGCGTGCGCGGCCTCGATCTGGCCGACCGGAACATTGACGAGCGCCGCGCGGAAGATGTCGGTCAGATAGGCGCCCTGGATGAAACCGAGCGACAGTGCGGCGACGAGGAACGGCGGAAACGCGAAGCCGTCAGGCACCAGGCCGCCGCGGCGCAGCACGGCTTCGACGGCGGGCGCGATCGCATAGAACGCGAGCAGCAGGCACAACAGCTCGGGCAGCGCGCGCACGAGTGTCGTGTAGAGCCGGATGAGCCACGCGAGCGGCGCGTGCCGCGACAGCTTGCCGAGCGCGCCGGCGATGCCGAGCAGCGTGCCGACGCCGAACGACGCGGCCGCGACGCCGAGCGTCAGCGCGAATGCATTCGCGAAGATGCGGCCGTAACCGCCGTCGCCGAATGCGAGCAGCGCCAGCAGCGAATCGTCCGCGGCCATCGGTTCAGCGGCCCTTCTCGATCGTGCCTTTCAGGTTCGGATAGCGCGCGGTGATCGCATCCCACGTGCCGTCCTGCTGCAGTTGCGCAATCGCGCCCGACAGCCGGTCGCGCAGCGCATCGCCGCGCCGCACGCCCGCGCCGATGCCGAGACCCAGCACCGGGTTGTCCGCGCAGGTGGCCTTGACCTCGAAATCCTTGCCGTCGCGAGACGACAGGAACGCCGTGAACAGGCCCTTCGCTTCCTGCACGTAATCGACCCGGCCGGAGACCAGATCGGCGAGCGCGTTGTCGAACTTGTCGAAGGCCTTGATCTGCGCGTCCTGCTTGAAGCGCGCATCGAGGAAGGCCGAGAAATTGGTGCCGGCCTCAACGCCGATCACGCGGCCCTTGAAGCTCGCGGGCACCGCGCAATCGACGCGGCGCCGATCGCTTTTTGCGCCGACGAACACCGTCGGCGATTCGTAGTACGCACGACTGAAGTCGATCGCCTTCTGCCGTTCGCCGGTAATCGTCATCGACGACCAGAGCACGTCGATCTTGCGGTTCTGCAGCGCCGGAATCAGGCCGTCCCACGCGATGTCGGCGAGTTCGCAGCGCACGTTCAGCTTGCCGCACGCGGCCTCGAGCACGTCGATTTCCCACCCTTTCCACTTGCCCGTGGCGTCCTTCGAGAAGAACGGCGGATACGACTCGGCGTCGATGCCGACGCGCAGCGTCGGTTGAGCCGCGTGGGCGGCGCACGCCGCGCCGAGCATGAACAGCGCGGCCGCGGCGCCGCGGACACTGGAACGCATCAAACGATTCATTTGGCTGACTTCTGAAATAACGTCGGAATCACCGGCGTCGCGGCCGGCAGCAGGAGGCGAGACTGTAATGCGTGCCGACGCGTGTACCAAATGGTTATTTTTGCGATCGATATCCGATCCGGCGATATGCGGCGCTTGATGCACCTGTCGCCGCCGGCCCGGATCCGGAGGCGCTCCAGCAATCCAGTATCGAGGTGCCGTTCGCTCGACCAACTCCCCCTCCTGGCCTCCGCAAATACGGCCATCGGAAATGCAAAAGACCGGTCGGTGCAACCCGGCCGGCCTTTTGCTTTTCGCCATGCCGAAGCGTGCGCGAACCCGGTTCAGCCGTGGAACACGAGCAGCACCAACGGCATCGTGACCGCAGCAAGCGCCGTCTGTACCGTAATGATGCCGGCGGACAATCGGTGATCACCGCCGAGCAGCTTCGCCATGATGTACGCGGACGGTGTGCACGGCAGTGAATTGAACAGCACGATCGTCGTGAGTGCCGGGCCCCGGATGCCGAGGCTGAAACCGATCCAGAAGGTCAGCAGCGGCACGAGCAGCAACTTGATCACCGACGACTGGAACACGGGGCCGCGCGCCGCCTTCGCGGCCTTCACGTCGAGGCCTGCTCCCACCGCGAGCAGTCCGAGCGGGAGCGACGCGGCGCCGAGAATCGACAGCACGCTCGCCACCACGCCCGGCAAACCCAGCCCGCCGAGATTGAACGCGGCGCCGAGCACGACCGACATGATGACCGGGTTCCTCAGCAGCGCGCCGCCGATCTGCGATGCCGATGGTGCGCCGCCACGGCCGTGCTGCATCAGGATAATGATCGACGCGACGTTCAGCAGCGGAATCGCGACCGCGATGCTGATCGACGTGAGCGTGAGACCGACGCTGCCATACAACGCCGCGGCCGCGGCAACACCCACATACGTATTGGGCCGTAACGCCCCCTGGATCACCGACGAAAACACCGCCCCCGGCTGCCGGCTCCACGCGCGCCACGCATACAGCAGCGCCGCGCTCGCGGCCACCGCGCCGAGGATCGCGATCGCGATCGGCCGCACCGGAAACTGCGTCAGATTGGCTTTCGCGACCTGGCTGAACATCAGCGCGGGAAACATGTAGTAGTAGTTCAGCGTTTCGCATGGCAACCAGAATTCGTCCGGCAGCAGGCGGCGCTGCCGCAGCACGAATCCCGCCAGGATCAGCACGAAGATCGGAACCAGCGCGGTCAGGACATTCTGCATCGGTTGCGCTCCCGTCACGCGAAGACCAGCGTCTTCGCCAGCACGACCGCGCGATAGACGCCGATGAATGCGGCCATTGCGCGCTCGTACAACGGCGCACCGGCCCGCGCGAACAGCAGGTAGTCGCGCGAGATCGCCGCACGGTGCAGCGCAAGCAGCGTTTCAGCGGTATTCGGCGCGGGCCCGATCGTCGCGACGATGGTGGTCTTTGACATTTTTCTCGTCCGATTAAAGGCGGTGCCCAGAAATATGACAGAACCGTGAAATTCATAAAAAGAATAAAAAATACGAAATCCAGATCCAAAGGTAATTTAGACAACCGTCGGGATGATCGGACGATCGCGAGGGCAGAACGGCGCGCGCCTCCAGCCTCGCTACGCCGGGCCGCGTAGCAGGAGCGGACCACTGATTCACGAAGATCGTCGCCGCCCATGCTGGTGAAAGCCCTCCGCCACATCGCCATTCCGGCCGCGGGAGCGTCGTGTTCCTCTGCGTAAATCGGAGGACCAGATAACGGTATGAGAATTTCTTGGTTCTTGGATGCGTACCGCATCCAGAAAATACACGCTCCCGACAACCGGGCGCGCGACGCGCCGCCCCGCTTCACCCAAACAACGTCCCTCTTTCCCATGTTCAGCAGATCGTTTCGCACTACGTCGGGCCACGCGCTGCTCGTCGCCGCCCTTCTTGCCGCTTTTTCCGGTGTTGCTCGCGCGGACAGCACGCTCGACCGCATCCATCAACGTCACAAGATCGCGATCGGCGTGATCCTGTCGGGGCCGCCGTTCGGCTCGCTCGATCCCGCGACGCAAAAGCCGGTCGGCTTCAACGTCGATCTGGCGAACGACGTCGCGAAGCGGCTCGGCGTCGACGTCGAGCTGACACCGGTGCAGCCGTCGAACCGCGTGCAGTTCCTGCAGCAGGGCAAGGTCGACGCACTGATCGCCAACATGGAGCTGACGACGGAGCGCGCGGAGATACTGTCGTATGCGCCGACGCCGTTCGAGTTCATCGGCGGCGCACTGATCGCGCGCAAGGACAGCGGCATCAAGACCTGGGCCGACGTGCGCGGCAAGCCGGTCTGCGTGTCGCAAGGCAGCAACTACACGAAGCCGCTCGCGACGGAATACGGCGCGCAGGTGAAGGCGTTCCGCGGCCAGCCCGAATCGCTGCTCGCGCTTCGCGGCAACAACTGCGTGGCCGCCGTGCACGTCGCGCCGACGTTGCGCATGCTCGTCGCGCGCAATCCGGACTGGAAGGACTATGCGACGCCGCTGCCGACCGACCTGATTCCGTCGCCGGCGGTGATCTGGGTCCGCAAGGGCGAGACCGATACGCAGAACGCGCTCGACCGGATCGTCCAGGACTGGCATCGCAGCGGCTGGCTGCTCGACGTCGAGCGCAGGAACGGCATGACGCCGTCGCAAGGCGTGCTCGACCTGAACGCGAAGCTCAAGGCACAGCGCACATGACGGCAGCCGCCGCAGTCGATGCGCTCCGCAAGCTCGGCCTCGATTACAGCTTCGTGCTGGCCCCGGACGAACGCGCGTCGTTCGTGCACGGGATGGGCGTGACGCTCGAACTGTCGATCGCGACCGCGCTCGGCAGCCTCGCCTGCGGTGTCGCGCTCGCCGCGTTGCTGGTGTCGCCCAGCGCGGCACTGGCGCGCCCTGCGCGCGCATTCGTCGAAGTCACCCGCAACACACCGACGCTCGTCCAGTTGTTCTGCGCATTCCTCGTCGTCAACATGCTGATCAGCGCCGCACTGCGCGATCTGGGCGGCAATCCGCTGACGCCGTTCATCTGGAGCGTGATCGTGATCTCGCTGCACAAGGGCGCGTTCCATGCGGAAGCGCTGCGCGCCGGCCTCGAAGCGGTGCCGCGCGCCACGCTGGAAGCCGCGCAGTCGCTCGGCTACAGCCGCCGCCAGCGGCTCTGGCACGTGCAGCTGCCGCTCGCGGTGCGCTTCGCGCTACCGGCGCTCGTCAACAACCTGGTCGACCTCGTGAAGATGACGACGGTCGCGTCGGCGATCGCGGTCGGCGACGTCACCTATGCGTCGATCATGATCTGGACGCAGCGCGACAACGTGCTCGAGCTGATGATCCTGATCCTGCTCTTCTTCGGCGCGCTCACGTTCACGGTCAACCTCGCGGGACGCTGGCTCGAACACCGCTTGAGGATACCCGGCTATGGCCATTGACTCGCTCGCTTCGCCTGCGCGCCTCGTGCGCTGGCCCGCGGTCGCGGCAACACTGGCCGCGCTGGCGGTCGTCGCGCTGGCCGTTGCCGGTCGCCGCCATCCGACGCTCGTCGCGCTCGTCACGTGGCTGCCCGCGCTCGGCAACGCGATGCTCGTCAACATCGGCATCAGCGCGCTCGCGATCGCGCTCGGCACGCTCGCCGGCCTCGTGCTCGGCCCGCTGACGCTGTCGCGGCTCGGCATCGCACGCGTTGCGGCGCGCGCCTACGTGCAGGTGTTCCGCAATGCGCCGCTGCTCGTGCTGATCTATTTCTCGACGTATGTATTCCCGTTCGAAATCAGGTTCGGCCATGCGTCGCTGCCGTTTCCGGACTGGTTCAAGGTGACGCTCGGCCTCGCGCTGCCGGCGAGCGCGAACTTCGCGGAAATCTTCCGCGGCGCGATCCAGTCGATTCCGCATGCGCAGTGGGACGCCGCACGCTCGCTCGCGTTCAGCCGCGTGCAGGTGTTCCGCTGGATCATCCTGCCGCAATGCGTGCGCCGCATGCTGCCGCCGTGGATGAACCTGTACGCGAGCATCACGATGGCCACCGCGCTCGCGTCGCTCGTCGGCGTGCACGACCTGCTCGACACCGCGCAGGTCGCGAGCAATACCGTCGCGCGCGCCGACTTCACCGTCGTCGTCTATTTCACGGTACTCGGCCTGTTTTTCGCGTACTGCTACCCGATTGCCCGTTTCACCCGCCTTCTCGAACGACGTCATGCATTCCACTGAAACTCCGCGCGGCGCGGACGAGCCGCTCGTCCGCCTGCGCGACGTGCATCTGTCCTACGGCACGACGCCCGTGCTGCGCGGTATCGATCTCGACGTGCACCGCGGCCAGGCCGTGTCCATCATCGGTCCGTCCGGCTCCGGCAAATCGACGATCCTGCGTTGCATCACGGGGCTGTTGCGGCCGCAGCGCGGCCTGATCGACGTCGACGGCACGCGCGTCGACCGGCTCGCATCGGAGCGCGACGAAATCGCGCTGCGCAAGCGCGTCGGCTTCGTGTTCCAGCAGTACAACCTGTTTCCGCACCTGAGCGTGCTCGACAACCTCGTCGCCGCGCCGGTCAGGATTCTCGGCCGCGATCGCACCGAAGCCGTGCGCACCGCGCACGCGCTGCTCGAACGCGTGCGCCTCGGCGACAAGGCGCATGCGTACCCCGGCGAGCTGTCGGGCGGCCAGCAGCAGCGCGTCGCGATCGCTCGCGCGCTCGCGATGCAGCCCGACCTGATCCTGTTCGACGAGGTGACGTCCGCGCTGGATCCGGAAACCGTCGGTGACGTGCTGGCGGTGATCCGGGATCTCGTGCGCGACGGCATGACCTGCGTGCTCGTCACGCACGAGATGCGGTTCGCCGAGGAAATCAGCGACGTCGTCTACTTCACCGAGGCGGGCGTGATCGTCGAGCACGGGCCGGCCACGCAACTGTTCCGGGCGCCGCAAAGCACGCGCACGCGGGCTTTCCTCGCGCATGCGCTCGGCCCGGCCGGCAGCCCGCACGCCAGCCGCGACAGCGCGCCGATCGCACTCGACCTGACGCGCTTCGCGGTCTGAGTCAACGCACTGCGTAGCGGCTCGGCGGCCGCGCGAGCCCGAGATGGTCGCGCAGCGTCGTGCCCTCGTATTCGGTGCGGAACAAGCCGCGCCGTTGCAACTCCGGCACGACATGCTCGACGAAATCGTCGAGTCCGCCCGGGAAGTAGGGCGGCATGATGTTGAAGCCGTCCGCGGCGCCACCCTCGAACCATTCCTCCAGCGCGTCCGCGACCTGCGTCGGCGTGCCCCACACGATCCGGTGCCCACGTGCGCCGGCGACGAGATAGTAGAGTTCGCGCAGCGTGAGGTTCTCGCGGCGTGCGAGATCGGTCAGCAGCTTCGCGCGGCTCTTCAACTGATCGGATTCGGGCAAGTCGGGCAGCGGGCCGTCGAGCGGATACTTCGACACGTCGTGGCCGAGACGGTCGGACAGCAGCGTCAGCGCGCCCGACGTGTCCGTCCATTGCTGGAGCTGCGCATACTTGTCCTTGGCCTCCTGCTCGGTGCGACCGATCACCGGAAATACGCCCGGCATCACGGCCAGTGCGTCCTCCGCGCGGCCGTATGCCGCGAGCCGCCCCTTCAGGTCGCGATAGAACGCCTGTGCTTCCTCGAGCGTCTGCTGCGCGGTGAACACCACTTCAGCGGTGCGCGCGGCAAGCTCCTGACCGGGGCCCGACGAGCCGGCCTGAATCACGACCGGATGACCCTGCGGCGGGCGCGACGCGTTCAGCGGCCCCTTCACGTTGAAGAAGCGTCCTGCGTGATCGAGCACGTGCACCTTCGCCGGGTCGAAATATACGCCGCGCGCCTTGTCCCTGACGACCGCGTCGTCGTCCCAGCTGTCCCAGAGCCCTTTCACGACGTCGACGAATTCGCCGGCCATCTCGTAGCGCTGCGCGTGATCGGGATGGTTGCCGCGCGTGAAGTTCGCCGCGGTGCGGTCGTACGAGGTCGTCACGACGTTCCATGCCGCGCGCCCACCGCTCAGGTGGTCGAGCGATGCGAACACGCGTGCGATGTGGTACGGCTCGCTGTACGTCGTCGACGCGGTCGCCGCGAGGCCGATGTGCCGCGTATGCATCGCGAGCGCGGACAGCAGGCTCAGCGGCTCGAAGCGCATCGCCATCGACGGGTGCGCGTCCGGGCCGCTCGTCAGGCCGTCGGCGAGGAAGACCGTGTCGAACTTCGCACGCTCGGCGGTCTGCACGACGCGGCGCAGCAGGTCGAAGTTCTCGCTGCCGGATTCGGCGTCGGGGTGGCGCCAGCCGGCGACGTGGTGCCCGGCGCCCTGAAGGAACAGCCCCAGGCGCATCTGGCGGCGGGAAGGTGTGCTGCGATCGGTGCTCATGATTGAAGCGACGTAAAGGTATGGAAAAGGCGTGCGAGATCGGCCGTGCTTCGCATCGTGTCGATCAGTTCCGGCACGAACGCGAGCGCGGGATCGTGGGCAGTTGCATCCGCGAACTTCGCGGCGAGATCGTCGGTGCCGACGAGGCGCTCGGTGCGCCGCTGCAGCGTGTCGCCGCCGCGAAGCGCGATCTCGACGACCGAGAAGCGCGTCGCGGGATCGGTCGACGCGCGCGGCGCCGCGGCATCGTGGCGCCGCGTCACGCGTGCGGCGAGCGCGATCAGGTCGTCGCGCACGGGCACGTCGGCGAACGTCGCGACACCGGGCGGCCCGTCCGTCAGCGCGGCGGCCACCGCGTATTCCACGCTGAAGCGTGCTTCTAGGCCGGTTGCCGGCAGCCGGTTCGACAGCGGCGTGTCGCCGCCTGGCGGGAAGGTGACCGCGATGCCATCGATGTCCGCCGGCACGATGCGGTGGCGAGCGCGCAGATCGAGCGCGGCCTGTACCGCGTAATGGGTTGCCGTGCAGCACGGCCACGGCTTGAAGTACAGGCCGGGCGACACGATCTGCCACGGCGCGCCCCAGTCGGCCAGCACGCGCGCCGGCTGCGCCGCGCCGCCGCCGAACACGGCGAAGAATCCTTCCGGGCCGTCGAGTGCGCCCGGTGCGCCGGCCAGTCCCGCCTCCGCGAGTTCGGCGGCGAACAGGCCCGCGCGCGCCGCCAGGCCCGCGTGCAACGGCTTGACCTCGCTGCCGAACTGCAGCCGCAGCCCGGCCGATTGCGTCGCGGCAATGCCGAGTGCGTTGTCGGTGGCCGCCGCATCGAGCCCGAGCAGACGTGCCGCGGCGGCGGCCGCGCCGAGCGTGCCGAGTGTCGCGGTGTTGTGGAAGCCGAGTTCGTAGTGGCGGCTGCCGAGCGCGAGACCGACCCGCGCCATCGTCTCGACGCCGACGACGTATGCGTCGAGCAGGTCCAGCGCGCTGCGTGCGCGCACCTGCGCGAGCGCGAGCAGCGCCGGCAGTAGCACGGTGCCCGGATGGCCGCGCACGCTGCTGTGCACGTCGTCGTAGTCGAGCGCGTGGCCTGCATAGCCGTTGAGCAGTGCCGCATCGTGCGGCGACGCCGGAGTCGCGCGACCGATGACCGCTGCCGCCCCGGCCGAATCGCGGCCGCACACCGCCAGCAGCTTGCGGTAACCGCTGTCGCGCGCGCCGGCGAACGCGGCGGCAAGAAAATCGAGCAGGCCGCGCCGCGCGGCTGCGATGGCGGATGGATCACGCGCGGGCGCGGCGCACGCGATCGCTGCGGCCAGCCGGCGCGTGATGCCGTCGGGAATCGAGTGGGAAGACATGTCGGCAGTTGGGAAGTCGCGAAATGCCGCAACGGGCGGCGCAGCCGGATCCTTCCGGTTCCGGCTCCGATGGGAGCGTCGGATACTAGCGAAGCATTCGCACGGGCCCAACCAAGTATTCGAGCTTTCTATATCGCGTATTCAGCGCTGCCTGAGGGGAGCCAGATAACTTCGCTCCGTGCATGACGCTGTCGATGAACCGGGTGATTGCCGACCGGCAGCTTGCTGCTGCCGTGATGCGTCAGGTCGGCAGTCGACACGAGCCGTGCCGCCGACATGGCGGAACGACGAAATTCCAAGGAAGAATCAATTGGAAAGCTGAATCAGGACGGGATTTCCCAGGCGTCTGAATGCACTGTCCAATCGATTTACTGCGCGGCGCCATCGCCATGATCCACGACGGAAGGCGCGCCGCAGGCGACAAATCGTGCTTCGACACCGCTTCGCACGACCAGGTCGAAGCGCTCCGGCCGAATATGAAACAGCGTGGACTCGCACGTGCGGCCGTCAGCCAGACGAGACGTACGCCGCAACACCAGCAACGGCCCCTGCTTGCCGGTCTTTAGCAGGGCGGCGATATCGTCCGGCGCGGCCACGGCCGTCACCGACATGTCGGCGTCGGCAATGCGCCAGCCGAGCAACTGCTCCAGCAGTTCGTAAGTCGGCATGCTATCGGCCTGCGCATAAGCGACGTCACGTGCCTCAGGCAACAGACAGGTCTGCGCGAGCGCGATCGGCTCGTCGTCGACCCAGTGCAGGCGTTCGAGATAAATGCAGCGCGTGACGTCGGCCGCGAATACTTGCTGCAAGCCCGGCGGTACGTCACATGTTTCCATTCGCAGCAATTCCATCCGTGCGCGTGCGCCCTGCCCGGCGATCGAATCGTGGAGCCCGCGCAGCACGTCGAGCCGATGCCGCAGCCGCTGCTTCGCGGCGAAGGTCCCTTTGCCCTGCTTGCGTTCGACGATGCGAGCGTCGGTCAGGCGATCGAGCGCGAGCCTGACGGTCACGCGGCTCACCGAGAAGCGCTCGCTCAGTTGCGCCTCGGACGGCAGTTTGCCGGTCGGCTCGTAGATGCCCTGCTCGATCTCATCGCGCAGCGTCGCCGCGATCTGCTCGTAGAGCGACGTCGCATCGTCACGTACCAACGTCATCGGTTTTTCCCTTCCGTGCCCGGCCCGCGCTATGCGCGATTCCCGATATCGATATGAAAAGCAATTGGATCGCCCAACTTGTATTAATACGTATTATGACATCTCGACAGACATCCGGTCCGCCACTGCAGGGCCTGACGCACGGGGAGCATACCAGTGACCGACAACGCAATCGGCACGCCGCCGCTCGATGGCACGCGTGCAGGCTGGCCGCCACCGGCCGAACCAGCGGCACACGCGCCGGCCGATCCGCACGCGGCTGCGCACGGACGCGCTACGCAATGGCGGGCACGGATCGGCTTCGTCGCCGCATGGCTGGCATTCTTCGCGATCGCGTGGTGGCTGCCCGCGCCCGCGCATCTGTCCGCGGAAGGCACCGCGACGCTCGCCGTCGTCGCGTGGGTCGCGATCGTATGGATTACCGATGCGATTCCCGTCGGCGTGAGCGGCATCCTGCTGCCGATGCTGCTCGTGCTGTCGCACGCGAGCCCGTCGTTTCCGAAGGCGGCCAGCGGCTTCGCCGCGCCCGTCGTGTTCCTGTGCCTCGCCGCGTTCCTGTTCTCCGCGATCATGCAGGCGTGCGGCCTCGACCGGCGCATCGCGCTGCTGCTGCTCGACCGCCTGAAGGTGCGCACCGCCAACGGCGTGATCTGGGCGATGTTCGCAGTGAACTGCGTGATGGCGCTCGTCGTGCCCGCCGCAAACGCGCGCGCGGCCACGCTGCTGCCGGTCACGAACGGCATCGTCCGGCTGTTCGGCGAATCGCCGCGCGAGCGCGCCGCCAGAAAGGCGATCGTGATCCAGACGCTCGTGTACGGCGCGATGATCAGCGGCATGTGCATCCTGACGGCTCACCTGCCGAACATGGTCGTGTCCGGGCTGCTCGAGAAACAGCTCGGCATCCGGATCTCGTATCTCACGTGGCTGAAGCTGCAGTGGCCGTACCTCGGGATGTTCGCGATCACGCAGGGCTGGGTGCAGTTCTATTTCCGCTCGCGCGCCATCGCGATTCCCGGTGGCCGCGGCGCGATCGCGGCGATGCGCCGCGCGCAGGCGCCGGCGACACGCAACGACTGGACCGTGCTCGCGTTGTTTTCGGCCGTCGCCGTGTTGTGGGCGACCGAGCCGCTCCATCACCTTCCGTCGGAGATCGTCGCGCTGATCGCGCTCGCGCTGCTGTTCGCACCCGGCGTGCTGCGCTTCGGCTGGGCCGAAGTCGAGCAGCGCACGATCTGGGGCACGCTGTTCCTGCTGGCCGGTGCGCTGTCGATGTCGGCGGCGATCAGCGCGTCAGGCCTCGCGAGCTGGGCCGCCGATCACATCTATGTCGCCGCGCGCGGGCACGGCTGGTGGCTCACGATCGCGATCGTGATGCTCGGCACGCACGTGATCCGCATCGGCATGTTGTCCAACGTCGCGGCCGTCACGATGATCGCGCCGATCGCACTCGCGCTGGCACCGCGCCTCGGGCTGCATCCGGTCGCGTTCACGATGCTCGTCAGCGACACCGACAGCTTCGCGTACCTGCTGCCGACGCAGATCACCGCCGGCGTCATCGCATACAGCAGCGGCGCATTCTCGACGGCCGACTACGCGAAGGTCGGCGTGGTGTCGGTGCTGATCGCGATCGTCTATGGCCTCTGCGTGATCGCGCCGTGGTACGCGTACATGGGTGTCCCGGTCTGGGACGCGAGCGCGCCCTGGCCGTTCGCGCATTGAAGCACGCCGCTTTCCATCGACATCATTTTGCATTCCAGATGAACGAATCCAAAGACGTCCTCGATACCGTTGATGCCCGCGCCGCCGCGCTGCGCGACCGCCTCGGCCCGCACGTAGCACCCGCAGGCCTGTACGAACGCCACAAGCGCCTGCCGTTCGCCGGGCGCGTGCAATGCAATGTCGCGCGCGTCGAAGCCGGCGAATGGAGCGAGATCGTGCTCGATTACGAGGTCGGCTCGTCCGGCATCGCCGACGGCGGCTGGCTGAAGGCCACCTTCAAGTTCTATTCGGACTGGGCGCTGTTCCAGACGAGCGATCCGAGCGCGGCCAACTACATCAGCGCCGAATACCACGCCGCGCCGCTCGTGCCCGGCCAGAGCCCGGCCACGGTGCAGGCGCTGAACGTGCGCTTCGACCAGAAGGGGCACGAGCGGCCGTTCCAGAAAGCCGTGATCGTCGATGTCGTCGACGGCTACGTCAATGCGGGCGACCGGATCGTGATCCGCCTCGGCGACCGCCGCCGCGGCCCCGGCACGCGCGTGCAGACCTTCGCCGAGGACAACTTCCGCTTCCGGCTCTACGTCGATCCGCTCGGCACGTCGCGCTTCGTCGCGGTGCCCGGCGACGTATCGATCGACATCCGCGCCGGCGCGCCGGCCGACGTGCTGCTGAACGGCCCGCGCTTCGTGCAGCCGGGCACGCGCGCGCCGTTCCGGCTGTCGCTGCAGGACCGCTGGGGCAATGCGTGCCGCGACGTCGGCGGCGCGGTACGCGTGACCGCGTACGACGCGCGCGGCGAAGCCGTCTACCGGCGCGAGCACGCGCTGCCCGACGCGGGGTTCGCGAGCGGCGCGCTCGACGACCTCCCGACCGATGCGGGCACGCTGCGCATCGTGGCCGACATGCCCGCGCGGCCCGACGTGCGCGCGGCCGAAGCGTGGCTCACGGTCGACGCGTCGCTGCCTGCGCCGCGCGCGCTGTATGCGGACCTGCACGTCCATGCGCACGACACGGTCGGCACCAACAGCCCCGAATACAACGCGCGCTATGCGCGCGACATCGGCGGCATCGACGTGCTCGGCTACACGGCGAACGATTTCCAGATCACCGACGAGAACTGGCAGCTCGGCGTCGATGCGGTCGAGCGCTTCAACGAGCCCGGCCGCTTCGTCGTCTATCCGGTGCAGGAATGGTGCGGCAGCTCGACCGCGGGCGGCGACCACAACGTCGTGTTCCTCGGCGACGCGCGGCCGGATTTCCCGTACAACGCGCGCGGCGAACACAACCGCACGCTCGTCTGGAACGAGGACATGAAAGGCCATGCGGTCGAACTCGGCCGCTGGCCCGTCGAGGAACTGTGGGACGCTTATGCGGACGATGCCGCGCAGCATCTGGTGATGCCGCATGTCGGCGGCCGCCGCTACATCCCCGACTGGCACCATCCGGAGCTCGAGCGGCTCGTCGAGATCGCGTCCTCATGGGGGCATTTCGGCTGGCTGTACCAGGACGTGATCGCGCGCGGCTACCGGCTTGGCGTAGCGGCCAGCGGCGACGAGCATCGCGGCCGGCCGGGCGGCGGCGCGCCCGGCGTGCAGGTGTTCGGCGTGCACGGCGGGTTGACCGGCGTGCTCGCGCCCGCGCTCGACCGGAAAAGCGTCGGCGCAGCGCTGCGCGCGCGCCGCACGTGGGCGACCACCGGCGAGCACAGCGCGCTGCTCGTGCGCTGCGGCGAGCATTGGCAAGGCGACGCGTTTACGCACCGCGGGCCCGCGCGGCTCGACTACCGGCTGCTCGGCCAGTCGGGCTGGGAATACGTGGCCGCCTACGATCACGACGGCCTGCTGTGGGAGCGCGACCTGCATGCCGAACTCGGTTACGCCGAGCGCCTGATTCGTGTCCGCTGGGGCGGCGCGCGCATTCGCGATCGCTACCGCTGGGCCGCATGGCGCGGCCGGATCCGCATCGTCAACGGCACGATCCATCGGTTCGGATCGAACGGGTTCGAGCATGTCGAGGAATCGGCATGGCGCACCGGCGCGACCGACGTCGAGTTCCGCAGCGACACCTACGGCGATGCCGACAGTATCGAACTCGACGTCGGCAATCTCGCCGCCGCGACGATCGTGGTCGAAGGCACGATCGACGGCTTCGCCAAGGTCGGCGATCCGCTGCAGCGCAATCCGTTCGTGCATGCGCCCGCGTTCCGTTTCGAAATCAGCGGCGCGGAACTGCTCGCGCGCGGCGCGGCAACGCATGCGCTCGGCGGCACCGAGCTGTTCGTCGCGGTCGAGCGGCTGACCGACCGGCCGCTGCCCGTCGATCTCGCGGGCAGCATCGACGTGGCGCCCGGCAATGCGCCGTTCGGATGCCGTCCCGTGTATTTCTTCGGACGGCAGCGCAACGACAGCAAGGCGTGGTCGTCGGCGCAGTTCATCACGTTCGACCAGGAAGCTCCAACAAAATGATTTGAGGGGGCGGTTAACCAGCCGCATGCGCTGCTAGCCCCCTTCGTTGGTTCGCCGCAGCTTGTCCTGGCTATTCCGGACTCGGCAAGCCCAGCCGCCAGCTCAAATTTCTGCGCGCTCGCGTCTCGCAGCGTGTGTAGAAGAAATCCGTCAGATAGATGCGCGGGCGTGCGAGCAGCCCGCGAAGAATCGTCCGTTCATGAAGGTCGTAAGCCCGGTCGTCAAGATCGGGGCGCTCTGCCCGCAGGCGCCGGCCGTCTTCGCGAAACCGGCTGCGAGAAGCGCTTAGCACTGCCAGGTCGATATCGCACACGAAACGGGTATCCAGTTCTGCGGCAAGCCCCAAGTGGGTCGTCGCGAGAATCATCGCGCAGATACGGTCGCACGCGCGGATTCGCTCCCCTGCCTGGCGTCTGAACCAGTCCGCGCTACGCGGCTCGTTATCTTGTGCGCCCGGAACGAAAATCACGTCATGGAACCAGAGCGCGAGCTCGACGGCGTCCGGTTCGGGAATCGAGTCGCGCGCCAGGTCGAGATGACGCAAACATCGCCGTACATGCGTGAGCGTATGGTAATGGCGCGCCGGCTCCATATAGCATCGCGCCAGCATGCGATAGACATCCTCGGCATGTGTCCCGCCGCTGCACGACCACAACGCGACGAACCGCGCCCGCGTCCGGTTCACGTTCGCTCCTTGGCCCGGGACGGCTGCGCATGATCGCCCGGTGCCGACATTAGCGCGATGCGCTCAGAGAAATTCACTGCGGATGTCGATACTCGACCGCTGTCCGATGTTTCCGTAGTGATGCGCGAGCCACGTATCCGCTTCGCGTCGCCCGTAGTCATGCAGTTCGCTGAGAAATCCCCAATCCGCGTTGTACTTGCTCGATACGCTCAACGCGCACAGAGCGTCGTCGGCACGAATGGAATGGATCAGCATTTCCTTCATCTCGCCGCGTTTTATCGTGCCTTGCCGGATCAGGTCGGTGACGAACGAGATGGCTCGCATCTCGCGCATCAGCGACGAGTTGAAACTGATCTCGCTGATACGGTTGAGAATTTCCGCAGCCGTGACCGGCACGCCGCGGCGCACGAGCGGATTGATGTGCACGATCACGACGTCGCGCGTCGCGCAATTGTAGATGAGAGGATAGATGGCCGGATTACCCATGTAACCGCCATCCCAGTAGTACTCGCCATCGATCGTGACCGCCTGGAACAGTGTCGGCACGCATGCCGATGCAAGTACCGCGTCTGCACTGACATCCTGTCCCGTGAAGATGCGTATTTTCCCCGTCTCGACATTGGTTGCGCACAGGTACAGCCGGATCGGACAGTGCTTGCGCAGCGCGTCGAAATCGACCTGGCTTTCGAGCACTTCGCGCAGCGGGTTCAGGTTGTTCGGATTGAACTGATAGGGCGAAAAAACGCGCAGCATCATGTCGGCGAATGCATACAGCGGCGAATGATCGAGCCCGAAGCTGTGCGTGCCCTTCAGCCAGGGCACCCAACGCAGCGGGTTGTAGCGTTCCGCCGATTGCGCGACTGCCCGCCAGAAGTCGTGCAGTGCCTGGCGCGCACCGTCTTCGCCGCCTTTTTGCAGCCCGTATGCGAGTACAGCCGCGTTCATCGCGCCGGCGCTGGTTGCACTGACGCCCTCTATTTCGAGCCTGCTGTCTTCGAGCAGACTGTCAAGCACACCCCAGGTAAAGGCGCCGTGCATCCCGCCCCCCTGCAAAGCCAGTGCGATCTGTTTGCGCGGTCCATCATTGCGGCGTCTTGCGTGCGTGGTTGTCATGCCCGTCTCCCCAGCTCTCCGTCATGCGGAGCAGCGGCAAGTAATGGACGATACTTCGTCATGCGACACGTCGTCGTGCGCCGCAGGCCCATTCATCCTGCGCGCGCGTCCAAAGCATCCAGCAGCGCTTTCGCCTCTCGCAGGTCGCTCGTGTCGAATCCTTCCGTGAAGCAGCTGTACGCCTCGGACAGCGCCCGCTTTGCCTCCACGGTCTTCCCCTGCCGTTGCAACAGCCTCGCAAGGTCCGACGCCGCGCGCAATTCCAGCGCCCTGGCACCCTGCCGGCGCGCTCGCGCGATCGCTCGGTGAAAACAGTCCAGGGCTTCGTTATCGCGTGCAGGTGCCGTGCCGTCCTTGATCGCCTCTCCAGCCAGATAGATTCCCGTGAGCCGGCAGAGCTCGGCTTCGTAGCAATGCTCGCCGGATTTCTCGACGATCGCCATTGCCTCTTCCAGCGTGTCTCGTGCTGCCCTCTTGTCACCCGCACGCCAGTAACTGTCGGCGAGCAACGCGAGAGAATATGGCCGCAGGTCTGCGCCGCCGGTTGCCCGCTGCGCGTCGAGGCCCAGCCGCATCTGCGCGATTCCGTCGTGGATGTTTCCTTGCTCGCTCGTCACCCAGCCGCGCAGAAGCGTCCCCCACGCGAGCCAGTAAGGCAATCCGTGCTCGGTCGATACCGCAATGACCGCATCGGCACGCTCGCCGGCAAGCACCGGCTCCCTCCGCAGTTGATGCAAGTGGGCTGCGTAGGTAAGGCTGAACGCCAGAGACGGCCCATAAGCAAGGCCCTGCGCGAGCGTGAGTGCTTCAGCGCTGCGTTTGAGCGCTTGTTCCGGATAGCCCTGAAACCACAAAGTCAATACGAGGTAATTGAGCGCCCGAATACCAGGATCCACTCCGTGTGCGAAGACGTGTGCCTGATGCTGCTTCGGATCGTAGATCGCACAGGCCTGTTCCAGGTTTGCGCGAGCAGCGCCGAAATCGCCCTGCAGGAAAAAGCACACGCCCAGCGCACCATATGCCTCCACGAGCAAGCCCGGATCGTTCGCATCCCTGGCAATACCGAGCATCTGGTTGCTCAGATCGGTCGCGATTGCATACTCTCCGCGCACCACATGGTGTATCCGCAAGCCCAACTGCGTCGCAAAGCGTTGCGATGCCTCACCGGTCCGCTCGCATAACTCGAGCGCGCGCCTGTATGTCACGCCCACCTCCGTCGCGCCATACCCACGGACGTCCATCAAGACCGGCCCGAGGGAAAGCAGCAGCGTCAGTTCCCAATGCGCACGCATCGGCGTATCCGGCAAACGCTCGAGCAGCGCAAGCGCCGCTCCGAGGTGATTCATTGCATCGAGGTGGGCGGCATGCCGTAGCGCCTGCTGCGCTGCCCGATGCAGATATTCGACGGCCTTGGTAACGTTTCCGCTCTGACTGTAGTGGTGCGCAAGTTCGCTGCAGTAATCGGCGATGCGCGTCGGGAACAGCACCTCGATCGCCTGCGCAGTGCGCTCGTGCAATGTGGTACGCCGCTCCGTGAGCAACGAGCGCCCGGCCACTTCCTGAGTCAGCGCGTGTTTGAATGAATAATTAACCTCGGGAAAGGCGGGTCGCTCGTAGATGAACTCCGCGGCTTCCAGATGAGCGAGCAGACGACGCAGTTCATCGTCCCGCGCCGGCGCTTCGCTGCAAATTCGCCGGATCAGGCTGAACGGAAACTCGTGGCCGATGACGGCGAGCGCCTGTAGCAGTTCCTTTTCCTCGATGGGCAGCCGATCGATCCGGGCAGCCAGCACGCCCTGCACGGTGGTGGGAATGTGCAGCGTCGCCGGGGTCTCCACGATGCGGTAATGCCCGGCATCGCCGAGCAGCGATTTCTCTTCGACAAGCGTCTGGACCACTTCCTCCATGAAAAACGGGTTGCCCTCCGTCTTCTCCAGAATGAGCTGCTTGAGAGGCACGAGTGTGCGATCTTCGCCGAGCAGCGCCGTAAGCAGTCCTTGAGCATCGGATGGACCAAGCGGTTCGAGACGGATTTTGCTGCAATGACCCGCGCGGTCCCACGCGGGCCGATACTCGGGCCTGTAGTTCACCAACAGGAGTATTCGCTCGTCCGGCACGTGGTCGACCAGGTAGGTGAGGAAGGCTTCCGTCTCACGGTCCAGCCATTGCAGATCCTCGAACAGCAAATGGACCGGCTGATTCCGGCTCTCTCGCGCGAGAAGATTCCTGATCGCGTCGAACGTACGGTCGCGCCGGATCTGCGGATCCATCTCGACCAGTATCGTCCCGCCCTCGCCGATTCCAAGCAGATAGAGGATGTAGGGCACGAGGTCCTCGAAACTGCGCTCGAGCGTGAGCGCCTTGCCGATGACCTTTTCCCGGCAGCGCCGCTCGTCGTCCTGCGTCGTGATCTGGAAATAGTTCTTCAGGAGTTCGATGAGCGGCAAATTGGGAAACGCCTTGCCGTGCGAGACCGAAAACGTTTCCAGCACCAGCGCGCCACGCCGTGAACGCTCCTTGAACTCGTGAAAAAGGCGAGACTTTCCGACGCCCGCTTCCCCCACCACGCCGACCACGCGCCCATGCCCGCCCCTCATTGCCTCCAGCGCCCGGTTCAGATGGTCCATTTCCGTTTCACGGCCGACGAACCGCGCGAGACCGCGATGCGCCGCCAGCTGCAGCCGCGTGCGCAACGCTCCCAGGCCAAGCACTTCGTATACGCACAGCGGCGCCGGAATTCCCTTGAGTTGCGTCGCCCCGAGCGCCTTGAACTCGAAATAGCCTTCGGCCAGCTTATGGGTGGACTCGCTGACGAGAATCGACGTGGGCGTGGCGATTCCCTCGATCCGCGACGCGATGTGGATCGTATGCCCGAGCGGATCGTATTCGGTGTGCAAGTCGTCGGTGCGGATGGAACGGACGACGACCTCGCCCGTATGAACGCCGACGCGAATTTGCAGAGGAATGCCTTCCTGCAGACGAATGCGGTCACCGTGCTGCCGCATCGCCTGCTGCATGCGCAATGCCGCGAAAAGCGCTCGCTGCGCATGATCTTCGTGGGCGATCGGTGCGCCGAACAGCGCGAGGATGCCATCGCCGAGCGATTTCGCTACGTACCCTTCGTAGTAGTGGACCGCTTCCATCATCAGCTTGACCACGGGCACGATCAGGCGATGCGCCACTTCGGGATCGAGATCGTGGATCAACGCGGTCGACCCGGCCATGTCGGCAAACAGCGCGGTAACGGTCTTGCGCTCGCCGGCGGGCTCGCCGCGCGCTTCCATGGCCGCGTGTTCGGCACGGATCCGCTCGGCCAGATGATCGGGCGTGTAATGAATGGGGGTTGGCGGCGGCTCCCGACCCGATGGTCGAGAAAACGACGGCGCGGCGGCGGGTGTAGCCAGCGACGCCCCGCAATTGCTGCAGAAGCGGGCTGCCGGCTCGGCCTCATGTCCGCATTGCGGACAAGTGCGGGGCAGCACGGCCTGACACTCCTGGCAGACCCTCGCACCGGGAGGATTCTCGGATCCGCATGTTGTGCAGCGCATAAAACCCTCTTCCAGCCAAGGGTCGATATCAAAACATTATGCGCCACTATCTGCGGGTATTCAGGCCGGCGGGCGTGATCATGCATGCCGACAAGAGAAGAAACCAACGGCTCGACGGTAGTCGATGCGGTGGTCGAGAAACGTCAGCGCCAGTTCGAAAGGCGCGGCATGCGACACTCGACGATCGGCGCATGGCCGAACGCCCGCATTCGGCGCCGCCGTCGATCAACGGGTTGAGATGGCGCCCGGACGGCGTGCCGACCGGCGCGCAACGCCAATAGCGGCGGAGCTTCGCGGCGAGAGAGGTGCTGCTGCACGAGCGCTTTCCGCCCGAGCGCGACACAGCGCGGGATCAAGGGAAAATCCTGAAAAGCCGCCCGTTTTCCGCATCGACTTTCCGAACGCGACACGGCAGCCGTGCCGGACATGGCGCGCCTGGCCTATGATTCGGGCCGAGGGCAACGCCCGGGAGCGTGCAATGGCATTCACGGGAAATCGCCACGCACTCAACGCGTCGCAACGCATGCGACACGGCCGTCACCGCATTCATGGAGCACCATGTACACGCGCAACGAAGACCTCGAACATTTCATCGCCATCGCCCGGGCCCTGTTTCAGTCGCCCAGGTTGCCGGATGCGGCCCGCCACGCAGCGGCACAAGTTTTCGCTCGCCTCGAGCATCCGTCTCACGACGGCATGCGTGCCGCGAAACGATATCCGGCCTGCGACCTCCTCGATTCCGCGCTCGCGCCCCTTCTCGACGATTCGTCCGACCTGCGCGCCGCGGCACGCGCGCTCAAGACGCTCGAACCCTCGCTGGGCTGGCAACGACGAACGTCGGGGTTGAACGGGAGCGAAGATTACGTCGAGAAGCATGTGAACGGGATGATCTGCGGGCCGGGCGGGATGGAGAGCCGTCACGACGTTCAACTGGGGTTTTCGTTGATCGCGTCCTTTACCCGCTACCCCGATCACCAGCATCTGCCGGAAGAGGCGTACGTGCTGCTGTCCGCAGGCGAATTTCGCCAGCGGGATGGCGCCTGGTTCGATCCGGGCATCGGCGGCGGGCTGCACAACACGCCCAATATCGTGCATGCGATGCGCTCGGGCAGCGCGCCGTTTCTCGCGATGTGGTGCCTCTTGCCTTGAGCCGGGCGTCGGGTTCGCAGCCGCTCGCGGATTGCCCGCCGCGATCGGCATACCACGGCCCGCGCCCGATAAATGCGGGCTTTTATCGGTTGCCGACGCCACGCGCCGATATTTCGCAACGATTCGCATCACTCATTACAAATTCGATTTATTTAAAATAGAAACCCGAATAAATTATTTACCGTCGATCCTGACTTTAAAAATCCATCACATACAATACAGCTGTCGATCCGGGGAATCCCGACCACACACGATCGACATTCCGTTTCAATTCCCGATATTGTTTCAGAAAAATAGCGAAGGAGAAACGATCATGGCTCAAGTTACACTGTGGGGCAGCGTGCAGGGCAACGGCACGGTCGTGGATGGCTCGGGCGGATTCGCCGTGAAACGCGAAAGCACCGGAACGTACCAGCTTTCGTTCAATACCGCATTCATCAAAACGCCCGCGATCGTCGGCTCGCAATGGGGATACGGCGGCGGACAAAACACGCTGGACAACGTGATCTTTCCGGCACTTTCCGGCAGCGGAGCCACGATTCAAACCGGCGACGCAAACGGAAAATATACCGACCGGAATTTCAGCTTCGTCGTCATCGGCTCGATCAGCTAAAAGTCGGCCGGGCTGCATTCCTTCCGGCAACCGGGGGTCTTATTAAAATAAATTTCCGGAAAACCTGAAATATATGCAGCTTCCATGGCACTTGTCACGTCGGCGAGTCCAGGACGCCGGGATGAAGAAAACGAAATCGCTGTATCGCGGGCCCCGATTCCCGGCGTCCTTCATCGGCCATGCAGGCCGCCGGTGTTTTCGCTTCCGGCACGGCTTGCGCGACATCAGGCAGCGGCCGTTCGAACCGCGGCGCGAATCGGAACGTCATCGTGCCCAGCGCGACACTACCGCGCCGCAATCCCCGCGATAAAAAACACGCACGCGGCCGCCGACGCCACCGTGCGCACGTGATTCCACATCGTCCAGTCGTGCACGTAGCGCGTCCACAGCGCCGCGCCTTGCGCGGTCGCCGGATCGGCCGCGGCGAGCGCATCGTTGAGCGGCACGTTGACGGCCATCGTCACCGCGAACATGCCGAACACGTAGAGCACGCCGCCCGCGAGCGCCGCCATCGCGCCCGGCCGATCGCGATCGAACAGCGCGAGCACGGTCAGCGCGAGCGCCATCAGCGTCGTGCCGAGGAACAGCGGCATGAACGGCGAACGCACGATGTCGACGTTGATCGCATTCATCGCGGCCGCGCCGGCCTGCGGCGCGATCCGTCCGAGCGACGTCATCACGAACGTCGAGAACGCGAAGTACACGCCGGCCATCAGCCCGCAGCCGATGGCCGAACCCCACAGCAATGCGGAAGTCGCGAAAGCGATCATGGTCACGCGCTCCACACGCCGGTTGCGGCCGTCGCACGCGCATAGTCGGCGAAATCGCGCGCCGGCCGCCCGAGCGTGTCGTCGATGCCGTGCGCCACCGCGCTGTTACGCCCGTCGAGCACCGTGCCGAACAATTCGTCGAGCAACTCGACGACCGGCTCCGGCACGCCGACCGCGCGCAGCCCCGCGACGAACGCATCGGGCGGAATCTCGCGATACACGATCGGCCGGCCGGCGGCCCGCGCGATTTCGCCGACGGCTTCGGCGAACGCCAGTGCGCGCGGGCCCGTGACCTCGATCACGCGATCCTCGCACCGGGCATCGGTGAGCGCGGCCACGGCCACGTCCGCGATGTCGTCCGAATCGACGAACGGCTCGCGCACCGCACCGGCCGGCAGCGCGACCTCGCCGGCCAGCACGCCGTCGAGCAGGTAGCCCTCGGAGAAGTTCTGGTTGAACCAGCTCGCGCGCACCACACCCCAGCCCACGCCCGACGCCTGCAGCGCGGCCTCGGCGGCCTGCGCGCGGGGCTCGCCGCGCCCGGACAGCAGCACCACCCGCTCGACGCCGCTTTCACGCGCGAGCCGTGCGAATGTGGCGATCGCTTCCACCGCGCCTTCGACGGCGATGTCGGGCTGGTAGGTCACGTACGCGGCCGACACGCCGTCGAGCACGGCGGGCCAGGTCGCGGGCTCGGTCCAGTCGAAGCGGACGGCCGACGTGCGCGACACGGGCCGGGTAGCGATGCCGCGTGCGCGCAGCCGTGCATCGACGCGGGCGCCCGTCTTGCCCGAGCCGCCGACGATGAGGATGGGAAGTGCCGACATGTGCGTCTCCTTTTCTCTCTTGAATGCGAGAATGTCTCGCGTTTGAAAAACACGATAGACTCTCGCATTTGCAACGTCAAGTTTTCCGGAGGCGGCATGGGCCGACAAAAATCGGGGCAGAACGACGAGCCCGAAGCGGCGGCAGCGGACGCGCCGGCGCGCGCGCGGCTCGTGCCGACGCAGCAGCGCAGCCGCGAGCGGTTCGAGCGCATCCTCGCGTGCGCGTCGGACGTGATGATCGAGAAAGGCTGCGACGCGTTCCGGATGAGCGACATCGTCGAACGCACGGGCATCTCGTTCGGTTCGCTGTACCAGTACTTTCCGGACAAGTCTGCCGTGATCGGCACGCTCGCGGAGCGCTACAACGCCGTCGGGCACGACTGCGTGCGGCGCGATCTCGCCGCGATGAAGACGCTCGACGACCTGCACGGCACGCTCGCGCGCATCACGGACAGCTACTACCGGATGTTCGTCGACGAGCCGCTGATGCGCGACATCTGGCGCGCGACGCAGGCCGACCGCGCGCTGCAGGAACTCGACCGGGCGGACGGCGAGTTCCTGGCCGCGCTGTTCGCGGATGCGTTGGGAGACGTGGCGCCCGACACGACACGCGCGCAGCGGCGCGCGTTCGCCGAGCTGATGATGATCCAGATCGCAGCGGCCGTGCGCCACGCGATCACGCTGCCGCCGAAGGCGGCGCGGCAGATCCTCGCGATGTTCAAGCGCATGTTGCCGCGGGATCTGGCGGTGCTGGACGCGTAATCGCACCGCTCAATGCACGCGGCCGCCCTGAGGCGGCCGCGCGACGAAGTGGCATGGTGTGCCGCTTACTTGCTGTAGTCGTACACCCCGCGCCCCGCCTTCCGCCCAAGCCGCCCTGCCGACACCATCTCGCGCAGCAGCGGGCAAGCACGATACTTGGGATCGCCGAAGTCCTTCACGAACACGTCCATCACCGCGAGGCACACGTCGAGGCCGACGAGGTCGGCCAGCGCGAGCGGCCCGATCGGGTGGTTCGCGCCGAGCTTCATCCCCGCGTCGATCTCCTCGGCCGACGCGATGCCTTCGGCCAGCACGAAGAACGCCTCGTTGATCATCGGCACGAGGATCCGGTTCACGACGAAGCCCGGCGAATTGCGCACGCCGATCGGCGACTTGTCGAAACGCTCGGTCAGTTCGCGCACGGCCGACGCGGTCGCGTCGCTCGTCTGCAGCCCGCGGATGATTTCGACGAGCGGCATCAGCGGCACCGGGTTGAAGAAGTGCATGCCGACGAAGCGCGCCGGATCGGCGAGCGGCGCCGCGAGCGCGGTGATCGAGATCGACGACGTGTTGGTCGCGACGATCGCGTCGGGCCGCGCGACGGCCTCGATCTGCTTCAGGATGCGGCCCTTCAGCTCGACGTTCTCAGTCGCGGCTTCGATCACGATGTCGGCCGACGCGAGCTTCGCGTAGTCGGTCGACGTCGTGATGCGCGCCAGCGCCGCGTCGCGTGCGGCCGCGTCGAGCTTGTCCTTCGACACGAGCCGCTCGAGGCTGCCCTTCAGCGTCGCGATGCCCTTGTCGAGCGCAGCGTCGCTGACGTCGATCATCACGACGTTGAATCCCGCAACGGCGGCGGTCTGCGCAATGCCGTTGCCCATGGTTCCGGCGCCCACGACGCCGACGATTTCGATGGCCATGAAATTTCCTGTGTGTTCGGGTGCTGAGTGTCCGATTATCAGATGTTCTCGAAGATCGCAGCAATCCCCTGGCCGCCGCCGATACACATCGTCACGAGCGCGTAACGCCCGCCGATGCGCTTCAGCTCGTACAGCGCCTTGACCGTGATCAACGCACCGGTCGCGCCGATCGGGTGACCGAGCGAGATGCCCGACCCGTTCGGGTTGACCTTCGCGGGATCGAGGCCGAGTTCCTGCGTGACCGCGCAGGCCTGCGCGGCGAACGCCTCGTTCGCCTCGATCACGTCGAGATCGCTGATCTTCAAGCCCGCGCGTTCGAGTGCCTTCTGCGTGGCCGGCACGGGGCCGATGCCCATGTAGGCCGGGTCGACGCCCGCGTGCGCATACGCGACGAGGCGTGCGAGCGGCTTCACGCCCTGCGCGCGGGCGGCGTCGGCGCTCATCATCAGCACGGCCGCGGCCGCATCGTTGATGCCCGATGCGTTGCCGGCCGTCACGGTGCCGTTCTCCTTCGCGAACACCGGGCGCAGCTTCGTGAAATCGTCCGCGCTCGCGTCGTGACGCACGTGCTCGTCGGTGTCGAACGCGACCTCGCCCTTCTTCGTGCGGATCGCGATCGGCAGGATCTGATCCTTGAAGCGCCCTTCCGCGATCGCGCGCGCCGCGCGACGATGCGATTCGAGTGCGAGCGCATCCTGCGCGTCGCGCGAGATGTCGTACTTGCGTGCGACATTCTCGGCCGTCACGCCCATGTGGATCGTCTGGAACGGGTCGTGCAGCGCGCCGAGCATCATGTCGACGAGCTTGCCGTCGCCCATGCGCTGGCCGAAGCGCGCGGCCGGCACGGTATACGGCGCGCGGCTCATGCTCTCCGCCCCGCCGCCGATCGCGACGTCGGCATCGCCGAGCATGATCGTCTGCGCGGCCGACACGATCGCCTGCAGGCCCGAGCCGCACAGCCGGTTCACGTTCATCGCGGGCGTGTGCTGTGCGACGCCGCCGTCGATCGCCGCGACGCGCGACAGATACATGTCCTTCGGCTCCGTGTTCACGACGTGACCGAACACGACATGCCCAACCGCATCGCCCGGCACGTTCGCGCGCGACAGCACTTCGCGCACGACCTTCGCACCGAGCTCGGTCGGCGAAAAATCCTTCAGGCTGCCGCCGAAATCACCGATCGCGGTACGGACACCGCTCACCACCACGACTTCTTTCGCTGCATTGCTCATCGTCTGCTCCGGTTCGTTCGCGCACGCATGCGCGCTGATGCGTTACATGTTCGGATAATTCGGCCCGCCGCCGCCTTCGGGCGTGACCCACACGATGTTCTGCGTCGGGTCCTTGATGTCGCAGGTCTTGCAGTGCACGCAGTTCTGCGCGTTGATCACCAGCCGATCGCTGCCGTCGTCGTTCTTCACGAACTCGTACACCGCCGCCGGGCAGAAGCGCCCCTCCGGCCCCGCGTACGTGCGCAGGTTCACGTTCACCGGCACGTTCGCATCCTTCAGCGTCAGGTGCGCCGGCTGGTTCTCCTCGTGGTTCGTGTTCGAGATGAACACCGACGACAGCCGGTCGAACGTCAGCTTGCCGTCCGGCTTCGGATACTCGATCGGCTCGCACTGCGACGCCGGCTTCAGCGTCTCGTGGTCTGCGTGCTGGTGATGCAGCGTCCACGGCACGTTGCCGCCCATCACCTTCTGCTCGAGCCCGACCATCAGCGTGCCGAGATACAGCCCCTTGGCCATCCACTGCTTGAAGTTGCGCGCACGGTACAGCTCCGTGTACAGCCACGACTGCTTGAACGCGTCCGGGTACGCGTTGAGTTCATCGCTCTGGCGGCCGGCCTGCACCGCGTCGAACGCGGCGTCGGCCGCCAGCATGCCGGTCTTGATCGCCGCGTGGCTGCCCTTGATCCGCGATGCGTTCAGGAAACCCGCGTCGTCGCCGATCAGCGCGCCGCCCGGGAACACCGTCTTCGGCAGCGACAGCAGCCCGCCCGCGGTGATCGCGCGCGCACCGTACGACACGCGCTTGCCGCCTTCCAGGAACGCGCGGATCGACGGATGCGTCTTGTAGCGCTGGAATTCCTCGAACGGCGACAGGTACGGGTTCGTGTAGCCGAGGCCGACCACGAAGCCGACCACGACCTGGTTGTTGTCCATGTGATACAGGAACGAACCACCGTAGGTATCCGACTTCAGCGGCCAGCCGGCCGTGTGGATCACGAGGCCCGGCTTGTGCTTCGCGGGATCGATTTCCCACAGCTCCTTGATGCCGATCCCGTACGCCTGCGGATCGGCGTTCGCGTCGAGCTTGAACTTCGAGATCAGCTGGCGGCCGAGGTGGCCGCGGCAGCCTTCGGCGAACAGCGTGTACTTCGCGTGCAGCTCCATGCCGAGCTGGAAGTTCTCGGTCGGCTCGCCGTCCTTGCCCACGCCCATGTTGCCGGTGGCGACGCCCTTCACCGAGCCGTCGTCGTTGTAGAGAATCTCCGCGGCCGGGAAGCCCGGGAAGATCTCGACACCGAGCGCTTCGGCCTGCTGGCCGAGCCAGCGCGTGACGTTGCCGAGCGAAATCACGTAGTTGCCGTGGTTCTTGAAGTTCTCGGGCAGCGCCCAGTTCGGCGTGGTCACCGCGCTCTTCTCGGACAGGAACAGGAAGCGGTCTTCCGTCACCTCGACGGTGAGCGGCGCGCCCCGTTCCTTCCAGTCGGGGAACAGTTCGGTGATCGCGCGCGGGTCCATCACCGCGCCCGACAGGATGTGCGCGCCGATCTCGGAACCCTTCTCGAGCACGCACACGCCGATCTCGGTGCCTTTCTCGGCGGCCAGCTGCTTGAGCCGGATCGCCGCCGACAGCCCGGCGGGGCCGCCGCCGACGATCACGACGTCGTATTCCATCGATTCGCGCGGGCCGTATTGCGCGAGCAAGTCCTGTATGGTCAAAATCCTGTCTCCTCCTGCGTCCCGACCGTCAGCCGATCAGAACTGGTCTTCCGTCAACGCGAGCACGCTCTCGTTGCCCCTCGCGCCGACGATCGACGCTTCGAGCGCGCCGGCCTGCACGAGAATGTGCTCCGCATAGCATTGCGCGATCGCGATCTTCGCGTCGAAGAACGCCGGGTCGCTCGCGCGGTTCGCCTGCGCGGCCACCAGCGCGCGCGCCATCTGCCAGCCGCACAGCACCACGCCCGCCAGCTTCAGGTAGGGCACGCTGCCCGCGAACACCGCGTTCGGGTCCTGCTTCGCGTTCGCCACCACGTAGTCCACCACCGACGACAGCGCGCGCGCGCCCTGTTCCAGCTGCACCTTCATCGATGCGGCCGCCGCGCCGTCCAGCCTGCCCAGCGCCGCCACCGTGTCGCCGATCTCCGCGATCAGCGCCTTCGCCACCGCGCCGCCGTCGCGCATCGTCTTGCGGCCGACCAGGTCGTTCGCCTGGATCGCCGTCGTCCCTTCGTAGATCGCCAGGATCCGCGCATCGCGGTAGTACTGCGCCGCGCCCGTCTCCTCGATGAAGCCCATCCCGCCGTGCACCTGCACGCCCAGGCTCGCCACGTCGTTCACCATCTCCGTGCTCCAGCCCTTCACGACCGGCACCAGATACTCGTAGATTGCCTGATGACGGCCACGCGTCGCCTCGTCCGAATGGCGGTGGGCAATGTCGCTGTGCGCGGCCGCCACGTACGCCAGCGCCCGCGCGCCTTCGGTCAGTGCACGCATCGTGCCGAGCATGCGGCGCACGTCCGGGTGATGGATGATCGTCACCGACTGCTTCGCCGAACCATCCACCGGACGGCTCTGCACGCGTTCCTTCGCGAACGCCGCCGCCTTCTGGTACGCGCGATCGGCCACGCCGATCCCCTGCATCCCGACCCCGAAGCGCGCCGCGTTCATCATGATGAACATGTATTCGAGGCCGCGGTTCTCTTCGCCGATCAGGTAGCCGATCGCGCCGCCGTGGTCGCCGTATTGCAGCACCGCGGTCGGGCTCGCCTTGATCCCGAGCTTGTGCTCGATCGACACGCAGTGCACGTCGTTGCGCGCACCCAGCGAGCCGTCATCGTTGACCAGGAACTTCGGCACGATGAACAGCGAGATGCCCTTCACGCCTTCCGGCGCGTTCGGCGTGCGCGCCAGCACCAGGTGGACGATGTTGTCCGCCATGTCGTGCTCGCCCCACGTGATGAAGATCTTCGTGCCGAACACCTTGTAGGTGCCGTCGCCCTGCGGCTCGGCGCGCGAGCGCACCAGCGCCAGATCGGAGCCCGCCTGCGGCTCGGTCAGGTTCATCGTCCCCGTCCATTCGCCGGAGATCAGCTTCGGCACGTAGCGCTGCTTCTGCTCGTCGGTGCCGGCCGTCAGCAGTGCCTCGATCGCGCCGTCGGTCAGCAGCGGGCACAGCGCGAACGACAGGTTCGACGCGTTCAGCATCTCGATGCACGGCGTCGCGATCAGCTTCGGCAGCCCCTGGCCGTCGTACTCGGCCGGATGCTGCAGCCCCTGCCAGCCGCCTTCGACGAACTGGCGGAACGCGTCGCCGAAGCCCGGCGTCGCGGTCACGACACCGTCCTTCCAGCTGCTCGGGTTGCGGTCGCCTTCGACGTTCAGCGGCGCCAGCACCTCGCCGCAGAATTTCGCGGACTCGTCGAGCACGGCCTGCGCCGTGTCGTAACCGGCATCCTCGAAACCCGGCAACTGCGCGACGGCGTCGATACCCGCGAGTTCCTTCAGCACGAACAGCATGTCCTTGACGGGGGCGTTATAGCTCATGGTCGATGTTCCAAATCAGGCGGTGAATGAGGCGCGCTACCGGGCCGGTACGGCAAGACCGGCCGGCCCCGGGCGACGACGTGACCCATCGTAATGCCGCAATGGCCGGTTCCCGTTGTCATATCCGGCCCACATGGTGACAAAATCGGCCACGGGTTGCGTGGGCGCGGCCGGAAACGGCCGGCTGGATAAGGGTTTGGCCGGAGCCGGTTTCGATGAAAACGGTGAGCAATCGACGTGCCGGCCGATGGGGTCGAAGCGGCGCAGCATGCCGGCGGCAACGGGAGCCGGTTATGGGAATCGCCTATGGGAGCCGGCCATGGGAGCGAACGAAGGAAGCCGGTTATGGGAACCGGCTTGAAAAAAAAAGACGCGCTACGCGCGCCGCCGATACGTCCCCGGCGTACTCCCCGTCCAGTGCCGGAACGCGCGATGAAACGCGCTCGGATCGTCGAAGCCGATATCGGCGCCGATCGCCGCGATCGTGTCGGGCGTGCCGATCAGCCGCTGGATCGCGATGTCGCGCCGCAGTTCGTCCTTGAGCGCCTGGAACGTCGTCCCTTCGGCGGCAAGATGGCGGCTCAGCGTGCGCACCGAGCAATGCAGGTGCTCGGCCGCCTGGTCGATCACGGGCAGGTCGGGCAGCGCCGCCGACAGGTATTGCCGCACGCGATGGCACACGAGCTGTTCACTGAACGATTCGAAGATCCAGTCGCCGGGCGCGCGCGCGAGAAACTTGCGCAGGTTGCGCTTGCTCTGCCGGATCGGCGCATCGAGGTAGTCCGCGCTGAAGCGCATCAGCGTGCGCTCGCAGTCGAACTGCACGGAGCCGGTGAAGAAGTACAGGTGGTCGACCGCATGGCGCGGCCGCGGGCACGCGAACTCGATCCGCAGCAGCGGGATCTTCTGCCCGATCAGCCAGGAACATACGCCGTGCACGAGCTTGAGCATCAGCTCCTGGCCGAGCGCGCCGATCGGGCCGATGGCGTCGTTCGGGCGCAGCAGCACCTGCGCGACGAGACCGTCGCGCTTCGATTCGACGAAGAAGTCGTCGAGCAGGATATGGAAGAACTGGCCGAAGCGATGCAGCGCCGTTTCGAGGTTGCGCGCATCGAGCAGGCTCAGGCACAGATACTTCAGCGTGCCGCCGCGCAGCGGGCGCGAGAAGATGCCGGGCATCTCGTCGTCGAGGTCGATCGCGAGCGTGCGGTACAGCGTCGAGAACTGCTCCTCCGTCACGCGTGCATGCGGCTCGCCGAGCAGCTCGATCGGAATGCCGGCCCCGCGCAGGTAGCGTTCGACCACGTCGCGCTGCGCACCCGCGCTCGCGAGGAAACCGTTGACGAGCGAGATCGGCACCGTCGCGCTCGGCGACGGCAGCGCACGCCCGGGCTGGGCGGAAAGTGAATCTGAGCCGGTCATCGCGTCCCCGTCGATCGATCCGCTCGCATTGTACTTGAGCGGCCCGCGCGCCTGCTTCGGGGCCTTCGGCGCGCCGGGCCGCGCCGCCGCGGCCGCGCGGCGCTTCGGCGCCATCAGTCGGTACGGCTGAGTTCCCGGCGCAGGATCTTGCCGACCGTCGACTTCGGCAGCCGGTCGACGAAGCGGACGAGCTTCGGCACCTTGTAGGCCGCGAGGCTCTCGCGGCAATGCGCGACGAGCTGCGCCTCCGTCACGTCGGCATCCGGCGCCGGCACCACGAACAGCTTGACGGCCTCGCCGGTGCGCGCGTCCGGCACGCCGATGCATGCGCATTCGGCGACGCCCGGCAGCGCGGTCGCGACGGCTTCCACCTCGTTGGGGTACACGTTGAAGCCCGACACGATGATCATGTCCTTCTTGCGGTCGACGATCCGCAGGAAGCCGGCTGCGTCGAACACGCCGACGTCGCCGGTGCGGAAATAACCGTCCGCCGTGAACGCGGCCGTATTCGCTTCCGGCTTCTGCCAGTAGCCGGTCATCACCTGCGGCCCCTTCACGCAGATCTCGCCCGCTTCGCCGATCGCGACCTCGCGATCCTGGTCGTCGAGCAGCTTCACGTCGGTCGACGGCAGCGGCAGGCCGGTGCTGCCCGTGAATGCGTCGATCGACTGCGGGTTGAACGACACGACCGGCGACGTTTCCGACAGTCCGTAGCCCTCGCGGATGAAATTGCCCGTCACCGCCTTCCAGCGCGACGAGATCACGTCGATCACCGCCGCGCCGCCGCCGGCCGACAGCTTCAGCCGCGACCAGTCGACTTCCTTCAGGCGCGGATGGCCGGCGAGCCCCGCGTACAGCGTGTTCACGCCGACGAACACGGTCGGCCGCGCGGCCTTCAGCACGTCGATGAACGCGTCCATGTCGCGCGGGTTCGCGACGAGCCAGTTCTGCGCGCCGATCGCGAAGTAGGACAGGAAGTTCACCGTCAGCGCGAAGATGTGGTACAGCGGGATCGCGGTGACGACGACTTCCTCGCCCGGCACCCGCGCGTCCGCGACGATCGCCGCGAACTGTTCGATGTTCGCGACGAGGTTGCGGTGCGACAGCGCGGCGCCCTTCGACAATCCGGTCGTGCCGCCCGTGTATTGCAGCAGCAGCAGGTCCGCGCCGCCCAGCGCGGCCGGCTCGCACGCGAGCGATTCGCCTGCGGCGATCGCGTCCGCGAGCGCGATCGAACCGGGCGGCAGCGCGTCGCACGCACCGGCCGGCGCATCGACCACGCCCAGATCGCCGCGCCCCACGCTCAGCACGGAGCGCACGCGCGTGCCGCCGACCACGTCGGCGAACGTGCCCATCGACCCGCCGCACACCACGGCGACCTCGACGCCAGCGTCGTTGAGCTGATGCTCGAGCTCGCGCGCGGTGTAGTGCGGGTTCACGTTGACCTGGATCGCGCCGATCCTTGCGACGGCGACGAACACGACAGGAAACGCGAGCACGTTGGGCAGCATCACGGCCACGCGATCGCCCTTGCGCACGCCGACGACCTGCTGCAGATACGCGGCCAGCGCGCTCGACAGGCGGTCGACATCGGCATAGGTCAGCGTGCGGCCGAACGCATGGAACGCGGGACGATCGGCGAAGCGGCGCATCGCGTCGTCCAGCAGCGCGCTGACGGAAGGATGGCGATCGGCGTCGATCTCGGCGGGGATCGAGCCATACGACCCGGTCCAGTGTCTGTTCGTCATGTCTCGCTCCTGGGGGACGGCGCACCGCCCGGCCGGGAACCGCCCCGGGCCGGCCTCGCGCCGTTCGCACGGCGGCCTGCACGCCTGGGTGGCGCGGGCCGTCGCCTGATCGGCGACTATCGCCCGCGCGACGCGCTTTGAAAATGATCCGGCCGGCCGAAAAGATGATCGAAACGGACACGATAGGCGCTGGCCGGCCGGTCTCCAGCCCCATCCGTCAAGCCGCCCGCCCCTGGCAGGCCACGTGCGCCGGCCGGCATCAGGGTGAACCCTGTGGCGCCCGGAACCGTTCCCGCTCAGAATTACGTTCCGTCAACGATATCGATTCGGACGCAGGACCCGTCATGCCGCGCAGTGCGCTCTTGAACCCGACGGCTGCCCGCGCAGACCGCCTGCCGGACGCCCCGCCCGCCCACGCGTTGCGCGAGAAGCGCTTCTCGCCGGCCAAGCTGGCCGCGCTCGTCGCGGTCGCGGCGGAGGCCGGCCTCGACCCGGCCACGGTGCTCGACGGCACGGGCCTCGATCCGGCCGCCGTCGCCGATCCGTTCACGCTCACGTCGCCCGAGCAGTTCCTGCGCGCCGCACGCAATGCGATCGGCCGTTACGACGGCACGGATCTCGGCGTGCGCGTCGGCCGCCTGCTGCACGTGTCGAGCTACGGGATGTACGGCTACGCGATGCTGTGTTCGGAATCGCTCGCGCACGCGTTCGACTCGGCGGTCAAGTATCACCGGCTCGCGAACGGCATGCTCGCGATCCGCTGGGTCGAACAGGGCGACACCGCGTCGTGGCTGTTTCCGGACCGGCACGAAGTCGCGCTGCCCGATCTCGACGAAGCGCTGTACCGCTTCCTGATCGACATGCAGTTCGCGCTGCACGTGACGATCATCAAGGACGTGATGGGCGCGTGGTGCGTGCCGGCGCGCGCGCAATTCGCGCAGCCGCAGCCGCCGCACGCGGCGCTGCTGTCCGACGCGCTCGAATGCCCGCTCGCGTTCGACCAGCCGCACCACACGCTCAGTTATCCGGCCGCGTGGCTGACACGCGCGCCGCAGCTCGCGAATCCGATCACGGCCGCGCAGGTATCGTCGCACTGCGCGCAGTTGCTCGACGAATTGCGCAGCCAGTCGGGCATCACGCGACGCGTCTACCAGGAGCTCATCCGCACGCCCGGACACTTCCCGGACATCGACGCGATCGCGGACCTCCTCTGCATCACGTCACGCACGCTGCGCCGCAAGCTCGAAGCCGAAGGCACGTCGTACAGCGAACTGCTGACGAGCGTGCGCAAGGCGCTCGCGATCGACTATCTCAGCACCACCACGCTCAGCATCGAGGACATCGCGCTGACGCTCGGCTTCAGCGATGCGGTCGGATTCCGTCACGCGTTCAAGCGCTGGACCGGCACCACGCCGAGCGACGTGCGGCGCAAGCGCGGCGGCTGAACGCGGACGACGACGCTGACGAATTTCAGCGCGCGTCGCCGGCCGCCGGCGACGCGACCGCCAGCGCAAACTCGAACACCGCGCCGCGCCCGGCCCGGTCGACGAGCCGGATGCTGCTGCCGTTGAGCGCCAGCATCCGGTGCACGATCAGCAGGCCGAGCCCGCCGCTCGTCACCGTGCCGCCGCTCATCGGCCGCTGCGGCCGCTGGAACAGCCCTTCGCGGCGCGCCGCCGGAATCCCTTCGCCGGTATCCGACACGGTCACGACCACGCGGTCGCCCCGCGGCTCCAGCGCGACCTCGACCTCGCCGTGCGAAGGCGTGTGCCGCAGCGCGTTGTCGAGCAGGTTGGTCAGCACGCGCTCGATCATCCCGAGATCGGCCGACACGACCGGCACGCGCGGCGGGATCCGCGCATGCAGCACGATGCCGCGCGCCTGCGCGGCCAGCTCGAATTTCTGGAACACGTCCTGCACGAGATCGACCAGCGAGAACGGCTCGCGCTCCGCCTGCACGCCGCCCGATTCGAGCCGCGCGAGCTCGAACAGCGCCTGCGCGAGCCGGCCGACCTTCGCGCTCTGCGCGAGCGCGATCGACAGGTAGCGCCGCCGTTCGGGTTCGGCGAGCGCGTCGGACTTCAGCGACAGCGTCTCCAGATAGCCGTGCAGCGACGTGAGCGGCGTGCGCAGGTCGTGCGAGATGTTCGTGATCAGTTCGCGCCGCTGCTGGTCCTGGTGCGTCAGCGCGCGCCACTGGTCGCCGATCCGGTCGGCCATCTGCGCGAACGCGGATTCGAGCACCGCGATTTCGTCGCCGCGCCGGCCCGGCGGCGAGCGCGGCACCGGCGGCTGCGTGTCGGGCACGCCGTTCGCGTCGAAACGTCGCATCGCGTCCGTCAGACGGCGCAGCGGGCGCGTGATGAAGCTGAACGCGGTGAGGCCCGCGAGCAGGCCGAGCAGCGCGACAACCGCCATCGACCACAGCGTCGTGCGCAGCACGTTGCCGGCGTCGACGCGCGCGGCCAGCCGGTCGTGCGCCTCGCCGAGCAGCACCACGTAGATATAGCCCGACGGCGGCTGCCCGGCGCGCTGCAGCGGCGCGGCGCTGAACACCTTGCGCGCGTCGGGGCTGCGCGGATCGTCGCCGAGGATCGGCAGCGGCTGGCCCGCGATGAACCGCTGCACGGGAGCAAGATCGACGCGATCGCGCTTCACGTGGCCAGGCGGCGCATCGTCGCCCTTGATCCGCCCCGCGTTGTCGAGCAGGTACACCTCGACGCTCGGGTTCACGCCCATCAGCTGGCCGAACAGCGTGCGCACGGCGTCGGGGCGCAGCCCGTTCGCGTCCATCAGCGGCGCGCTGTTGGCGATGTTGGCGGCCAGGTCGCGCGACAGCCCCTGCACGACTTCCTTCTCGCGCATGTCGTTCGCGCGGATCTGCAGCCACGCGGATGCGCCGGAGCATGCGAGCAGCAGGATCGAGAACACGAGCGACAGCCGCTGGGTGAGCGTGAGTTTCATGACGCGTCCCGCTGGCCCGGCGCGGCGAGCTTGTAGCCGCGTCCCCACACGGTGAGGATTCGCACGGGCTCGGCCGGATCGGCCTCGATCTTCGCGCGCAGCCGGTTGATGTGGGTGTTGACCGTGTGTTCGTAGCCTTCGTGCCGGTAGCCCCACACGGCATTGAGCAGGTCCATCCGCGAGAACACCTTGCCCGGGTGCCGCGCGAAGAAATACAGCAGGTCGAATTCGCGCGGCGTGAGGTCGATGCGCGCGCCGTCGACGCTCGCCTCGCGCGCGATCGGGTCGATCGACAGCCCGGCGATGTCGAGCGTGCCCGCGTCGATCCGCGAATCGCGCGCGAGCGCATCGACGCGCCGCAGCAGCGCCTTCACGCGCGCGACGAGTTCGAGCACCGAGAACGGCTTCGCCAGATAGTCGTCGGCGCCGAGCTCTAGGCCGAGGATCCGGTGCACCTCGCTCGACCGCGCGCTCGTGATGATGATCGGCGTATAGCGCGTCATCGCACGCGCGCGCCGGCAGATTTCGAGGCCGTCGACGCCCGGCAGCATCAGGTCGAGGATCAGCGCGTCCCAGTTGCCCTGTTCGAGCAGGCGCAGCCCTTCGGCGCCGTCCGCGCTGTGCACGACTTCGTAGCGCTCGTCGCGCAGGTGCAGGCTCAGCACGTCGGCGATGTCGGCGTCGTCCTCGACGATCAGGATGCGTTTCGGATGGTCCATGGCGGTGGGCGGCGGCAGGTCGGGCTCGGGTTCGGTAACGGTTGCGACAACGGTTGTCGGGATTGTCGGTTGCCGGGGGCGAATCGCGGCGCAACGCCGCGCTGCCGCCATTGTGCAAAATTTTGCGGCGGCGAGTGATCACAAATCATTTAACTTTGGATCATGGCTGTGTCCCGAGGCAATGCCAGTAAGGCTTTACGCTCCGCCCCCAAAAATCGAACTTCCCTTACCCTAGTCCGAACACTAAAAAAACACTAAAAAGCGGACCCGACGAAGCCCCAGATCCGGCGAGCGCGGGAAATCGGCAGCGTTCTCGGCAGCATCCGAACTACTCGTCGTGCATTAGTGATCGGTACGATTACTTGATCAACTGCATCCCCGCGACCCTCGAGGCAGACACGTCGAAAGTAGCCGTGTACTCGCACTCGGCTACATGCCCAGAACGCTCGATCAGGCAGTCCGCGAAATCCGCCTTTGAAGATGCGAAAACGCGAAGTGCCTTGCGTACCGTGTCAGCACTTTCGACGACCAGTTCTTTGGTCCCGATCATTGATTCGACGATGTCCTTCATCTGCTCTCGTTCGACACCGTAGCAGCACCCAAGTACCCAGACAACCTCGATTAATGCGACCTGCGAAACATATCCCGGCCGCTCGGGCGACAGGGACTCCATCAGTGCCGTCGCCTTCTTCGACTGAACCTCATCGTCTTGCGCGAAGTAGCGAACTAGCACGTTTGTATCCAGTCCGATCATCGCGCTGACGCCCCCTGCTCGGCGATGGCCTGATTCATGTCGTCAATCGACACCGGTTTCTCAGGCTTCTTCACAACGCCCTTGAGCTCCACGAGCGAGCGCGTCGCTGGATAGACCTCGTACCGGCCTGTCGCCTCATTGAAGCTAAATTCGATCCGGTCGCCGGCCTCCAAGCCAAGCTGATTACGCACGTCCACCGGGATCGTGACCTGCCCCTTTGAAGTAATAGTTGCTGCTGCCATGGTGACACCTCCCAATTCCTTACTTTATGGTAAGGAAAACCAAAAAGCAAGAATGACTTCCATACGTACCGGACCGCCAACCCTAAATCCTCAGCCTGGATCATTATTTCCACCTCCATGCCTAGATCGCTCACTCTCCAGTCATACAAGATATGGATTTACATATCATATGTTTTTGCATACCATATCGATGACCAGTAGGAGACAACGTCGACATGTCTATTGAGGGCCGTCAGGAAAGAGAGGCCAAAGTTGGCCGGATCCTTCTCTGGGAAGGTCGGGTCAGTCGCGGCAGGCTCGTCACTGAGTTTGGATTGAGTCCTATACGAGCCAGCGAGTGGCTTCGCGACTTCCGTGAGTCGTATCCGGATTGGGTGACCTGGGACAGCAAGCGCAAGGCGGACGTGGCGACCTCCATGGCATACTCGGACGCCGAACGCGCCGCGCACGCCTCGCGGTCAAGCGCCATTAGCGCCATGCTGGTCCCACATGCCCTGAACGCGCCGGGCAAGCCACTTTCAATTTCGTGGGACTTTGCCCACACCTCGCCACGTATCTTCTCCCGGTTAAGCCTGGCCATCGCGGATCACCTCAGAGTGAAGTTCCTCTATTGCTCCATGAATAACCCGGAGCCACACGAGCGAATCGTCGAGCCTCACAGCCTGTTACGAGCGGGACGACGGTGGCATGTTCGCGGCTACTGTCTGCATCGGCAAGATTTCCGTGACTTCGTATTAGGGCGAATGAGCAATATCAAACTGCTCTCAGATCCCAGCTTGATAGATGTCTCGACCGACGTCGCCTGGTCCACAGTTCTTCAGGTCAGGATTACCGCTCACCCTAGCCTAGCCCCATCGCAGCAACTGGTTGTCAGAAATGAATACTTCAATGGGGCCTCGGCGCGAATCGAAAGCTGCAGAGCAGCCCTCCTGAAATACATGGTGCAGGAACTCATGGCAGCGACGGACATCGATCGACAGATGCCCCCCGACTATCAAATGGCGGTTGAGAACACGGAGGAGTGCCAGCAATGGCTGTTCATGACCTACCCAGAACGGAATCGCTGAAGCAGCACGTGCGGTTGACGGCTACGACGCCGACTACGCATCAGACCAATGGGAAAGGCTATTGACACGCCAGGGCCTGTCTTTCAATGAGATCGTCGCCGATTGCAAACACCGCGGCAACCGCGCTGAGACTGACTCCCGTCAGAAATGGTCCAGTGCCATGCAGAAGCTGTCGGCGTTCCTTGTCAGGCATAACGAGTTCATGCCTGCCGGGACCCAGGACGACTGGCGCAGCGCCCGCGCTTGGCTGGACGCACGGGTCATAGTCCTAACCGAGACGGGCCTGCGCGAAAATAAGGCTCGGATGGAAGATGCCCTGAGCGCCGCCAAGAGCACCTTCCGCAACGACGTTGCGGTGGCTCTGCACGAGCACCTTGAGTGGTTGAGCGACACCGTCAACCGAATGAACGAGGCCCTGCGCCTGGCGCCGATGTTCACCAACAACGAACGCTACCAGTTCCGCTCACATGTGCGACCCGCTTTCGCCGTGCTGCTGAAGTTCATCAAGGACGTCGCCCAATACGGCCCGACCGAGGACTTGCTCGGCGGTGCCGGAGAGCTGCCCAAGGAGTTCGAAGAGCTGATGCGCGAAAAGACGGTCACCGGGGCGGCCGCGATGAAGTCCCCCCTGGACGACTATCGCGAGTTCTTCGACTTCGACATCGAGGTACTCCGCGAAGAGACCTCCACTGGCACGACCAAGCACATCGGCTGGCTTAGCAAACGTG
>NZ_CATKIF010000070.1:0-200 GCF_949752865.1 Burkholderia sp. IT-111MI5 | reverse complement strand
ACGAGCAAGGACGCGGTGAACGGTTCGCAGTTGTTCGCGACGAACCAGGACATCGGCGACCTGCGCGACTCGCTGAAGAACGGCGGCGTGATCGACCCGGTGACGGGCGAATCGCTGGCGGTGGTGTACGACGGCACGACGAAGGACACGGTCACGCTGGCCGGCGCGAACGGCACGACGCTGTCGAACGTGAAGGCAGG
>NZ_CATKIF010000069.1:0-203 GCF_949752865.1 Burkholderia sp. IT-111MI5 | reverse complement strand
GAGAAGGAAGACTTCGTGAACTGGACCAGGAGCGTCAAGTATCACGACGGCACCGACTATTTCCGCAACAACGGCGCCGGCGAGATGCTGGTGTTTTCGGCAGCGGATTTCGAGGACTTCCGCGTTGCACGCCCGGACCTGCCGGCGCAGATGGAAGACGATCTCGAAGGCGTCGTGCGCGTGCTCGCACAGAATCGCTGGCC
>NZ_CATKIF010000068.1:0-216 GCF_949752865.1 Burkholderia sp. IT-111MI5 | reverse complement strand
CACGTCGACGGCGCATTCCTGACGACGAAGGCCGCGCTCAAGCACATGTACAAGGACGATCGCGGCGGCGTCGTGATCTACATGGGTTCGGTGCACTCGCACGAAGCGTCGCCGCTGAAGTCGGCGTACGTGACGGCCAAGCACGGCCTGCTCGGCCTCGCACGCGTGCTCGCGAAGGAAGGCGCGAAGCACAACGTGCGCTCGCACGTCGTATGC
>NZ_CATKIF010000067.1:0-221 GCF_949752865.1 Burkholderia sp. IT-111MI5 | reverse complement strand
GCGACGCTCGCGAAGGGGCCGAAGCTGCCGTTCGAATACCAGTACAACTCGACGCGCCACTTCATGCGCGAACTGAACCGTCTCGGCGTGACGGGCGTGATCGATGCGGGCGGCGGTTCGCAGAATTATCCCGACGATTACGAAGTGATCCGCAAGCTGCACGACGCGGGCGAGATGACGATCCGGATCGCGTACAACCTGTTCACGCAGAAGCCGAACGC